>CAKZUK010000033.1 GCA_937921775.1 uncultured Saprospiraceae bacterium
TATTCCAAAGAACGAACCAAAAAAAAAGCGAATTAAATAAATAATTCGCTTTCTTTAATAAAATATCATTTAGCCGAGTTCGACATGTTTGAAATCGACAACTGTTAATTTCGGATCAACGCTTTGTAGGTAAGCAGCAATTGTCTGCTTGCTGTTCTTCACAAAGATTTGATTAAGTAAAGTTCGCTCCTTGTAAAACTTATTTAGTTTACCCATTGCGATCTTTTCCAGCATCTCCTCTGGCTTACCCGCTTGGCGAGCTTGCTCTTTTCCAATTTCAATTTCCTTTTCAACAGTAGCAGAGTCAACTCCATCCTTATCAACAGATACAGGACGCATAGCAGCTACTTGCATAGCAACATCTCTACCTGGCTCCGTTATATGTTCACCTTCAACATTGAAAGAAACGATAACACCAGCACGGTATCCCATGTGGATGTAAGGAACAACTTGACCTTCACCAGCAGCTGTTACAAGCTTGTGGTAACCACCTAGGTTTAGCTTCTCGCCAATTACACCAACTTGTTCAGTGATTTTTTCACCTATACTCAATCCACTTTCAAAAGGAAGTGCAAGAAGCGCTTCAACTGTTTCTGGTAAATTAAGAAGTGCGATCTCTGCAATCTTTTTTGTTAGAGCAATGAAACCATCTGTTTTAGCAACAAAGTCAGTTTCACAACCGAGCCGTATAACAACGCCATTATTATTATTATCAGAAGTAAGAGCCATTACAACTCCTTCCTTAGTTTCACGGTCAGCTCTCTTATCAGAAAGCTTCTGACCGTTCTTACGTAGATTTGCAATTGCTTTTTCAAAGTCTCCACCTGCTTCGGTTAGAGCTTTCTTGCAATCCATCATACCTGCACCGGTTTGGTCACGTAATTTTTTTACGTCCGACGCTGAAATCTTTACGTCCATCGAAGGTTATTTTTTAGTATTAATAAAATTAGTTTAAAATAGAGAACAAGTAGTTGGCATACTACTAACCTTTTTCAGGTTGTTTCTCAGCTTGTTTTTCACCCTGCTTATCATTCTTCTGAGCTTGCTCACGTTGCTTTAATCCTTCTTTGATTGAATCTACCATAAATCTGGTAATCATAGCGATAGACTTAGATGCGTCATCATTAGATGGAATTGGAAAATCAACAGTGTTTGGATCAGAGTTGCTATCAACCATTGCTATAGTACGCATGCCCAATTTTTTGGCTTCAGCCAAAGCAATGTGTTCGTGCGAGATATCAACGATAAATACAGCAGAAGGCAATCTGTTAAGATTAGCGATACCACCTAGAACCTTTTCTAGTTTGTTACGCGATCTAGTTAACGTCAATCGTTCTTTCTTTGTTACACTGGTCAAAGAACCATCTGCAAGCATTCGATCGATTGTGTTCATTTTCTTAACAGACTTCTTGATCGTACTAAAGTTCGTCATCATTCCCCCTAACCAACGATCCACAACGAAAGGCATGCCAACACTTCTTGCAGCTTCAGCAATAATTTCACGAGATTGTTTTTTAGTAGCAACGAAAAGAATCTTACGTCCTGATTTTGCAATTTGAGTCAGCGCCTTACCAGCGTTGTCCATGCATTCAAGTGTACGGTTCAAGTCTATAATGTGAATACCTTTACGCTCCATAAAGATATATGGCTGCATTTTAGGATTCCATTTCTTTTTTTGATGTCCGAAGTGTACGCCGGCATCTAGTAATTCTTTATAGGTAGGTTTTGTCATTTTTTAATGATGTTTTACTGAATGAATAAGCGGGCATAAAAAATACCCAATACATCCAAAAATTAACGTTTACTAAACTGGAAGCTTTTACGTGCTTTAGGCTTACCGTATTTTTTACGTTCAACCACACGTGCGTCACGAGATAAGAATTTTCTAGCCTTCAATGGCGAGCGGAATTCTTCGTTTAGTTTTACCAATGCACGGGCAATACCCATACGTACTGCTTCTGACTGTCCTTTAAAACCACCACCTTTTACGTTTACATTTAAGTCGTAGGCATTTTCAGCTTCAATAGTAGAAAAAGGATCAGTAATATTAGACTGTACATGTTGTTGTGGAAAATACTCTTTGTAGTCTTTTCCATTTATCGTGATATTTCCTTCACCTTTAGTGAGGTAAACTCTTGCGACGGAAGCTTTACGTCTTCCTATGGCATTAATCATTTCCATATAATTATATGTTTAAAGGTTCAGGTTTTTGTGCTGCATGTGGGTGCTCTTCACCTGCATACAAAAACAATTTTTTACTAATAGCTCGGCCAAGTTTGTTTTTTGGAATCATTCCTTTGATTGCTGATTCAACAATCATTGTAGGCTTCTTTACCATTAACTCCTTAGCTGTAATACTCTTCTGACCACCTGGATAGCCAGAGTGAGATAGATAGTATTTATCGTTCATCTTGTTACCAGTGAAACGAGCTTTGTCTGCATTGATCACAATGACGTAGTCACCTGTGTCAACGTGTGGCGTATAAGAAGGCTTGTGTTTGCCTCGTAGTACATTTGCAATAGCAGTCGCCATACGTCCAACAGTCATGTTTTCTGCATCTACGA
Organism: uncultured Saprospiraceae bacterium; assembly: GCA_937921775.1. Classification (GTDB taxonomy): domain Bacteria; phylum Bacteroidota; class Bacteroidia; order Chitinophagales; family Saprospiraceae; genus CALGLS01. The sequence goes on from CAKZUK010000033.1 coordinate 2,566, forward strand.
TCCACCATTTGTGCTCTACGGTTTGCTTATTCGCCGATTTTGTTTTATAACTTAATGTATCCACGTTTTAAGATTTTGTGGTCAGTAATTAAATGAATTTTTCTCTTATTTATATGGCTTTCGCCAAAGCAGGTGCAAATGTACCGCTCTTTATCTCAAAAAACAAGGGATTTTGGAAAAAAAATGAAGATTGGACTTCATAACTCATTGATAAACAGTCTTATTTTCGCACAAAAATTTTAGACTGCTCCAGATTGACTCCTTTTTTAAGACAAAAAATGGGCTATAAGAACAACCATTTGTGCAACTAGATGTTGAACCTAGGGTATAAGTCGGCTATGTCCGCATAAAGACCTACCTTTACACCAGCAAGATACATTAGACGATCAATGAGTAAAAAGCATAAAATACTACCTAGCCCGCTTATCGAAAATGATGCGGAAGCGGCATCTAGAAAGCGTGACCACATTGAGCTGGCGTTCCGCTCACAGGTAACCAAACAAAAATTAGACAAACGGTTTTACTACGAGCCCATGCTTTCTGCTCACCCCGCTCAAAACAGCTTAGAATCAATTCAATTTCTCGGAAGAACAATGAAGGCTCCTCTTTGGGTGTCAAGCATGACTGGTGGAACTGAATGGGCCAACACTATAAATCATAACCTTGCACGAGCTTGCAAAGACTTTGGAATGGGAATGGGCTTAGGCTCTTGTCGATCATTAATTTATGAAGACAAGACTTTTGATGATTTTAATGTAAGGCCTATCATAGGTAATGAGCTACCTTTATATGCTAATCTTGGAATTGCGCAGATTGAACAGTTGATCGCAAGAGATGAATTTTTCCTAATAAAAAAATTAGTAGATCGCTTGCAGGCAGACGGATTAATCATTCATGTCAACCCATTTCAAGAGTGGTTACAACCAGAAGGAGATCGATTTGAGAAGCCACCATTGGAAACCATCCAAACCTGTCTTGATCAATTAAAATATCCAATCATCGTAAAAGAAGTAGGACAAGGAATTGGTTATGAAAGTCTGAAAGCACTTTTCCAATTGCCATTAGCAGCAATCGATTTTGCAGCAAGTGGAGGAACCAACTTTGCAATGCTTGAGCTATTGCGTAGTGATAAAACAAAACAAGAAACTTTTGAAGAGTTGGCTTATATTGGTCATAGTGCTGTTGATATGGTGGAGATGAGCAATCAAATTATAACAGAATTAGGTAGTAAATTGTCATGCAAACAAGTAATAATATCAGGCGGAGTTTCCGGTTTTTTGGATGGGCACTATTTAATTAATAAATTAGCCCTCCCAAGTATCTATGGCCAGGCTTCAGCATTTTTGAAGCATGCCCGTGGCGACTACGAAGATTTACACAAATATGTAGCTTCACAAATACAAGGGCTAACTTTAGCAAACGCGTTTTTAAAAGTAAGAGATTAGAGAATGAAAAAGTCCATCTCAGGTTTTTCCAAAATGTCGAAACGCAAAAAACTGCGCTGGATCGTTGAAAATTTTTTCAAGGACCCTGAGAATGTTATGCGTGAGTTGAGCGGCTACTGGCTGTCCAATGAAAAAGAACAACGCATACTGGACGGGTTTAGTGAGAACACAATCAGTAATTTTTACCTGCCTTTTGGCGTAGCTCCAAACTTTATTGTCAATGGAAAAACCTACGCTGTACCAATGGTGATAGAAGAAAGCTCTGTCGTTGCTGCTGCATCCGCTGCTGCAAAATTTTGGATGAAGCGTGGCGGTTTTCACGCAGAAGTAATCTCTACAAAAAAAGTTGGCCAAGTCCACTTCTCTTGGAATGGGAATCCGGAAACATTAAAAACTGTTTTTCCAGAAATTAAAACAGAGTTAATTAAAGCAAGTGCAGGGATTACTAAAAACATGGAAAACCGTGGCGGAGGTATAGCTGATATTGTTTTGAAGGATATGACCAAACACGATAAAGGTTACTTCCAGTTGATGGCTACATTTGAAACTTGCGATTCGATGGGGGCTAACTTTATCAACTCTATTTTAGAAAATTTTTCGCAAAGCTTAGTTCAATTTATAAAAGAGGATGATCGATTTGATGGAACGGAAAAAGAGGTAGATATAATCATGTCTATCTTATCCAACTACACACCAGAATGCTTGGTGCGCACTTGGGTAGAATGTCCCATAGAAGATTTAGGTACTTTTGGAAATGATATGGGGTCGGAACAATTTGCGAACAAGTTTTGCAGAGCTATCAAAATTGCGCACATAGATCCCTATCGTGCTACAACGCATAACAAAGGGATCTTTAATGGTATTGATGCAGTTGTTTTAGCAACAGCTAATGATTTCCGGGCTATTGAGGCTTGTGGTCATACCTACGCTGCTAAGGATGGTCAGTACAGAAGCTTAACGCACTGCAAAATAGAAAACGGATTATTTAAATTTTGGATGGACCTACCACTTGCAATCGGTACTGTAGGGGGATTGACAAAACTACATCCGATTGCACGACGTTCTCTAGAGTTATTGGGTAACCCAGGAGCGGAGGAATTAATGGGAATAATTGCAGCAACTGGATTGGCTCAAAATTTTGCGGCGATCAGGTCATTGGTGACAACGGGTATCCAAAAAGGACATATGAAAATGCACCTTTTGAACATCCTTAATCATCAAGATGCATCCGAAACAGAAATTAAAGATGCCGTCAAACACTTTAGTGATAAAACAGTTTCTGTTAGCGGAGTGCGTGATTACTTAAATGAGAATCGCGACCAAACGGATAAAGATTCCTCAACTCTCAGCTTAAAAGCGGAATAGTAGATTAAAGTAATTGTTCAAGACGGCTGGAGGAATTTTGCGAACTCCACGAGATGACTTTAGGCTAAAGACAAATTCTAAAAATACTACCAAGCGTTTTTATTTATCTAAATTTTTGAAAACCCAAAATAGCTTAGTACAGCTCTCTCCTTTCGATTACAATCAAAACATTGCCTCATTGAATAGCTCCACATATTACGCAAAAGGAAAGTTCTTACTATCTGCAGAATACTTTGTACTGGATGGAGCTTTGTCTTTGGCATTGCCACTAAAATTCGGTCAGCGATTGGAAATAAAGGAACTAGAACACTCCAACTCAATCGAGTGGAAAAGTTTTGATTACAAAAAAAATATTTGGTTCGAGGCATCTTATGATCTTCGAACCTTAGCTATTAAAACGGCAAATGAGGTCGACACAGCTGAGCGATTAAAAGATATTTTTGAATCTATTCAAAAACAACAGCCAAAATTATTTGAAGGAACAGGTTTTCAAATGGAAAGCTATCTTGATTTTCCAAGACCTTGGGGATTAGGAACAAGCTCTACTTTGTTATCCTTATTATCACAATGGTCAGAGACTGATGCTTACCAAATATTGGAAGAAACTTTTGGAGGTTCCGGATATGACATTGCTTGTGCAATAGCAGATGGACCAATTCACTTTCAAAAACTTGGATCTGAAATAAAGGTACAGGCAAGTTCGTTTTTACCTGCGTTTAGGGACAAGTTATATTTTGTATACCTCGGTAAAAAACAAAACAGTAGAGACGGAATTGCACACTACAGAAAACTAGACTTAGATAAAAATATTTTTATAAAACGACTTTCTGAAATAAGTAAGGAAATGGCTTTCGCCAAAACATTGAATGTTTTCAATCAACTTATTATCGAACATGAAACAATCATTAGTCAAACGCTAAGCATCCCAAGAGCAAAGGATTTGTATTTTTCAGATTTTGAAGGAGAAGTAAAATCATTAGGTGCTTGGGGTGGAGATTTTGTTTTGGTGACCAGTAAAGGTCCAATTAAAAAAACCACCGGCTATTTCAACGAAAAAGGCTTTGAAGTGTTTTATAAATATGAAGATATGGTGAAGAAGAATAACACGATCGATTGAAGTCTGTCAGCGTAGCGATCCTAGATTCATGCCAGCGGCATGACGATCTCTCAACCGATGATTCATTCGGTGATCTGACAATACAGCGATCTCAAAAATAAATTAATGGCTTGGACATGGTACGATAGTAAAGTAATTAAAATTGAAGATCAGTCGCCTACGACGAAACGCTTCTGGGTGGAAGTACCCGAGGAGGAAATACTTGATTTCAAAGCTGGACAGTTTGTAACAATGGACTTACCAATCAGCGATAAGCGCAACAAACGTTGGAGAAGCTACTCCATCGCCAATGCTCCTGATGGTACCAATGTATTAGAATTTTGTATCGTTTTATTAGAAGGAGGAGCAGGTACCACTTATTTATTTAATGACTTGGAAGTTGGTGGGACCATTCGCTTTAAAGGGCCATCAGGTACCTTCGTGTTACCTGAAACAATCGACTCCGATTTAGTTTTTATTTGTACAGGTACAGGTGTCGCACCATTTAGAGGCATGCTATGGGATATTTATAATCAAAAGAAATCGCACCAAAAACTCCATTTAATTTTTGGTACACGCCACAAAGAAGGTTTACTTTATAAAGATGAGCTAGATGAGTTGACGAATAAACTGGAAGGTTTTAGTTATTCCGTTGCTTTGTCAAGAGAGGAAGATTGGGATGGATACAAAGGCTATGTCCACCAAATTTATATGAAGGACTATAAGGATATTCGTCCTGATGTACATTTTTACCTCTGTGGTTGGACCAATATGATTGATGAAGCTGTGGCAAATCTGATTGTAGAAATGGGATATGATAAGTCTCAGATTCATTATGAGTTGTACGGTTGATTGGAGACCGCTTCGTTGAGAGACTTCGCTCGACTAAGAACACAGTAGTGAACTGAAAGTGGGACTGCGGAAGTGGGAAAGTCTTTCAGCAATGCAATCTGACAGCGAAGCGACCTCTCTCCTCAATAATAAAAACGGTCCCCAGAACAACTTTCTATCTCTTTTTGTGTTATTTTTGTGTATAATTAATCTAAATAAGGATTGGAACCAGAGGGTTACCGTCTAGTATATTATAAAATAGAGAATTTATTATGGAAGATACTGCAACTAAAAGCCCAGTAATGCTCTACACAGAGCAAACGCCGAATCCGGAGTCATTAAAATTTGTGACCAACCGTATGCTATATAAAGGTACTGCTGACTTTCGTGAGGAAGAATTGGCACATGAATGGTCTCCAATAGCAACGGCTTTATTTGAATTACCCTATGTAAAAGGAGTTTACGTTTGTAATAACTTCGTTACTGTAACTAAGGAATTCAACTATGCATGGGAAGACATCATGTTGAAGTTGAAGGAATTCATTAAGGCCTATATTGAAGATGGGAAGGATATTCTTAAAGAAGGTTTCGCAGAAGCAATGGAAAAAATAGAAGCAGAGGTTGGTGCGGGATACCAATACTCTGAAGATGATGCGGAATTGGTAAAAAAGATTAAAGACCTAATTGACACTTACGTAAAACCAGCTGTTGAGATGGACGGAGGTAATATTGAATTTAAATCATGGAACAAAGGAACCGTAACTGTTGTACTACAAGGCTCTTGTAGTGGTTGCCCTTCCTCAACTGTTACCTTGAAATCTGGTATTGAAGGAATGTTGAAGCGAATGGTTCCGCAGGTGCAGGAGGTAGTTGCGGAGATGGGATAATACTGGTAAAGCATAAAAAAAGAAAGGGTCTTTGGAATTCCAAAGGCCCTTTCTTTTTGTTAACGACCTTAAGCTTGTTCTGCTTGTACGCTATGCTTTAGCATTTGTCTAAAGAATAAATCAATAGCTTCCATATCGACTTCTTGTTGTTTTGGCAAAGCCTCTGCGTAAATTGAACAGGCCTTGCGACTCTCAAAAATAAATTCATCCAATGCAGTAATTCGTTTAATTGCTTTGCCATCGTTTGTTTCTTTTTTAAGACGAATGAGTTGATGAACAGCTAACAAAACTTTAGGATGTTTTTCCAAAATAGGAAGTAAATCCATAAAAAGCATTGGTGCAGGTGATTGATTTTCTTTAACCCAAATGGAAGCTAGAATTGAACGAACAATGATGAAGTATTTTTTTAATGGAATTGTCTCCTTTTCAAAATGCTTTTTAATCAATGCATTGCTCAAACCTAGATAGTGATAAATCGCTTTGCGCGGTTGAAAATATTTTTCAGAAAGTTCGATTAAACTTTCTCTAAAAGCAGGACAACCTCCATATATCTTAGCAGATTGTAGCCATTCAAATAAAATAATATTTGACTTAGAAAGTAAAGACAATGTCTTCTTAAGATCCCAAGCTTGGGTATCCATGTTGTCTTCTATCAGTATAATGTTATCGGGTTTTTCATTGACGGATAGGTACCAGTCCGGAGAGTGGTTATATATAATGCGAATATCGTAATCACTATTTGGAGATGGAACTCCCCAAGCTCTACTTCCTGATTCACATGCATAAAGAATATTGATCTTATGTTCGTCTTTCAGTTTGTCCAAATATGTTTCTATCTGTTGTGCCATGACTCGTTATTTTCAAGTGGTTGTAAGTTTCAAAATTGTAATTTTAGCTTGACTAAATGTGCCAGGTATTAGGTAGTTAACAGGGAGGTAAACTTTCGTTGAAAGCGGTATTTATATTTCTGCAAAAACTATCCCAAGTGCTTTAATTTCAAGGGTTTTTACTGAAAAAGTGATACCTTTCGATATAAAATACCATAAAAAGGGTAGGACTTTTTATAAAATTTGAACCAAAAATGAATCATAAAAATTTAGAAGAGCTTTGTAAGCAATCCTGTAAGGTGGTACTTAATGTTGCAGACTTTATACAAGAAGAGTTAGGAAAAGTTGAAGTAAAAGACATTGATGTCAAAAGTGTTAACAGCCTTGTTAGTTATGTGGACAAAGAATCTGAAAAAAAACTGGTGGCTAGCTTAGCTGCGCTTTTACCAGAGTCCGTTTTTATAACAGAGGAAGAAACAGTAGAATCACTAGAAGGTGATTACCGATGGATTATTGATCCATTAGATGGAACAACTAATTTTTTACATCAGCTACCATTTTTTGCGATAAGCGTAGCCTTACAATTTAAGGAGCAAACGATTCTAGGAATTGTCTGCGAGGTAAATAGAAAGGAACTATTCTATGCATGGAAAGGAGGAGGAAGTTGGTTAAATGGTAAGCCCATAAAAGTTAGTACCAACACAGTGTTGCAAGACGCGATGATTGCTACCGGTTTTCCATATTATGACTATCAACACGTTCCTGCTTATATGCAAACACTTGAGTACTTTATGCGAAAAACAAGAGGGATTCGCCGATTTGGAGCAGCAGCACTTGACTTGGCTTATGTCGCCTGTGGTCGTTTTGATGCCTATTATGAATATAGTTTAAGCCCTTGGGATGTCGCAGCAGGAGCTTTACTTGTAGAAGAAGCCGGAGGCAGGGTAAGTGATTTTAAGGGTGAAGGTCAATATCTTTTTGGTAAAGAGATCATCGTTGGTTCAGCTGCCATGTTTGATGAAATTTTTGAAACGGTAAATGGTGCATTCTATCCACCAAAGCCCTAGATTAGGTAAATCCCAAATAGTAACACTATTGTAACTGCCATTACTATTGTCACTGCTACTTTATAGCTATTTATCTAAGCAACTACCCTATTCATCTAACAAAAACAAAAAAGCTTACCTTTAACGATATTTTTGAATTCATGAATTTAAAGGAGAATATAAAGATTGCGATTCGTTCAGTGAGAAACAATATGCTCAGAGCTATTCTCACCATTATGATTATTGCAGTGGGAATCACTGCTTTGATCGGTATCTTGACAGCTATCGACGTAGCCATTTATTCTTTAAGTGAAAACTTCACCTCTTTGGGTGCCAATTCCTTCGTTCTATATCCAAAAGGAGAAGGGGCTAAGGGGAATAGAAAAGGTCGTCGGGCCAAACGAGGAGAACCTATATCCTTTGATCAGGCCATGGACTTTAAAGAACGCTTTGAATTCCCAGCTGAAGTTTCCATCAATATGTTCGGCACAAGCCTAGCCACGATAAAACACGATAAAGAAAAAACAAATCCCAACGTAAAGGTTAGAGGAATTGATGACTTGTATTTTGCCATCAATGGACTCGAACTTATCGAAGGGCGAAACTTCTCTCCACATGAAGTAATGAACGGAAATCATAGAGCCATTATAGGAATGGATATCGTCAAATCACTATTTGATGAAAAACCAGAAGTGGCAATGAATAAAATGATTTCTATAGGTAACATAAAATATAAGGTGATTGGTGTTTTGAAATCAAGAGGCTCAAGTATGAATGCCAGTGAAGATAAAGTTGTTTTTACACCTTTGCTAAATGCTAAAAGATATTATGGCTCCTCCAACACCAATTACAGCATTGCTGTTGCTGCCAATAGAACCGAAGATATTGAAGACGCAGAATCCAACACCATCGGCTTGTTTCGAAATATTCGGGGACTTCGCTTGTCGCAAGATAATGACTTCGCTATTTTCAAAAGCGATGGATTGATTGAATTCATAAAAGAAAATACATCTAAATTACGATTAGCAGCAGTGGCCATCGGCTTGATGACTTTACTTGGTGCTGCCATCGGATTGATGAACATTATGCTGGTATCTGTAACAGAACGAACTAGAGAAATAGGGATCTGTAAAGCAATAGGCGCTACGAAAAACAACGTGCTCATTCAATTCTTGACAGAAGCTGTTGTGATTTGTCAAATAGGTGGAATCGTCGGAATTATTTTTGGTATCCTTATCGGAAATGGGGTAACGCTCGTGATGGGAGGAAGCTTCATGGTTCCATGGAAATGGGTATTCCTAGGCGTTGCTACCTGTATGATTGTGGGTGTTGTATCTGGTCTGTATCCGGCATTGAAAGCATCGCGACTTGACCCAATTGAGTCATTGCGCTACGAATAGTAATCATAATGAATCGCGAGTTTCTCCTAAACATACTTTTCCTGGTTTCGATAAACCTGCTGATAAAACCGTTCTACATTTTTGGAATAGATCGTGTCATTCACAACCAAGTGGGAGACGGTAGTTACGGACTTTATTTTACCCTTTTCAATTTTACTTTCCTTCTGCAGATTATCAATGACTTTGGAATTCAGGTATACAATAGTCGGAAGATTTCTCAAAATCGGGACTTGCTCAAAACTTTTTTCCCCGCAGTTATGATGTTAAAATTGCTACTGGCGGGATTATATATTCTTGTAGTTTTTGTAGCGGCTTTATTTAATTACAATGAAGCTTCTTACTACCCGCTCCTAGCTGGGATTGCCCTAATTCATATTCTCAACTCATTGATCTTATACCTTCGTTCCAACATTGCAGGATTAGGCTGGTACCGAACCGATAGTATTATTTCATCATTGAGTAAGTTGTTGATGATATTGGTTTGTGGGGCCTTATTGTGGACCGCTCGTTTTCGGGAGGCCTTCGTGATTGAATGGTTTATTTATGCACAAATTGGAACACTTGCAGTGACTGCTCTCATAGCTGGATGGATTATCAGAAAGAAAGTCTCTTGGAAAAGATGGAGATTTGATTTCCCCCTTCTTATTCAAATTGCGAAAGAAAGCTATCCTTACGCATTGGCCATTTTCCTAATGACCATTTATACAAGAGTAGATGTAGTCATGCTGGAGCGAATGTTGGCAAATGGTATTATTGAAGCAGGTGTTTATGCAAAAGCTTATCGACTTTTAGATGCGAGCAATATGATAGGTTTTCTATTCGCAGGATTGTTAATCCCCATGTTTTCACGAATGTTAAAAGATAAAGAACCCTTTCGTGATTTACTTCGATTTAGTTTTCAGATGATAATGGCTGGGGCCATAACCGTTTCCATTTCAGTGTTTTTCTTTCAGAAGGAAATCATGCTTTTGCTTTATGATACCGCCACTTCTGAACGGGGAGCAGTTTTGGGCTATCTAATTTTGAGTTTTATTCCTGTTTGTGCCATTTATGTTTATAGCGCTTTGCTGACAGCCAATGAAAGCTTGATGCAAATGAACCGACTGTTCGTCATCGGGATATTGCTTAACGTAATTATGAATTATTTTCTGATCCAAACGCATCAGGCAGCAGGAGCTGCAATGGCAACCACCGTCACACAGTCCTTTATAGCATTTGGTTTAATAGCTTTGGCTATTAAAACCTTTAAACTCTCTTGGGATCCAAGCTTAATTTTAAAAATAGGAGGCTTCACCTTGTCGGTAATCGGCCTTGGTTATGTAGCTAGCACTAAATTTGACGTCGAGTGGACAGTTAAATTTTTAGCAACTATACTCCTCAGTCTTTTACTCGCGTTACTTTTCCAACTTATCCACCCAAAGTCATTGATTGATTTGGTGAAAACTAAAACCAATAGATAGTTATCTTTGTCACTTTATCGGATAAAGAATCAACAGCAAAGCAAAAGTCCCTGAACCGAAATTTGGAATATTATAAAAAATCGTGTAGCTAGTGGCAAGGTGTAACAGCAATTCCCCTACCACTCGTTTCAGGAAGCGGGCAAAAATGTCTACTTTTGCGCGAACAAACAGCTTTAAATGACTAATAACTACAACCTCTTCGATGTGTTGAGATCGGTTCTGAAATGGAAAAAAACCATTATAGCCATCTCTTTTCTAGCAGCCCTTGGAACGGCGATCTACTCCTTTTTCTTAATGGATAATTTCTATCAGGCTACGACTCAGTTCTATGCCGCTAGCCCAGACTTAGCAAAACCCGAACCAGTGGGAATGATGTCAGGCGACAGGGATTATTACGGAGAAGATGAAGATATTGATCGAGTTTTGAGTTTAGCTGAATCAAGTCAAATCACTAGTTACCTAATCAAAAAATATGATTTGTATGAACATTATGATATTGACACTAGTCATATCAAAGCACCATTTTTTGTAGCGAAAAAATTGGCAAAGCTTTATAAAGTGACTCGTACAAAATACGGAGCTATTCAGTTAGCACTGGAAGATAAGGATCGTACCCTTTGCGCGACTATGGTCAACGATGCTCGAAATCAAATTAATAGCATGGCACAAGTCTTAATTAAAGATGGCCAAAGAATTCAAATTTCACGATTCGAAGATAACATCAAAGCGAAAGAATCAGAAATAACAATGCTAGGTGATAGCTTGCAAAAATTACGAGCAAAGTATAGCATATATAATACCGTCACTCAAAGTGAGGTACTACCCGAGTTGGTCGCTAAAGCTAAATCTAAATTAATCCGGACGGAAACCAAACTGAGACTCTTAGCAAAAGCAAATGTACCACGCGATACCTTGATTTATTTAGAATCAGAAGTAGAAGGACTGAAATATGAAGTAGAGGGACTCAATGGAGCATTGGTAACTTTCAACAAAGGAATGTCGGTGATTCAGGTATTAACCGAACAGCACGAAGAGTCTAGAAGTCAAATTGCATTAGACAAAGAACGACTCAAACAATTACAAGCTGTTTACAATTCGGACTTTAAAGCAATTTATGTGATAGAGGCAGGAGTAGAGCCGGTTGTGAAATCCCGACCAGGGAGAACTATTCTTGTTTTGAGCGTAGCTATTGTAGCATTTGTTTTTAGTGTATTAGGAGCTTTACTATTAGAAGCTTATCGTGATATCAATTGGAAAGAAGTTTTAGATGCCAACTAAACAGCCATTTATTCCAGACATACAGACAAAGAATCTACTCCATATATTTGGAGGGATTATTTTGGCCAGTATATTTACAGGGCTCATCACTGAGGCTTATTACCTGTTTGGGATACCTGCGTTTTTGTTGTTGATATATTTAACAATTATTGATTTCAAAAAAGTCTTCTTTCTTTTAGTCATAAGTATTCCTTTGTCTATGGAAGTCTACCTGCCCAATGGGCTTGGTACAGACCTTCCCATAGAACCACTCATAGTAGGTCTCATGTTGGTTTATGTTTTTTATCTGGCCGCGAACCCAACTAAAACAAACGGTAACTTTATCCGTCATCCGATCACACTACTTTTGGTCTTACATTTTACCTGGACGATTATAGCAAGCCTATCCTCTGAGATATTCGTGTTTTCCTTAAAGTTTTCAATTGCAAAGCTCTGGTACATTGTCGTATTTTATTTTTTAGCAGGACGAATGTTAAAGACAGAAAAAGACATCCGAATATTTTTTTGGTGTATCCTAATTCCGATGTTGGTTACGGTGTTAAGTTTCTTTGTTCAACATTATCAGTTTGATTTTTCCTTTGAGAAAGTGAACGGAGCTGTGGACCCCTTTTACAGAAACCATGTAAGCTTCGCAGCAATATTAGCACTCTTCTTTCCGGTGGTTTGGTTTGTTCGCTTGTGGTATCCAAAGGGAAGTAACAGTCGTAAGTTTCTGACGGTAGCTTTAGTTGTTTTGCTTCTAGCAATCAATTTTTCATTTACTCGGGCAGCTTATGTAGCGATCTTTATTGCTGGAGCTGCATATTTTGTGGTTAAGTGGCGATTGATGAAACCGGTATTGATTTTAAGTACAGTGGTTCTACTTGGGCTCGCTTATTTTTTGTCGCACAATAATAAATACTTAGATTTTGCGCCAGATTTTGAAAAGGCGGTGACGCATACCGAATTTGACAATCTTCTAGAAGCAACCTATAAAATGGAAGATGTATCTACGGTTGAGCGTTTTTACCGCTGGATTGCTGGAGGTTATATGGTCAGACATAACCCAATGACAGGTGTTGGTCCGGGAAATTTTTATAATTTCTACAAAGGCTATACTGTGACAAGTTATGTTACCTACGTAAGTGACAACCCCGAAAAGTCTGGAATTCATAATTACTTTTTAATGCTATTGATTGAGCAAGGGATATTTGGCCTCTTGTCTTATATGGTGTTGAGCTTTTATGTTTTGCTGAAAGGCGAAAAAATTTACCATCAGACAACGAATATAAAACACAAGCATATTCTAATGTTTTCAATGCTGTCTTTGATTGTCATCCATGCTTTGTGTTTGATTAATGACCTGATTGAAACAGATAAAGTAGGCTCTTTTTTCTTCATGTTTATGGCTCTTATTGTCAATATTGATTTGGCCAACAAACAACAACTACAAAATGAAGGAACAACTGATTCGTAGATTATCAAGGCTGGAGGATATTGCAAAAGGGACTAAGCTCAAACGATTATTCCATAGCCCAGGTCATTATATTAAGGGGCAGTTTTTTAATCATGTTATTTACAAAAATACTAAGAAAGGTAAGTTGGCTATTGCCAAAACTTTTTTTGATGTTGACATGAAACTATTACTACCTGCAGGGATGGACATTTATCTCCTTGGCGGAAAAACACATGACTCCGAGATCAGACTAACGCGATTTATGTTGGAGCATTTGAAAGAGGGTGACACGGTACTGGATGTCGGAACACACTTTGGTTTTTATTCCTTACTGGCTTCAAAATTAGTTGGTGACTCCGGCCGTATCATTGGGATAGAAGCCTCCGAGGCTATGTTCCAAATTTATAAAAGTAATATTGCGACAGCCAAGAACATTAAGCCTTTTCATTTAGCTGCAGCTGAGGAAAATAGCGAAGTTTCCTTTTTTGAATTTCCTGTACTTTACTCCGAATACAATACTTTAAGCCCGGATCAATTTGATGGAGCAGAGTGGATTAAAAAGAACCCTCCGAAAGAAATAAAAGTGCAAGGAAAAAGACTGGAAGATGTTTTACGTAGTGAAAATGCGGTGCCAGATTTCATAAAAATAGATGTTGAAGGTGCTGAAGATAAAGCGATCAAGGGCTTGATCCAAACACTAAAAGAATCATCTCCATTAGTTGCGCTGGAATATCTAGCAGATGAACGAGAAAACCAAGCGCACAGAAACGCAGAAACACAACTAAAACAACTAGCTTATAAAGCGCATCTTATAGCGCCTTCCGGTCAATTAATTCCAATTGAAAATGTAAGCCATTCTATGCGAGCCAGTAAAATAGAGTCAGATAATATTATCTTTAAGAAAAATTAATTAGAACCAACTTAATGGTTCTGGCAAAACCAAGATGATGCGTATAACCTCACTCTTATTCTTACTTCTAGTTTGCACTCAAATCACATTCGCTCAAAATGAATTTTTTGACGATTTCAATTACACCGATGCCAATGATACGATCATTGAAAATTTCGGTTGGATTGTACTCGATGGCCCCAACTATCCCGGACAAAACGGTCCAGTTCCATATACAAAGGAAAATGTAAATTTTTTAGATAATATCTCCGTTCCAAATGATCGAATACTTAGCCTGTCTACTCAAACCACCAACCAATTGGCGGACAGAAGTTTTTCAAGAGTTGAATACAGCGAGTATATTTTTCTTGAAGGGACCTATGCCGCTAGGGTACATTTTGACAACTCATCCGCTACTTCGGAAGATGGAAATGTACAAACCTTTTATACCATTTTTAATGCTCCTAGTGGTGATCCAACGCACGCCGAATGTGATTTTGAATACCTCGCTTATAATGTTTGGGGCGGGGGTAATTTTACCAATATACTATATGCTACGACCTGGGAATCTTACATTCTTAGCCCTTGGTTACCAACAAATGCAAGCACCGGTTCTTTGGAAGATTATTCAGATGATTGGAAAATTTTAATCTTCACAGTGATGGATGGTACCGTGACTTATTACCTTGATGGAAACCTCTTTGCTACACACGCCGTAGCGGATCAGGATGGTACCACCTCTGTTTACCCTGATAGTGATATGCAAATTTCACTGGCGAATTGGATCTGGTCTAACAATTCATTGCCATTAGGATCGTCCCCGAATTTACGTAGTTCAACCATGCAAGTCGACTGGGTCTATCATCTAAAAGAAGGCCTATTGGACCAGGAAGAAGTTTTGATGAGAATCAACAATTTTAGATCATTAGAAATTCATCGAAAAAATTCTATGGACGAAATAGTAAGTACTACTAAACTTTCTAATGCTGACTTATTCTCAGTCTATCCCAACCCTGGAGAAGGGAACAGCTTTAGGCTGGAAAATAAATCAGAGAAGTCTGTTCAATCCAAAATAGAAATGATGAACACAGAGGGAGTCCTTGTTTATCAAAAAGAGATAATGACTTCTGCTAATAGTGATATCTCTTTAAACCTTGAACATTTACCAAAAGGTTTGTACCTCATTTCTATTTTTGCAGAAGAGAGGGTGCAGGTTGTGAAATGGGTTTTACAATAAAATCACAAGAAGAATAAATTAATTATCAGTTTCCAAAAAATTACTATGAAAAACATTGCTGTACGCTTAGTGGTATTATTACTTTTTATGTCATGTTCAACTCCTCAAGCCATTGTTAAGTCAGACACTTCAAAAAATAAGACTAATAATTTCCTTTCTGGAAAGGAAAAAAGCGAAGGCTTTTTTAATTTTCACTGGGATAAAAAAACAGGGAAAATTCATCTAGAAGTTGATAAACTCGATTTCGAATTTTTATATGTCAATTCATTACCAGCAGGAGTTGGCTCTAACGATATTGGTTTGGACCGCGGACAATTAGGAAAAAATCGCGTGGTCAAATTTGTACGAAGTGGACCAAGACTTTTATTAATACAACCCAATTATTCCTTCCGTGCAGAAAGTGATAATGAGGCAGAACGGAAATCAGTAGAGGAAGCTTTTGCACAGTCCGTACTCTGGGGTTTTGCGATAGAGTCCGAAAAAAATGGAACATTCATAATCGACATCACGCCTTTCATGCTACGTGATGCACATGGTGTCGTAGGAGCATTAGTCGAATCTAAACAAGGTAATTACAAATTAGATAAGTCAAGAAGTGTTGTTCATGAGTCTATGACCAGAAATTTTCCCAAAAACACAGAACTGGAAGCCATGCTCACTTTTACCGGGAAACCAAAAGGAGCTTACGTAAGAGATGTGGTACCAAGTCCAGAGGCTATAACTGTTCGCCAAAGACATTCTTTTATTGAACTACCGGATGATAATTACAAGCCAAGAGTTTTGGACCCACGTTGCGGGTTTTTCGGAATCAACTATAAAGATTATGCAACAGCAATTGATGAACCAATGATCAAGCGATTTATCAACCGTCACCGATTGGAAAAGAAAGATCCAAATGCTGCGATGAGTGAAGCAGTAGAGCCGATCATCTATTATGTTGATCGAGGTGCACCGGAGCCAGTACTATCTGCGCTTTTAGATGGCGCTCGTTGGTGGGATCAAGCATTCGAAGCAGCAGGTTATAAAAATGCATTTCAAGTAAAAGTATTACCCGAAGGTATTGACCCGATGGATATTCGTTACAACGTCATCCAATGGGTGCACCGGTCCACCCGAGGTTGGTCTTATGGAGCTGCTGTTAGTGATCCAAGAACAGGAGAAATTATCAAAGGACACGTAAGCCTCGGTTCTCTGCGGGTACGTCAGGATTTTCTAATTGCACAAGGTCTACTCTCTCCCTACGAAACTGGAAAACCTGTTTCAGGTGAAATGAAGCAAATGGCACTAGCTCGCTTACGTCAACTTTCCGCTCACGAAGTAGGACACACTTTAGGAATCACTCATAACTTTGCGGCAAGCACCAACGGCCGTTCATCTGTGATGGATTATCCGCACCCTTACGTTAGTTTGAAAGGAGATGGCAGTTTAGATTTTTCAAAAGCTTATGATGATAAAATCGGAGAATGGGACAAGCGTGCCATCCTATACGGTTATCAAGATTTTCCGAAAGGAACAGATGAACTAAAAGGGCTCAAGAAAATAATAGAAGATACGCAGAAAAAAAATTTACGTTTTATTAGTGACCGAGATGCTCGACCAGCAGGTGGTGCACATCCTTACGCACACCTCTGGGATAATGGCGAAGATGCAGTGGTAGAACTAGATCGCTTGTTGGAAATACGTGCAGTAGCTCTTTCTCGATTTGGCGAAAATACCATCCCATTCGCAAGCCCAATGTCGGATTTAGAAGAAGTATTGGCGCCTTTGTATTTATCGCATCGTTATCAGGTGGAGGCCGTTGCCAAAATGATAGGAGGAGTCGAATACCAGTATACACTTCGTGGAGACGGACAAGAAGCAGTCAAAGTATTAGAGGCCAATCAACAGGGAAAAGCCTTGACTGCCTTACTAAAAACATTGGATCCCAAAGTATTAGTATTACCTAAAAAATTATTGCAACAGATAGCACCTAAAGTATTTGGTCAGAGTAGAGGTCGCGAAAGCTTTAAATCAAAAACAGGTTTAACCTTTGATCCTGTTGCAGCAGCAGAGAGCGCAGCCCAACACAGCATTTCAATGCTACTCAATCGAGATAGAGCAACTCGTCTAGTGCAGCAGCATGCTTTGAATAATTCAATGCCTTCACTTGCTGTTGTAATTGATAAACTACTCGCTGCTACTTGGAAGACCGATCACAGCGAAGACTATGAAGGAGCAATCGGGCGAATGGTCGACCAGTTGGTGTTGAAACAATTGATGCGCCTTTCTGCAGATGAGAAAGCAGCAAGTCAAGTTCGTGCAGTCGCACTCCTAAAAATAAATAACCTAGCAACAGAATTAAAGTCAAATTCAGCTAGTAATGAATCTCAAAAAGCACATCATCAATTTGCGCTTTCAGAGATCGCTCACTTTAAATTGCATCCCA
The DNA here is from genome assembly GCA_937921775.1 of uncultured Saprospiraceae bacterium. Lineage (GTDB taxonomy): Bacteria > Bacteroidota > Bacteroidia > Chitinophagales > Saprospiraceae > CALGLS01. The sequence goes on from CAKZUK010000033.1 coordinate 20,187, forward strand.
AAGAAATGCTTCAATCTGAATCATTGAAAATGCCAGACGGTTCACCAATCGGTGCTGGATATCGTTGTGAACATTAGAAGCAAAACTAATAACAGGAATTGAATAGACTAAGAACTTATTTGTTGAAGTTGTTAAACAACTTCGTTATAAACGCTATTGTTTTTATCTTTGAACTCAATAAGTTTCTAGCAGGATACTTTAATGTAAGAGAGATAAAAACATAAGCGACGTCTATCATGGATGTAGCATAATTCTTAATTGAGTAACAACAAACTATGGCTTTCGAATTAATCTCTCCCTTCTCCCCTACAGGTGATCAACCTAGTGCCATCAAACAACTCGTTCAAGGTGTTGAAGCTGGCGAACGCACGCAATGTTTACTTGGAGTTACGGGATCCGGTAAAACCTTTACCATTGCCAACATGATCACTCAGTTGAATCGGCCAACATTGGTATTGACACATAATAAAACTTTGACTGCACAGCTCTATGGTGAATTCTGTGAATTCTTTCCAAATAATGCGGTGGAGTACTTTGTGTCCTACTATGACTATTATCAACCCGAAGCTTATATCATGCATTCGAATACTTTCATTGAGAAAGATTTGTTGATCAATGAAGAAGTAGATAAGTTGCGTCTTCGAGCAACGTCCTCACTATTGTCGGGGCGACGAGATGTCATTATCGTTGCATCCGTTTCCTGTATTTACGGTATGGGAAATCCAGAGGATTATGCTGGGAGTATTATTCGAATCGAGCAGGGAATGAAAATCACCCGAAATACATTTTTGTATAGCTTAGTGGAGAGCTTGTATTCAAGGACGGAGATAGAGTTTTCGCGAGCGACATTCCGAGTGCGGGGTGATACAGTAGACATTAATTTGCCTTATGTTGATTATGGATATCGAGTAATATTTTTTGGCGATGAGATTGAAGAAATTGAACGTATAGAATTAGAAAGTGGTAAGCGAATTGAGTCGATGGAGAATTGTGCAATTTTTCCAGCTAACCTATACATTGCACCAAAGAATCGTATCCACGGAATCGTTGAAGAGATTCAGGATGAGTTATATAAACAAGAAAAATACTTCAAAGAAGAAGGCCGTGAAGAAGAAGCAAATCGTATAAAAGAACGCGTTACTTTCGATCTTGAAATGTTGAAGGAACTGGGCTACTGTAGTGGTGTAGAAAACTATTCTCGTTTCTTTGATGGCCGTACACCGGGTACGCGTCCCTTCTGTCTACTAGATTATTTTCCAGATGATTATTTGATGGTGATTGATGAGAGTCATGTTACCATTCCGCAAGTTCGAGGTATGTGGGGAGGTGATCGTGCGAGAAAATTGAATTTGGTTAACTTCGGATTTAGGCTACCATCTGCTATGGACAACCGACCCTTGAATTTTTCTGAATTTGAAAACCTCCTCAACCAAGTTGTATTCGTATCCGCAACACCAAGTGATTATGAACTGGAGCAAACCGGAGGTGTTTTGGTAGAACAAATTATTCGTCCAACTGGATTGTTAGATCCTCCAATCGAAGTGCGTCCAAGTGTGAACCAAGTAGATGATTTGCTGGATGAGATCAACGAGCGGATCAAAAAGAAAGAACGCGTTTTGGTGACAACCCTCACCAAACGAATGTCAGAAGAACTAAGTAAATATTTGGCAAAACTAAATATCATGTGTCGTTATATCCACTCGGAAGTGGACACAATGGAACGAGTCGAAATATTACGGGATCTACGGTTAGGCGTTTTTGATGTATTGATTGGAGTCAATTTATTAAGAGAGGGTTTAGATTTACCAGAAGTATCACTCGTGGCTATTTTAGATGCAGATAAAGAAGGCTTCCTACGTAATGCGAAATCGCTAACGCAAACGGCAGGACGTGCCGCACGTAATTCCAATGGTTTGGTCATTTTTTATGCGGACAAAATTACCCGCTCCATGAAAATGACGATAGATGAAACAGAGCGTCGTCGCGAAATTCAAATTGCATATAATGCTGAACATGGTATTACACCAACAACTATCTTCAAATCACGAGAAGAAATAATAAGCTCTAGCTCAATTCTTGATGTACGTGGAAAGAAGGCTTATGTGGAAAGCGAAGAGCCAAGTTTGGCTGCAGATCCAATTGTGAATTACCTCAACAGAGAGCAGATGGAAAAACTAATAGCAGAGACAGAGCGAAAGATGAAGGCTGCTTCAAAAGAGTTGGACTTTATTACAGCGGCACAATATCGTGATGAGATGCAGGCTTTGAAGAAACGCTTGAAGCAGTTGGGCTAATTAGGTAAGAATTTTTTTTCTAAAAAAATACGTTCTTTGACAAACCCGTGGCTAATGTTAAAATGAAAGGAAAAGTGACCGAAGGAAAAGTTGCTTTTATTTTATCATTGGGTTCTACCACGGGATTTGTCAAAGAACCAAAAATAAAAGACAGCAGCACTCAATTAGTTATTGGATGCTGTTGTTTTTTTGATATGACGGGAAGCCATAATTACGTTCACAGGACGAACTGCGATATAATTTTCGGTAGTCTCTTCAATATGAGAAGTTCGATCGATAGGAGCAACATTAAATCCATGTTGCTCCAAGAAAGGAACCACTTCGGTATCCGCCATTTTATTAGGACCTTCAAAAATAATGGTATGCAATTCTGGGTTGTTCAAAATGTCTGTACAGCCTTTCAATACATTTAACTCCCACCCTTCTACGTCCATTTTGATAATCGTTGGTCGAGGAGCAAGCCCCTGCTCTACAACAAAATCACCAGTACAACTGAGTGTATTCACTGCGGAGTCAATTCCACCTTCAATTTCTAGGAAACTAGTTCGACCAGAATTTCCTTCAGAAGTATACATTCGGTTTACTTCCGAATCATTGGAAAGGCCAAAACTAAATTTTTTGATTCTGATGTCGTAGTTGCAACTAAGATTGATTGCCAGTTTGCGGAAGTTATAATAAAAAGGTTCAAAGGCACAGGAAGTTACCTCAGGAAAAAGTTTTTTAATGGTCATTGCATGAAGACCTACGTTGGCTCCGATATCCCAAAACACAGCTTTTGTGTTAGAAGTCTCAACTGCTTGAATTAATAAATCAAGCACTTCTGTTTCGTAGTAGCCGTTAACGATAATCTCTTTTTCTACATACTCACAAGGATCTAATTTCATTTGAACACCATATTGGTTCTCGACAGCGATCTCATGCCTGCCAAATAGCTTACTAAGAAGGCCACCGCCTTTAAGCTTATTTTTTAGAAGGAATAGGATTAATTTATCTAGCATAATACCTGATATATTTATTTCACTTGGAATGTAATACTTCAAAGATAAAGCCCATATATTAACTCAATGTAAAGGAAGTGATAAGTATTTATACTATACAAAGACTTATTTGTGAAGAATCATTGACTTATCGGCTATTTAAGGTGAAAATTAGCTTTTTAATAGAATAGACCGACCTAGTCAATAAATGCACTTAAAACCGTAAATTGCGCCCTGATTACTAATAAGATTAAAAAATGGCTACACCAAAAACAGTTGCTTTCCATACTTTAGGTTGTAAACTCAACTATTCTGAGACTTCGGCTATCGGTCGAATGTTTGAGGATAAGGGATATTCTACCGTAAAATTTGATGAAGGAGCTGATATCTACGTGATAAACACTTGCTCGGTAACTGATTTTGCCGATCGTAAATGCCGGAAGGTAGTACGACAGGCTTTGCGAAAAGCACCAGATGCCAAGGTCGTTATGATAGGCTGTTATGCGCAATTGAAGCCTGAAGAAATATCTGAAATCCCAGGAGTAGATTTGGTATTGGGAGCTGCTGAGAAATTTCGAATTTTAGATTACGTTGATAACTTGGAAAAGGCAACTGACAAAGGAATGATTCAGGCGGGTGAAGTGACAGAAGCCAAAGATTTTATCAATGCTTTTTCTTTTGGTGATCGAACCCGATCATTTTTGAAAGTACAGGATGGCTGTGATTACAAATGTTCGTTTTGCACGATCCCACAAGCTCGTGGTAATAGCAGAAGTAACACCGTCGAAAGTATTGTCGCCAACGCCAAGTCTATTGCGGAAATGGGCGTAAAGGAAATCGTTTTAACAGGAGTCAACATCGGCGACTTTGGAAACGGTACTGAAGTGATTGAGGGGATCAAGCCCAAGAAAGAAGCCATGTTTATCGACCTGATTCACGAGTTGGATAAAGTAGAAGGCATCGAACGTTTTCGCATCTCTTCCATCGAACCCAATTTATGCACCAACGAAATCATAGAATTTGTAGCTCAGTCCCAACGCTTTATGCCGCATTTCCATATGCCGCTTCAATCGGGTAATAACAAGCAATTGCAAATGATGCGACGTCGATACAAAAGAGAATTGTATCAAGAACGTGTAGCAAGCATAAAAAAATTAATGCCACATTGTTGCATCGGTGTGGATGTAATTGTTGGTTTCCCCGGTGAAACAGAAGAGGACTTTTTAGAAACATACCGCTTTATCAAGGACTTGGATATTTCTTATTTACACGTCTTCACCTATTCCGAACGGGCCAACACTCCTGCTGCTGAAATGGAGGGAGTAGTACCTATGCACATTCGCCGTGAACGCAATGAACAACTACGCATTCTTTCTGAAAAGAAGCGACAATATTTTTATCGGCAGTTTATCAACCAACAGCGTCCTGTCCTTTTTGAAGGGCATAAAGACAAAGAGTTAATGGCTGGCTTTACCGATAATTATGTTAAAATAGAAACGGCGATTGATTCCAATTTGATTAATGAAATTGCTATCGCAGAATTGATAGAAGTCAATAAAAATGGCCAGATGGACATTCGTTTATCCGAATTAGGAGCACTAAAGGAATAAATTGAAGTTATTAATCAACTTCTTTGTCGATTAAGTCTTGGTATTCTCCTTCGGAACTCTATTTTTGCTCTCAACAAACTCAATACTATGTTTCCAGATCTCTCGTATATACTACACTACTTTTTTGGTACACAGCCAGATAACGCTGCTTCTATCGTTAAGACTTTTGGTTTGATGCTCGTGATTGCGATTCTTACCGCAGCATGGATGTTGATGAAGGAGCTTCGCCGCAAGGAGGAACAAGGTCTTCTCAAACCAGTTAAAGTGAAAACCATCATTGGTGCACCAGCCTCTCCAATGGATTTGTTGATGAATTCATTGTTGGGATTCTTTTTAGGTTTTAAAGCAGTCTATGCTTTTTTCAACTTTGAAGCATTTAAAAATGATCCGGCAGATATCATCCTGTCGACAAAAGGAAGTTGGATCGCAGGGATTATTGGTGCTTTGATATTTGGAGGGATGAAGTATTTCGAAAAACGTCAGGAACAATTACCAAAACCAGAAGAACGAGATGTAAGTATTTCTCCACACGAAAGAATTGGAGACCTTACGATACTTGCTGCAGTAGGTGGAATTGTAGGTGCCAAAGTTTTTGCTTTGTTGGAAGATATTGATTTGCTAATTGCTGGAGAGCGTACAATGACGGATATGGTTAATTCCTTTTTCTCTGGTGCAGGAATGGCAATCTATGGTGGATTGATCGGCGGTTTTTTAGTTTGTTATTTCTATCTGAAAAAGAAAAAAATTGCACCGATTCACGTGATGGATGCAGTTGCACCTGCACTTATGGTGGCATATGGAATTGGTCGTTTGGGCTGTCAATTTTCGGGAGATGGTGATTGGGGTATTCCCAATACAAGCCCAAAACCAGGATGGATGTCATTTCTTCCGGACTGGATGTGGGTTCAAACTTACCCAAACAATGTAATTGACGGTGGTGATAGCGCTCACGTATTAATAGAAAATTGTACTTATCGATATTGTACAGAACTTTCACCAGGGGTTTACCCAACATCAGTTTGGGAGTTTATAGCTGCTCTAGTTCTTGGTGGAATTTTATGGAAATTGCGAAAGCGAATTACCATACCGGGAATGTTGTTTGCCATATACCTGTTCATGAATGGATTTGAACGTTTTTGGATTGAAAAAATCCGAGTAAACGAAGATTATATCGTTCCTTTGATTAAGGTAAAATCAACACAGGCAGAGTTCATTGCATCAATCATGATGATACTTGGATTGCTGGGTGCCTTATATGTTTGGCGTAAAAGTAAAGGCTCGGGAAGTGTCGCTTAATGTTGGACCAAGTCGTACATCAAAGCATAAACTCGCTTGGCCGCCACTTTCCAGCTAAAGGCTAATTTCTGTTTTTTACCATTGTAGACAAGTTGTTGGTAAAGTGCCTTGTCTGATTCGATTCGCTCTAAAGCTTGAGTGATTTCGCTAAGGGACTCAGGGTTCACCAACATTCCGGCATCACCGGCCACCTCCGGCATGGATGAGCAATTGGAAGTAATAAAAGGCACGCCACAGTTCATCGCTTCGACTAAAGGTAAACCAAATCCTTCAAATAAAGAAACATAGGTCAGCGCATAAGCCGCGCCCATTAATCTTGGGACCTCCTCGTTTTTGAGATAGCCCAAGAACAGTATGTCTTCTTGATGTATAGCATTGTCATAAGCCAATTTTACTTCCCCGGTTTTCCAAGCAAAGCGACCACCAATTAGAAGTTTTTTCTTGCTTTTTGTATTGCTTTTGAATTGATCAAAAGCAGATATAAGTCGATGCACATTTTTGCGGGGATGCACAGCACCAACGTAGAAAAAATACTCTTGACCTTCTGCGTACTTTTCTTGAATTAGAGCTTTTTCAATTGCATCAATTACTTGAAATTCTTTTCGACATCCATTGTAAACAGCTACTACTTTTTCGGGATCAACCGGATAAGCTGCCAATATATCATTGCGTGTAAATTTAGAAACGGTAACGACCTTTTGCGCATGCTTTAAAAAACGCGGAACCATTTGTTGGTAATATTTTCGAGTTAGAAATGCGATTTGCTGGGGATAGTGAACATGTGCAATATCATGAGTCACCATTACTGTTTTGACAGAAGTCGAAAGAGAAGCATAGCCATCGGGAGATAAAAAGACATCTGCCTTGTGCTTTTTTAATGCACTTGCAATCGACCATTCAAACCACCAATGCCACAAAAATGGATGTCGAGCTTGAGGGAACAAAACAACAGGTGTTACATTTTTTGCAAAAACATATTGATCAGAATAAGGGCGGTCAAAGAAGAAAATAAATTCGTCATTGGGTTGTTGCTCCACCATGCATTTTAGCAATTCATAGGTATACCAACCAATCCCTTCAAGTTGGTCTTTGAGTAAAAAACGTGTGTTGACTGCTATTCTCATAAAAAGGACTGCGCGGTATGGCCGCAAATTTGAATTTGAATCGAAATTAAAGTGTGCGAAATTTTGCTTTCTCAAATTCCAAAATTTCGTTTATTAACATTTCATGCTAGGCTTTTACAAACGTTTACAAATCTTGCGAGACAAAGCATTTAAAAGCTTGCAAATTAAACTTTAATTTATCCTTTCTATAAAAGATTTGTTTTAATTGATGAATAAGTGCTTGGACTAAATTAAGTTATAGTTTAATCACAGAGTCTTTTAGTCCTACTTTTCCCAAATTTTAGGCTACAGCCAAAAGGATGAAGCTTAAAATTTAGTCAATTAGAACTAAAATCTTTCATTGATTAATGTTAACCCAATTTCCGTACATATACTTACTATAATGAGGTGGCTTAGTTATTGCGAAAAAATAAAGACTTGTGATATTGATAGATTAGGGAGTCGATAGTAACAAAAAAAAACAGCGAAGAAAGAAGCTTTGCTTCTCAACTTCACTGTTCAAATACTTTTCGGGTAGAAAACTTACTAAAATTTGGGCTTGAAACTTAACTTAAATCCATTAACATCTTTCATCATAATTATCCATAGTATTTTTTCAAAGATTCAAAAAAATCATTTTTTCGGCCAGCAGAAACATTGCGAGTAGATCCGTCATCCATGATGACATAGCCCCCCTTGCCCTTAATGTATTTTGAAATCTTGTTTAAGTTGATGGTACAGGATCGGTGGATTCGAACAAACTGTATTGAATTTTTCAGCATGTCTTCCATTTCCATCAATGTTTTGCAAACGAGTAGTTGTTTACCACTTTCAAGACATAGAAAGGTATAATTTCCTTTCGCCTCAAGACTGATAATGTTTTGTACAAGTTCAAAGTGCATGCCTTCCATAGTAGGTAAAGCAATTTTTCGAACGTCTTCACTTGCCAGGTAAGGAGCAACCTTGGGGCTTGTAGCCATAGGTATACGCTGTGCCTGGAAATTAGAATAAGGTGTTTTTAAAACTCTCATGGCAGTAATATTTTTTGAGTGAGCAGATAGTAGTCAGGCCTTAGTTTCGTATAAGCTTGTGTTTGTTGCCTGATCTGTAAGTAATATTACGGCAAGGTGAGAAAGTAAACAATCCGTGTTCTGGTTATTTGTCAGTTTTCTGAATTGCAAATTTTTACACAACACAGACACAATTACCTAAAATATTTAGCTACCTTTTGGGTGTAATTAACAAATAATGTATGCCTAAGACACCTTCTTACAAACTTTTCAAGCTAGTAAAATCTCTTTCAGGGCCTGAAAAACGGTACTTTAAGCTCAACGCTAATGACAAATGGGGGGGTGAAAAGAACAAGTACTTGACCTTGTTTGATGCTATAGATGCGCAAGAGGAGTTTGATGAAGATGCACTCAAATTGAAGGTATATGAAGGCCAAGCAATAGAGAGTCGAAAATACTCTGAGTTGAAGGCTTATCTCTATGATTTGATATTGAAAAGCCTTCAAGGATATGATGAGAAATCTTCTATTGAATACAAAATTAAGAGCTTGCTAAAAAGTGTCAAAGTTCTTTATAAGAGATCTCATTATGAGGCCTGCGAGGAGCTAATGGTCAAGGCAAAAAAATTGTCGATAGAATACGAATCATTTGTCCACTTATTAGAAATATTGAACTGGGAAAAGCAGGTTGCTTTCACAAAAGAAGATATTGCTTTTTTAGATAAAGAGTTGGATCGAATTGATGAAGAAGAAAAAAAATGCTTGAACCAACTGCGTAATTTATCTATCTACAAAAATATATTTTATCAGATGATAGTGAGCATCCGAAAAGATGCCGTATTGAGAAGCGAAGAGAAAGTAGAGCGATTGATGAAAATGATGAAGCATCCACTTTTAAGAGATGTATCGGAAGCACAATCTCACTTGGCCAAAGTGTTGTATCACAGAGTTTACGGTTTGTATTATTATTCAATTTCTGATTATAAAAACTTTTACGAATCAAGTAATTTATTTTTAAAAAAGATCGAATCTAAGCCCCATATTTTAAAGGAAGATGTTTCCGATTATATTTCAGCAGTTAGTAACCTTATTTTGAGTTGTGGTTTAATTAATCGCTATACAGAGGTGCGTAGAAATTTAAGTAAGATGTTGAAAATCAAGCCAATAACAAAGCATGATGAGCTTCGAATACAGCGTCAGTACTATGCCTTTAAGTTTAATCTATGTAATTTTACTGGCGAGTTTGAAGAGGGGATTGAAGCATTGGAGGATCATATAAAAGCACGAAAAAAATACGGAGAAGAAACCTTTCAAACGGGGAGTTTTTATCTTCAATATTTTAATATTTATTTTGGGGCCGAAGATTTTGAAAAAGCGTTAGAGAACTTAAACGCATGGCTCAATTTACCAAAAAGTATAGAACGGCAAGATCTGCAGAGTCTGGTAAGGATTTTGAATCTTGTGATTCATTACGAGATGGGAAATACCTTTTTGTTGGAATACTTGCTGCGATCAACATATCGCTTTTTGCGTAAGCGAAATAGGATGTTTGAATTCGAAAAGAGAGTACTTGGCTTTATCAAAAACTCAAATAAAATTTACACCAATAAGGAATTGAAAAAGGCTTTCATAATCCTAAAAAAAGATTTTGAAAGCCTTTCACAAATACCCTCTGAAAAAGCCATGCTGCAATATTTTGATTTCATTGCTTGGCTTGAAAGTAAAATTGAGGGGAAGTCTTTTTCAACAGTGATCAAAGAGAAGAATAAAACAGGGGTTTAACCTCGACTTGAACCATTAAAACGCTCAATAATCGGATCTGGTTCTTTTTGTGTTTTTACCGAAGTCCAATTTGTATTGACGGTGATATATTGATCTGTCATATTAACATAACCGCCCTTTGCCGTTTTCTGTTCTGACTTACTCATTACTGTAACTGAGCTCTTTACTTTCAAGTTCTTTAGTGGTAATTTATTTTTTGACATAACGTAAAATTTTAAGTGAGCAAAAGTCTTAACACTTTAAATATAACAGAACTAAAGTGATTTTCCTAGTACTCAAAATAGCAAAAGTCAGAATTCTAAACGTTCATATTAGGATCTTAAATGATTTATTTCAGACATTTCTGTGACAAAGCAAGTCGTTTGTTGAATAAAAATTTAAAGTAAAATGAAAAATCTGCTAACAAACGTAAAAATGTAATTGATGTTCTATGTCTTTTCCTTTTCATTGTATATCCTACCTAGGATATAATTCCTTGATAACTGTCCAAACTAAACTAGCTTCATATCCCTTCCTGATAGCAAAGTTAGCAAGTGCTCCATTTAGTTTAAATTGGTTTTTCTCCCTCGAAGTTTTGGCTTTTTTAACTAGCAATGCCTCCAACTTGTCCCTATAGTCCACTTCCTCTATTTCCTTCATCGCCTTTTTTATACAGTATTCTGAAATCTGACGCCGCTTCAATTCTATCTTTATCCGTATTTTTCCCCAGCCCTTCATCCTAAACTTTCCTCGTGCATATGAACAGGCAAAACGTTCCTCATTCAAAAAATTATCTGAAATTAGCTCAGTGATTACATTCTCAAGGTCAAGGCCATAGACGCCAAGATCAAGTAACTTCTTGCGAACCTCTTGATGACATCGGTCCTGATAAACGCAATACCGTTGCAATTTTATCAAGGCAGTTATCTTATCGGTAGTTTTTTTATTTTTCATAAAGGAAACCTCATGTATTCTTAATTTATATCCCTGAGGCTAGGTATAAATGATTTTAAAGCAAACTCTTGAAATGTAAACTTAATTAAATAATTCATTCAAGACTAACAATGTCTTTTTGAACAAATTCCGTTTGTTGTCGTAATTGTTAATTGATATATGGTTACCTTTCCCAATGTGAATCGTTTTATTTATACAATGGTTCCAGTAAATTTTTATTACGAATTATAAAAGGAAAGAAAAATTATTTAAAAAATTAAACACACAATGGAAAAGCGAATAGAACAGTTTTGGACAATGGCAATTGATTATACACCAAAAGTAATAGGTGCAGTTATAACATTAATCATTGGATTATTAGTTATAGGATGGATTACAAGCATGATTAAAAAATTGATGGCAAAAAGAGGAGTAGACGAAACTATTCGCCCCTTCTTAGGTTCTCTAGTTAATATTGGCTTGAAAGTCATGTTGTTGCTAAGCGTGGCATCTTCTTTCGGAATTGAAACGACCTCCTTTGTGGCTATTTTTGGTGCAATGGCCTTTGCTATAGGAATGGCACTTCAAGGTAGTCTTGGACATTTTGCAAGCGGAGTAATGGTACTACTTTTCAAACCTTACAAAGTTGGTGATTTAGTTGATATTGCTGGTGGACAGGTTGGTGCGGTAGAAGAAGTTCAAATCTTTAATACCGTTTTGAGAACCTTGGACAACAAGAAAATAATAGTTCCTAACGGAGTAGTGACCAACAATGTCATCACTAATATCTCTGGTCAGGAAACAATTGGAGTCGAGTTAACCTTTGGTATTGACTACGGCGATAGTATTGACAAGGCACGAGCAGCTATTTTGCGAGTAGGAAAACAATGTCCTTGGATTTTAGACTCACCAGCACAAGGTGTTGTTGTAGGTGAGCTAGGGGACAATTCAGTTAACCTTAATACAAGACCTTTCTGCAAGAGTGAACATTATTGGGATACCTATTTTTATATGCTTGAAAATGTGAAAAAGGAATTTGACAAAGATGGGATTAGCTTTCCATTCCCGCAAATGGATGTTCACATGCCTGCTAAGTAATGAAACAATGTTAAGATTGCAAGCTGCAAAGCTGCTAAGAAGGATAATTTTTTTTGATTTCTCGGCACTTTCTCCTTGCATACTGTGTTTCAAATATGTAAATTTGCGCTCACTTGATCAACCCCTTGGGGTAAATAATGATCGAAGGGCCTATAGCTCAGTTGGTTAGAGCACCTGACTCATAATCAGGTGGTCCCAGGTTCAAGTCCTGGTGGGCCCACCAATAAAGCCTCTTGTAAGATATCTTACAAGGGGCTTTTTACTTTTTAAGCAACCTCTATTCCCGAAAACAGTATAATGTAACTTAGTATATTCCGTTTATTGTTTACATGTTCCTATTTTGCAGCAAATTTCAATAAATGAGTAAAGAGATATTAGTTGTTGGCGATGTTATGCTGGATTGCTATATCAAGGGCGAGTCACTTCGACTATCTCCTGAGGCACCAGTCCCTGTGGTAAGTGTCAATGAAGAGTTTTATAATCTTGGTGGGGCGGCCAATGTTGCTCAAAATATTTCCATTTTGCAAACGAACTGCTCAGTACTCGGTGTCATAGGAGATGATTTTGGAGGAAATAAAATCAGTCAGCTTTTTAGCGAATCGAATATCCAAAACCATTGTGTGATTCCTGATGATAAGATGTTGACTACAGTCAAAACAAGAGTGGTATCTGGTCATCAGCAAATTGTTCGTTTTGATAAAGAGCAGATTTATAATGGCGCAAATTTTTTAGCAGATCAATTGCGTTTTCTATTACAAAAACAAGAGAGCGATTTTATAGTAGTTTCTGATTATGCAAAAGGCGTTTGCTCTCAGGAACTAATGACCGAAATTCTAAGATATACAGCAAAGGTACTAGTTGACCCAAAAGGAAATAACTGGGACAAATATCGAGGAGCCTTTTTGGTTAAACCAAACTTAAAAGAACTATCTGTCATCGCAGGAGAACCAATAGCAAATACGGATGCTGCTGTTGCGAAATATGGTAAAGCAATTTTAGAACAATATGAGTTCACTTATTTATTAGTAACTCGTGGAAGTAAGGGAATGACGCTGATCGCAAAAGATAAAGTAAGTCATCATCAGGTCGATCAAATTCGAGTGTACGATGTGTCTGGTGCGGGTGATACGGTAGTAGCTGTTTTGGCAGTTTTACTCAATGAAGGGTATTCCATAGATTACGCAGTGAATGCTGCTAATGAAGCTGGGAGATATGTTGTAGCACAGCCATTTACCTACGCTATCAATCGATCAGAACTGGATGCGATTCTAAAGGAGGAATAATTTTAAATTATCAGAAGCTGATTAAGAAATGAAAAAGAAAGTAGTAATAGTTGGCCCAGCCTACCCTTACCGAGGAGGACAATCTTTAGTAGAAGCGCATCTCTATGATACGATGACAAATCATGGTTATGATGTACATACCGTTTCTTTTACCTTACTATATCCAAAAATATTTTTCCCAGGGACCACCCAATTTGATGAATCAAAAACAACCTTCTTTAGCCATCAAGATCGTATCTATCGTATCATCAATTCCATCAATCCTTTTACTTGGTTCAAAGCCATTAAAAAAATCCGAGCAATCAATCCGGACAATACCATCTTCGTTTGGTGGATGCCTTTTTTTGGACCTGCCTACTGGACCATTGCATTTTTTCTAAAGCGATTAACTAAAACGAAAGTAACCTTCCTCGTCGAAAATTACATCTCTCATGAAAACAGATGGTTTGATAAATTCTCAAGTAAAGTAACCTTAAATCTTGCTGACTATTTCATCTGCCAATCTGATTTCGAACGCGGAAGAATAGCTGCTGTACATAAAGAACAAAAGATTTTCAAGACAACTCTATCCGTTTTTGATTGCTACAACATGGATCGCTATGACAGCAAAAGTGCTAGAGAATTTTTAGGAATCAAGACGGAAAGAGTGATCATGTTTTTTGGCTTAATTCGTCGATATAAAGGTTTGGATAAGCTAATAGAAGCATTTACTACTATCGAAAAATCATATCCAGATCTAACCTTATTAATTGTCGGCGAATGCTACGAAGATATACAGTATTACAAAGACTTAATTAAAAAAGAAGGAATTGGTGACCGCACCATTTTAGTCGATAAATTTATTGCTAACGAAGATGTAGAGCCTTACTACAAAGCTGCGGACATGGTCTGCCTCCCCTACAATTCCGCCTCTCAAAGTGGAATACTAATGATGGCCTACGGATTCAAGGTCCCGGTTCTTGTCAACAACGTGGGCGGGCTCCCTGAACTAATCGTAGAAGGAAAAACCGGAACCGTCATTCCCGACAACAGTCCTGATTCAATTGCCAAAGGAGTTTGCCGAATTTATGAAAATGGCGAAAAGGAAGATTACAAATCGAACATCAAAAATATCAACGAAAGTCTGGGATACATCAACTTGCATGAAATGATTTCTGAAATTGTTTCTGATAAATAATTTTTTTATTAAAAAATAAAAAAAAGATTCAACTTTCTAAGTTAACTGAAAGTCAAGTACTTACGCAGTTTTTAGCCAAACGCTTTCGCCTACGATTTCAAACAAACAAATATTTTTTTACTTACCCGGAACTTTCTTTCCCCTTCTCGCAGTTTACCTCATTGTAAATTAACAACGAATCATTTTATAAAAAATGTTACAAACAAAACAACATATTAATCTTCATAATTTCTCGCTAGGGAAACATTTCCTCGACTGTAATCGAGGAAAACAGGATTGCTATATCAGTGAACATTTTGAACTGATATCGCTCAGTATTGATTCCAGTATTAGAAACTCATTCTAATAACTCCACTTAAAGAAGTCGTAGTTGTTAGATAGCAACTACGAAAAACCTTTCTCTTTTTATTTCTCATTTTTCGTTAATCGTAGTTTGCTCAAAGTGACGTAGTTCAATTAGTCAGAGCAGGGGGATTGTCTATCCTCAAGTTGTCTCGATTTAATCGGAATCGTTACCGCGAAATACCTTAGTAGCCCAATTGGCAGAGGCGCTTGACTTAGAATCAAGATGTTGGGGGTTCGAGTCCCTCCTGAGGTACGGATGTAATTAAAATTTTCACTATCGAATTTACGCAATCGGGCATTTTAATTGAATCTAACTTAGAGGGCATTGAAGTTTAAATTTCCATTTTGGTGGGTCTAGTTTATCTGGCAAAACACTGCCTTGTGACGGCAGAGAATAGGGTTCGACTCCCGGGCACCACCCCAAGTTAGGAACTATGAAAAGTAAGTGTAGTATAATGGTATTATGTCTGATTTCCAATCAGAGGACCAGGGTTCGATTCCCTGTACTTGCTCTAGACTTCAAAAAACTTAATAGTTGATCCGGTAGCTTAATGGCAAAGCTGCACTTTGTTAAAGTGCAAGATGTAGGTTCGAGTCCCACCCTGATCGCAAAACAAAAACCGATAAATTCCGAAATGGCGCAAGGGTTAGCGTAGTCGTCTTATATGCGGAAGGTTGTTTGCCTGTCTAGCTGCGGTCAGATAGGTTCAAACCCAACTTTCGGGACAAAAAAGGTAAATAAAAATGTGTTCACACTTTTAAATGGCAATAAAGCTCTCGGGGAGAGAGCGTTCCGCTGAAAACGGAAAGGGCAGGGTTCAACTCCCGTGTTGCCACAATAGGTTATAATTTATGGAAAGCCTACTTTTTGATAGACTGTAATCTCAAGCTTCTTTTTTATTCTGCTCTGTAGCTTAACTGGTAGAGCAATCCACTTTTAATGGATGAGGTGAGAGTTCGATTCTCTCCGGAGCAACTTTTTTATATAGACGGGAGACCGAAGTCTGAAGGCGGAAGTTTCCCACTGTCGTGTAAACCAAAATTTTAATTTAGTCCAAGCACTTACTAGGAATACGGTATTTACATTACAAGGAAACTTCGGATTTCTGTCTTTTCCTTCCACGCTCCTGTCGTCTAATGGTTTAGGACACCTGACTTTCTATCAGGAAATGCGAGTTCGATTCTCGTCGGGAGTGCAAATTCTTTCAGGTGTGAAGTTATAGTATCAATAGTGTCAGGGGGCATATTTTCCTTTAGAGACTAAGGGCGCGCACGAGGAAATGACAAACGATATTTACGTTAGAAGGCAAACCTTTACATTTAAACTTTTGCGGTTTTACATTTTACATTTGAATAGGACTTCCGTCTAAATGTCTAATTACATATTCACAACAACAGCCTTCCCCATAACTTTTCGGTTCATCATATCTTCCAATGCGTTTGCTGATTCAGCAAGTTGATAGGTTTTGTAAATGTGCGGTTTGATTTTGTCTTGGATAATGAATTGCAAGAGTTCCATGGAATTTTGCATACCCAATGTAGGTTCTTTTTTGAGCATGAAGTCACCCCAGAAAACACCAAGGATGTCACAACCTTTTAGGAGTGGTAAGTTTAAAGGGATTTTTGGAATGTCACCTGCCGCAAATCCAACGACAAGGAAACGCCCCTTCCAAGCAATCGCTCTCAATGCTGCTTCCGTATACTGTCCGCCAACTGGATCGTAAATCACATCAACACCTTTTCCTTCTGTCAATTCTTTTGCTCTAATTTTTAAATCTTCTGTGTTATAATTGATGATTTCGTCTGCACCATATTTTTTGCAAAGCGCTAATTTTTCATCACTTGAAGCTGCTGCAATTACTTTAGCCCCTAACATTTTTCCTAATTCAATAGCGGCTAATCCAACGCCACCTGAAGCACCTAGAATCAGGAGTGATTCACCAACTTGTATATTCGCACGATCTTTTAAAGCATGATAAGAAGTGCCGTAAGCAAGTAAAAAAGAAGCAGCTACTTCAAACGAAATTCCAGGGGGAATAGGGAAGCAACTTTTCTTTGGAAGAATTGCTTCTTCAGCAAAGCCGCCATGGCTCACTACTCCGAAAACAGAGTCACCTACTTTGTAATGTTTAACCCCATCTCCTACTGCTTTGACTATACCGGCTACATCAGAACCCGGTGTAAATGGAAGTGCTGGTTTGAATTGATATTTGCCTTGAATGATAAGTGTGTCAGGAAAGTTGACACCACAAGCTTTTACATCAATAAGTACTTCACCTTCTTTTGGATTGAGTGATGGTATCTCTTCAAATGTCAAAGATGATGGCGGTCCAAAGGTTTTGCAAATGATGGCTTTCATGTTTAGATTTTAGTGCTTGCGTTTCTGTTGGTTAATATTTTATTGACGTAGTACATGTTGACAGAACCTATATTTTTTGCAGCTATTTTTCCTCTGTCGTCGAAGTCGAATAGGTAACGAACTTCGTTGTAAGTTTGTTCGGAGACATTGATTCGTCCGACCTCACAGGTTTGTTCTAATCTTGAAGCAACGTTGACAGTTGCCCCCCAAATATCGTAGGCGAATTTTTTGGTACCAACGACTCCTGCAACTACCGGTCCGGTATGAATTCCGATTCGTGCTTCAAAGAATGGTAAACCTTTTTTTATTCGTGAGGCCTTGTATTCGTTTAGGAATTTCTGCATTTCTAAAGCAGCTTTTATCATCTCCTTAGGGCTTTCTTTTTTGTTGCTTAAGCCAGAAGCACACATGTAAGCATCCCCTATTGTTTTGATTTTTTCAATGCCGTATTGTTCGATGATATTGTCAAAACCTTTAAAGCAATAATCCAGTTCTTTTACTAGGTTTTCCGGAGTCAAGTTTTTTGCTATGGTCGTAAAATCTTTGAAATCAGTTAGGAGAACGGTAGTATGGTCATATTTTTTAGCAGAAGCCTTTCCGTTTTGTTTTAATTCAGCTGCAATATCTTTTGGAAGAATATTGAGTAATAGGTCGTCAGAACGTTGACGTTCTTGATCTAATGCAATGTTTGCTTTTTGTTTGGTTCTAAAACGACTATAAAGAGATAGTGCTAGCAATACTAAAAACAAGGCGAGAGCTCCTGCGAAAATGGATAGCCACCAAGCTTGAGTAGCATTTTTTTCTGCGGTTAGAATTTCTACTTCCTGATCTTTTAGCAATAAATCTTTTTCTAATTTATCACGGGTTAATTCTTTGACCTCCCTTTCTTTTCTTCTAACCCTACTCTCTGCTTTTTCCTTCTCAATCGAAACACTCTCAAGTGCTTCTTCCGTTACACTTATTTCTTGTTCTACTTTTTCTTTTTCTTCAAGTAACTCTTTTTGTTTTTCGGTCAAGACTTCTTTATCGTCGCTTAATTGATTACGTTCATTTTTCAAACCATTGATTTGAACTTCTAATCGCAGTTTTGCTTTCTCTAATGTCTTTTTATCTTTTTCGATCTGTCTCTTTTGGAGTTCATATTTTTGTTCAAGATCACTGATACTTGTTCCAGATTTACTAAAATAATCAAAAGCTTCTTGCGTAATTTCGTATGCTTTCCGATAATTGTTTTTTCGTTTTGCAAAACGACTTCTTTTCGAAACACTCTTAATAATTAAATCAGAGTCTTTCATTTTCATAGCATATTTTTGAGCAGACTTTAACCAAATTTCGGCATTACGTGTGTCTCGCTTATTCTCATAAGCAAGAGCCATAATAAACGCAGATTGACCTGCAAGCCCAAACTTTTTCAAATTAACAGCCTTATCATGTGCAGCTCTGGAAAGTTTAATTGATTTAGAGGCATCTTTACTTACATATGCCTTTGCTAACTGATATTGCAAATTCATCTTTGCTTGATTATCAGTAGCTTCGCTAAGCTCCTTTTCCAAACCTTTAATGGACGTTTGCGCAAAAAGGAATAATGGAGCGAGAAATACTAAGAGAGTTAGAAGTTGTTTCTTCATTTTGTTAGGTGTTCTGTCGTAGACGACAAATATACAAACTACAGATGTGAAATAAACTAGAAATGTAGATGATGTAGTTTTTCTACTGTACTTTTGCAAAAGTTACTTCTTTTTATGGAAAAATTGGAAGACGAAGTACTTAAAATGAAAATATACAATGGAGTTAAATTATAAAGAATTTGGTCAAGGGGATCCCATCGTAATCTTACATGGACTGTTCGGTACATTAGATAATTGGCAAACAATGGCAAAGCAATTGGCAAATGATTACACTGTGATTATTGTTGACCAAAGAAATCATGGCCGTTCTCCACATGCTGAAGAGATCAACTACAGCCTTATGGCCGAAGACTTAAAGGAATTACTTGAAAACAACTGGATTTATAAAACGCGTATCATTGGTCACTCAATGGGGGGGAAAACAGCGATGGAGTTTGCACTCAATTATCCAGATTTGGTAGAGCAGCTTGCAGTGATAGATATAGGGCCCAAAGCCTATAAAGGCAATCACGAAAGCATTTTTGAAGCACTTGAGAGAGTAGAATTAGACAAAATAGAAGGACGAAAAGAAGCAGACGGTGTACTTGCTGAAACGATAGAAGATTCTGGAGTTCGCCAGTTTTTGTTAAAAAATCTAAGCAGGAACAAAGAAGGTGGTTATCGTTGGAAAATGAACCTCCCCGCTCTTCGAAAACACTATAATGATATTCTGGCGAATGTGAAGGGTGATGAAATTTATGATGGACCTACTTTATTCGTTGGAGGAGGCCAATCTAATTATATTTCGCAAGAAGATTTGCCAGAGATCAACAAACTGTTTCCAATGGCTAGCATGGAAATAGTAGAAAAATCGGGACATTGGATACACGCAGAGGCTCCAAAAGAACTGTATTCTTTACTAACGAGATTTTTTAAAACACCTTAAATGTAAGTAGGACTTAGACGGAAGATGTAAGTCCAAAGGCCGAATCACTATCTAACGCGGCATTCGAATTTGACTTGGTTCTGTAACTAAACAGGACTTGTGGTAGTAGAAAAATTCAGTCTTTCGTCTTCGTGTTTTGGTATTTTGATTCCCGTCTGAACAGCTCAAAAACACATTAAAATAAATTCGGTTGGCATTGTTTTTAGTATACTATAGCATAGTTGTCATAATTTGATACCCTTTTCCCTCAATCCCCCCTTTACACAGCTATCCCCCATGTCTTAGTTATTATCCCCTTATATTTACTATCGGTAAATATCGATTATACCCCCTTTTTATCTGTAAAAAGCTAAAAGCTTTGTTACACGATGATAAATGCTTAATTTTAATTAAGTAATTGATCATCTACACAATAAAAGTCCCCTTTTTGTGGTCAATTATTAGATACATAACTGGTTTTTGTAAAAACACTTTTAATTATGAAATTTATTAACCGTTTCTCCAAAGTAGCAGCAGTGCTTGTGGTCGCTTTTCTGGGAGTAGCAGCCGTGTCGACCACCGACCACGGCAAATATTTTGAGATATCAAAGAACATTGAAATATTTACCAACCTTTATAAAGAAATTAATACCTACTATGTCGATGATGTAGACCCTGCCAAGCTGATGCGCACAGGTGTTGATGCGATGTTGGAATCTCTTGATCCGTATACCAACTTTATATCTGAATCAGAAATTGAAGGTTTCCGTTACATCACAGACGGCAAATATAATGGAATCGGTGCCTTGATCCATAAAAAAGGCGATTATGTCACAATAACAGAACCATACGAAGGATGCCCGGCTCAAAAGGCAGGACTAAAAGCAGGAGATATAGTTAAGTCAATTGACGGTAAGTCTGCAAAAGGAAAAACAACAGATGACATCAGTAACATACTTAAAGGTTTTCCAGGGACGGAAATCGAAGTGATTGTTGAACGTCCGGGTGTTAGTAAAGAAATGAAACTAACGATGGTGCGTGATGAAGTCATTGTACCGAATGTACCACACAGCGGAATGCTGGACGGAGATGTCGGATATGTTGCTCTAACTACATTTACCAGAAATGCTGGAAAAAATGTAGCAGATGCGGTAAAGAAACTAAAAGAAGAAAATCCTAGTATGAAGGGAGTGATCTTTGACTTGCGTGGCAACGGAGGTGGACTTCTAACCGAAGCAGTTAATGTATCTAACGTTTTTATTCCAAAAGGAGAGTTGGTTGTAACCACAAAAGGAAAAGTAATCGACTGGGATAGAAGCTTCAAGACCTTAAACAAACCAGTTGATGAAGAAATACCATTGGTTGTTTTAATCAACAAGGGTTCTGCATCTGCTTCTGAAATCGTTTCAGGTGTAATTCAGGATTTAGATCGTGGTGTTTTAATTGGCCAGCGTTCTTATGGAAAAGGTCTGGTACAAAACACACGTGATGTTGGATACAACTCAAAAGTGAAGTTAACGACAGCTAAATACTATGTTCCTAGTGGTCGTTGTATTCAGGGAGTAAGCTATAAGGATGGATCGCCAATAAATATTCCTGACTCGGAGCGCACATCGTTTAAAACTAGAAACGGACGACCAGTTCTTGATGGTGGAGGTGTAAAAGCTGATATCCTTTTGGAAAGAAAAGAAGGACAAAACATTATTTCTAGTTTGGTTCGGAAACACTTGATCTTTGATTATGTAACGAAATATTGCATCGGTAAAGAATCGATCCCTGCAGTTGAGAATTTTGATTTTACTGAGTTTGAAGACTTTGTTACTTTCCTTGGAGATAAGGACTACAACTACGAAACAGCAACAGAAAAATTACTAAAGAAGTTGAGAGAGCAGGCAGAAGAGGATGCATATCTTGATCAGGTTCAATCTCAGATTAAGATGATGGAAGATAAAATACTAGCAGAAAAGAAAAATGATCTTTATACCAGCAAAGAGGAGATAACGAATATCATTGAGAAGGAAATTGCCAGCCGTTATTTCTACCAGAAAGGAAAGATCGAGGTTGGTTTGAAAAATGATAAAGAAATCAAAGAAGCAATTAAGATATTGAATACTCCTGCTGAATACAAGAAGATACTTCAGCAGAAGTAAGCAAGTAGCTAAGAGTATATTGAAATAATATTGCTTAGCTACTTCAGAATATAGATTATAATTTTACGCTAAAGCGGCTTAAATCAATTGTATTTAAGCCGCTTTTTCTATTTTTGAGGCCAATTTGAACATCAAACCAAACTGAACCTTATTTAAAAGAGGTTATCCTACTACTAAAACAATCAACATGGCACTTATTTTAAATATTGAATCAGCAACAGATATTTGTTCTGTTTGCCTAAGCAGAGAGGAAACGGTTCTAGCTTTGGTTGAAAATGATGAAGGAAACGTACATTCTGAGCAAATGACACTGCTCATCGCAAAGTGTATGAAAGAGGCAGGCTTGAAGCTGGAAGATTTAGACGCAATCGCTGTAAGCTCAGGACCTGGTTCGTATACTTCCTTACGAGTAGGCAGCTCAGTGGCCAAAGGGATTTGCTATGCCTTAGATAAGCCTCTTATTGCTGTAAGTACTCTACAATCAATCGCTTTGGCTAGCTTAGAAGAGGAAAAAGTGATTCCAGGAGTTTATATTCCCATGATTGATGCTCGTCGGATGGAAGTATATATGGCCATGTTTGATCATAATAATAAGCAATTGACAAATATTGAGGCTAAAATTTTAGACGAAAATACAATCAATGATTGGATCGCTCAAAAAGGTCCTTTTATCATTTCTGGTAGTGGAATGGAAAAAAGTCAAACCGTTCTCAAATCGACTAATATTGCCTTCAGTAAAGTCCTCTGTTCGGCCACTCACATGGTCAATTTAGCTTATGCTTCCTACAAAAATAACAGCTTTGCAGATGTAGCCTACTTCTCACCTACTTACTTCAAAGCACCCAACATTACGGTGTCTAAAAAGAAGACATTATAAAAAATAACAAATTGTAACTTATTATGATTATTAAAATAATCTTTTTATTTTGCGTTGCTAGTCAAGAACATTATGATTTACAACATATTCTAATGTTTTGAGTTGGTATAGTTTTTGGCTTTGATATTCCAGCATTAGTTAATTTAAAAAAACGTATATATGAGAAAGCAAAAAAACGAAACCGTTATCCTTAAGAAGGGGAAAAGGGACATACAGTTGGACTACGCAGAATTGCGTAAAGCTGTATTGGTTCTAAGAGCGGTTAATCACAAGTTACGTCAGGATGTTATCGACCTTTTGGAGGAAAATGAGAAGATGACAGTTACTGATATCTACATTAAATTAAGATTAGAGCAATCTGTAGCATCACAGCATTTGGCAATTCTACGTCGTGCAGGTGTAGTTGCAACAGAGCGCCAGGGTAAATTCATTTATTATTCTTTGGATAAAGAGAGACTTTCTCAGATTTCAAGACTTGTTGAGGAACTTGCGTCCTAAACAATGTATTAAAGGAAAAATAATATAAAAAAAACCACTTTAAAGAAAGATAAAACACTGTTTATCAATTAGTTTAAAGCTTTTTTTTAGACTTTTCTCTAGAAAAAAAATGCTGTGACCTTCCGGGGCTACAGCATTTTTTATTGGTTTTCTTTTGCTAGGTGTAATAAAAATCCCATATTTGTCTAGCAAACAATACATACGTATAACAAAACCAGATATATGAGAAAGGCGAAGGTCAACATAAACAACGAGAAGTTGCAAGAGTCTTCCGAGATTCTACGCGCACTCGCACACCCCCTGCGGTTGAAGATCTTAGAATTTATTGACAGGAACAAAACCATCAATGTCAACAAGATTTACAATACAATGAATCTTGAACAATCTATTACTTCTCAGCACCTTAGAATTCTTCGTGTTACTGGAATAGTAGAAACGAAGAGAAACGGTAAGTTTATTCACTACAGTATTGATTACTCGAAGTTAGCGAATGTTTTAAAAGCAATTAACGCTTTCCTTAAAGGAGACTAAGCTCTTGCTTTAAAGCTAAAACAACACAACCACCAAAAAAATAAAAGAAAAAAGGGCCATCTTGCTTATGCAGGATGGCCCTTTTAATATGGGTTTGTTGTAATTATTAATTACAAATCAAACTTAATTCCTTGAGCCAAAGGCAAAGTACTACTGTAATTGATTGTATTTGTCTGGCGGCGCATATAAGCTTTCCAAGCATCTGATCCACTTTCTCTTCCTCCACCTGTTTCCTTCTCACCACCAAAAGCTCCACCTATCTCAGCACCACTGGTACCGATATTTACATTGGCAATACCACAATCAGAACCAGCTGCACACAAGAATGCTTCTGCTTCTTTCACACTATCCGTGATGATTGCAGAGGATAAACCCTGAGGCACATCATTTTGCATCGTAATAGCTTCGTCTAGGGTCTTGTACTTCATTAAGTAAAGAATTGGAGCAAACGTCTCGTGCTGTACAATCGCATAACTGTTCTCTACCTCAGCAATACATGGCTGCACGTAGCATCCACCTTTGTATTTCGCTCCTTTCAGTTGACCTCCAGTTACTACAAACTTACCTCCCTCTTCCTTTACTTTTGAAATAGAATCGAGATAGTTACTTACTGCATCTTTATCAATTAGAGGTCCTACGTGGTTTTTCGGATTCAAAGGATTTCCAATTTTCAATTGCTTATATGCCTTTACCAATCCTTTCTTCACCTGGTCGTATACACTTTCGTGAACAATCAAACGACGAGTAGAAGTACAACGTTGACCAGCCGTACCCACCGCACCAAAGACAGCACCAGTAAGTGCGATATTCATATCTGCATTTGGGCTAATGATCATAGCATTATTTCCACCTAACTCTAACAAGCTACGTCCTAGGCGCTGTGCAACAGTAGCTGCTACAATCTTACCCATACGTGTACTTCCTGTAGCAGATACCAAAGGAATACGTTTATCATTTGTCATCAACTCTCCTACCTTGTAATCACCATTAACTAGAGAGCAAACACCTTCTGATACTTTGTTCGCTTTTAATACCTTGTGCAAAAGATTTTGACAAGCAATAGCACACAATGACGTTTTCTCAGATGGCTTCCAAATACAAACATCACCACAAACCATGGCAATCATTGAGTTCCATGCCCAAACAGCTACTGGGAAGTTGAACGCAGAAATAATACCTACTACGCCTAGTGGATGCCATTGCTCATACATACGATGGCTAGGGCGCTCTGAGTGCATAGTAAGACCATAAAGTTGACGTGACAATCCAACTGCAAAATCACAGATGTCAATCATTTCTTGGACTTCACCAAATCCTTCCTGAAGACTTTTTCCCATTTCATAAGAAACAAGACGACCTAGTGAATCTTTATGCTTACGCAATTCTTCACCGTACTGACGTACAACCTCTCCGCGCTTTGGAGCAGGAACACTTTTCCAGTCGCCATAGGCCTTTTGGGCCGTCTTCATGACGCGTTCATATTCCGACTTAGTGGTTACACTAACGCTGCCAATATAAGCACCATCAACTGGGGAATAGGAATCAATGTATTGTTTTGAAGTTGCAAAAGACTTAAGGCCAGTGCTGGTTCCTTTGTTCTTTTTTGCAAGTCCGAGTTTCTTTAAAAAGCTTGTATTCATTAGTGCTTAATTTTTGATTTATAATTTTTTATCGTTTACATAAAATTGAAAAAGAAGCTGACTGACTAATTATCTGAAAGGTCTAAAAAGTAGACTTAGCTTCACTAACAGGCGGCAAAAATATGAATTTTAACAGCCTTTAACAGGAAAACATACAATTTAACTTTAGAGTAAGTAATAAACTACTGTTTAAAAAGGTTTCTAATCCGGAATTTGCAAAGAGTCAATGACTTTCAATTCCCAAGGAACAAAAACAAACATACAGAAAAGGAACAGCAACAAACACGAATTACAATTGAGCTTAGAACCAAAACAAAACAAGTTTACTATGAAAAAGTTTCAAAGCCTGGTAGCTGATCTTTCGTCAAAAGGCCTGGGAGTACTTATCCTGCAAAATGTCTTTTACGAAAGAACAGCCCAGCAAGTTTCCAAATTATTTTATCCTCTTTATTCTGAACCACAGATCCCAATTACACTCCCAAAGAGTGTGTCCAAAACCGTTTATAATTATCCTGTGCATTTATTCTGAAGAGGTCATCCCAAAGAGATTCTAATCCGATTTTAGCATGCACGTGGTGATACATAATTATAGGAGGCTATAACGTATCACCACATTTTTAAACTACGATTAGACAGATTCAAAAACCGACAAACTACACGGTGTTCAAGATTTTTTTTAAAAAAAATCTAAACGAGCATAAAGAATTTTTTAGTTATTTATTCATGGAACTCATTTTAAAAGCAAAGCATTTTATCGATGCTTTGCTTTTCTTTTTTCCAAGAACTTTTTTGACTGTGTGACGACGTACCGGAATCCCTTTTTAAGGTCCTTAGCTAAGGGCCAATTGCCAACAGCAGGCAATCTGTCACGCACTCAACCCTTTTATACGAGAGGAATGATGAAATAGTTTGTGGAATTAAAGTTAAAAATAAAATGAAAACCTTGAACTGGGCTTACTGATGTATGAAAAATTTGCAAAACAACTTCTCTTTAAGGAGAGAACAAATTTGTGAATATCGAAAGCATCAAATATAGCGCATTGCAACTGTGAATGAAACTGCCATCTGGAGTGGCGACTACGCCGCATCATCGTCCTTCATCAACCATCTCACCATTACGGGAATTAATAGTAAATCACTAACTACCGCACTTACCAGAGTAAGACTAATCAACAAACCAATCGTAACACTAGGTGGATGTATGGAAGTCAATAAGACCATGAAACCAAAAAACAGAATAAGTGAAGTTAGACAGATGGCCTTACCCGTTTCCATAAAAGTAATATGTAACGACTCTTCAATACTGAGTCCTTTATTTAGCGACAGCTTAAACTTACTCAAAAAGTGAATCGTGTCATCCACCGCAATCCCAAACACGATTGCAAAAATGATAGAAATACCTGCATCAAGGTCAATGCCTAAATAGCCAAGCATCGCTCCCGCCAGTAAAAGCGGAAAAATATTTGGAATCAAAGAAATCAAAACCATTCTCCAGTTTCTAAATAAAAGCGCCATTAGTAAACTAATAATGAACACTGCTATTCCCAAGCCCTGAATCAGATTGCGTCGAATATAAGCTGCGTTTTTATCTAAGATCAAACCGGTACCAGTTGGTTTGAAAGTGACAATGTTGGGATCGGTATTTGCCGCAATCCAAGTATTAATATCATCTTCAATCAACTTAATATTATCGGCTCCGATATCTTTTAGTCGGGTAGAGATACGAGCCATTTTTTGGTTTTTGCTTAGCATGTTTTCAGTAGCAGATTTCGCTACTTTGCTGGTGAGTTTTTTATATTTTTTATATTTTCCTTCTTCCGCAGGTAGCTGATAGGCCTTGGGATTATTATTGGAATACATCTGATTAATGCCTTTGTAGACATCAGTGATAGAAGTGATGGATTGAATGGCCTCATATTCTTTCAAATGTTTTTCTACTTTGTCAATTTGCTTGAGTACCACAATGTCATCGGCCATGTATTCACCTTGTGCAAATACTGCAATGTCCATGGGCCTGAATCCAGTTAACTTATCCTCAAAAAAGAAAAAGTCTTCTGTTATTTTTTTGCCTATTGGCAAATTACTCTCGATTCGATAGTTCGTTCCAATCTTCATAATTCCGATACCACAGATGATGGCCATTAGAACAGCCCCCACTATTATTTTAGAGTGATATTTCTTTGTGAAATTATTAGTTGCAGTCATTAATTTATCCCAACCTTCCTGTGTTTTTCCAAATCGAATCAACTTGTCGGTAGTAAAGAAAGAAATACAGGCTGTTGTAAAAAAGATGACCGTTAGATATGCAATACCTACACCGATGGCAGCATTCAGACCAAATTCTTTGATGGGTGTTACCTTACTGGTCATTAAAGTAAGGAAACCAATAGCAGTAGTGATTGAAGTTAACAGAGTTGCCAGTCCAATTTCTTTGACCGTAACTTTTATAGCATCCGTTTTATTACTTCCTTTCCTTAGCTCATCGATGTACTTTGACATGATGTGAATCACATCAGAAGTTCCTACAATGATCATCAGTAGGGGGTAGAGCGCCGCCATGGCGTTTAAAGGCCTACCGGTACCGCCAAGGAAACCAAAGAACAATAAGAGCCCCATGGCGATAGAAACCAAGGCGATCGTCATCCCCCAGAAGCGGCGGAATACCCAAAACATAACAATAGTAACCAACAAACCGGAAATAATCGAAGTGACAATAACTTCTCGCTTTTGCATATCTACCATTTCCTTTTGAAAATAAGCAGAACCCAAGAGGTGGTAGTCGTCAAACTCATATTTTTCAAGCGAAGCTTTCAAGGCAGTAATAAATTCATTGGATTGATCAATATTCAATGCCCCTTTGGTTTTAATACCAACCACCAATGTTGATCCATCTGCTGTAATAAGATTGTTGACAAATCGATCGTCGTTCATGATCAGTGCCTTGTCTTTTTCGTACTTACTTGGATCGTTGATATGAATTAGTGGGACCGTGGTAATGGCGAAGGGTGTTTTAATGGGGCGTTCCATAGTTGTGAGTGACTGGCTCTCATTGACATGAGGCAGTCGCAATGCTTCTAGTGTAAAGTCTTTCGTTTTTTGCAAAAAAGATTGTTCAAACACTCCCTCTTCCCTCTCTAAGGCAACCAGCAAAAAATTGACATCAGCACCAAAGTCTTTTTCAAACTTCAAATAAAATTCAAGATCTTCATCCCCTTGTGGGAAAAACTGCTCCAATGAAAATGCGAATTGAAGGTTAAGCGTATGATAAACGCTAAGCGCTGAAAGGATTACAAAAACGGCTGCAATAGTGTTACGATAAATAGGTTTCATTGAATGGATCTGTGTTTAGCTGGCGCAATAATACTTCTTTTTGTTGTAACTGTTCAGAACATCTGAAGGCCTAAACACTTACAATCAGTTTAGCCTGTGATCAGTCTTACTATCTAAGTCATTTTGCCCTTGTTTTGTTTAAGTTTAGAGATGGTTTTTGAATAACTTTTTAGATAAAGCTCAGTAGATGCTACAAAACACAAGTATTTGAAAAATAGCTTATGTTTTGTACATTTACTAGAACAATAAAACGAACCAATATGATCGCACTAGCATTTACCGAATTTCTCTCCATTCCAGATCTTGGAAAAATCAGTATTATTCTTCTTATAGGAAGCTTTATGCCCCTTGCGGCAATGACTTACTTCAAAGTAATGCTCAAAAAGAAATCGGCTGAATACAACAAAACATTGGCCGACCTAGGGATTGGTTCAGATAAAAGTGTTGAATCATTCTATTCGCCTTCCAAATACATATTACCTGTCGGTTTTGTAACCTTAATATGTTTCACAGCAATTACAGCTTTCTCCTATGCAGATGTATATGCAGGAGATATCAAGGATTCGTTGCTGTTGACAGGAGCCTTTTTTGGTAGCGAAAAAACAGGATTAATTTATCAAAGTTTGGCTGTCATGAATATGGCCTTTCTAGGTGCTTTTTTATGGTCCGCAAAAAATATCATTCGACGCTTAATCGCTAGGGATTTAGCCCCAAGCGTATTTTATAGTGCCGGTATTCGGATTATCTTGGCATCAGTGGTTGCATTGGTTTTATCTTTTTTGATTGGTGAACAAAGTAGTACCAACTTTGTAAGTTTTCGTTCGTCTTTAGGTGTGATTGCTTTCCTTACCGGAATGTTTCCAGAGCGAATTTTACAATATCTGGTTAATTTATATCAACAATATTTTGCGCCAGACATACTCAATGAAGAAGTCTTGTCACTTTACAAAATTGAAGGCATTAGCCTCCAGCACAAAGAGCGACTCAATGAAATGGGGATTGATAATGCACAGAATTTGGCAACAGCCAGTCTAACCACACTTTTAATCGAAACTCCTTTTGGCGCACGTTTAATTTTAGATTGGATCGGTCAGGCTAAATTATTATGCTACGCAAAAGAAAATATAGATGGATTGCGACAAGTAGGTATTCGTACCGTCTATGACCTTTACAAAGGGAACAAAAGTCCTGAAGCGCTTAGAGAAATCTCTGAATCTGTAGGCATAAATACTCCAATGCTACAAGTTATTTACAATCAGGTGATGGATGATATTGGAATAAAAACCCTATATCGTTTCCAACATGGTGTAAATGTTCCTGAAAAAGAACACGATTCGCAAAAGTCGGCAGAGGATTTGCCATTAAACCTTACAGAGGCGGATTGATCGTTGTAATGCGGGATAAGTAGGCTATACAAATTTTAAGGTTCTTTGACAAAGAACAAATGTTAATAAAAGCTGCTTATATCAATTTGATTAATATTCCCGTTGTTAATTTAAATGAAAAGGCATCTAGCATGTTTTTAACTTTAGTCTTCGTTCTAAGTAACGAGACCAAATTATTTATATGTTTCCGGTTCTACCTGGCGCTGCCGAGTAGACAGATTTTAAATAATTCCGTTAAACTACTTATGTGTTTTCATTTTAATTAAATAAGCGAAACTGCCCCTGCAAGAAGGCATGAGAACACCACAGATTATCCTACTATTATTGCTAATGACTTGTTTGGTAACAGCCCAAACGGCAACGGCACAGCTTAATATCGTCCCCAATCCTGGGTTCGAAAAATATTCAAGTACACCTATTGGTTGGTTTTATAAAGGGGCACACTTTACTTCTGTGATGAAGTATTGGAGCTCGCCCACATCAGCTTCGCCTGACGTATTTGGGCCAAGGGTTCGGGTGCCTGCCCATTGGGCTTCTAAGGGCTTTGGAGAGCAGTCTGCTCGCTCTGGGAAGTCAATGGTTGGTCTCACCGCTTATGGTTGTGATGAGGGCAAACCACATTGCCGAGAATATATCCAAATTCAATTGGCAGAACCATTGGTCAAAGGCCAAAAGTATTATGTTGAATTTTGGGTAACCCACCTTTCAAGATCACTACAAGTCAATAATCTGGGAGCTTATTTTTCGGATACACCCTTTAAGGAAATCATAGATGTGGTCATTGATGCCGCTCCGCAAATAAAAGCGGATCAGGTCGTATCGGCATCTCCCAATAATTGGAAAAAAATATCAGGCAGTTTTGAAGCAAACTCAGAAGCTTCTTATCTGGTGATTGGTAACTTTTACCCTGATAGCTTGACTAAGGTGCAGCGTTATAATAGCAATAGTTTAAACTATGCTTATTACTATGTTGATGATGTGCAATTGAGAAAAGAACAACCGATTCTTGCGGTGCCGATTAAGGATGATGATTTGACGCGTATTACCATCGAAGAAGGTAAAGTAGTACAGTTAAAAAATATCTTTTTTGATACCAACAAAGCGGAACTCTTGCCGCGATCCAACATCGAGTTGAAAAAACTATTACAGCTCATGAATGATAACCCAACGATGGTCATCGAAATAAGTGGACACACCGATAGTCGGGGCGATACAGATTACAATCTTGCGTTGTCTGCTAAGCGGGCAAAAGCAGTGTTTGATTATTTGATCGCCAATGGAATTGGAAATAAGAGAATCCGTTCCGCTGGTTATGGTAGCGCCAAAGCAATTGCTTCCAACGAAGATGACCTTGGTCGCCAAATGAATCGAAGAGTAGAATTCTTGATTTTGAAAAAGTAGTTTTTCAAAATCCAAAGATCATTGAGTTCGTATGGCTGACTGACAGGCTCAATGATCCCTCAAAAAAAATCCGTAGATTCGCGGACATGTTAGCTCCCTATCACAATATCAATGAAGTAGAAGCCGGCTGTGACGAAGCTGGTCGCGGCTGTTTATCAGGGCCAGTATTTGCCGCTGCAGTTATTCTGCCTTCAGACTTCCATCACCCTGTATTAAACGATTCAAAACTAATTACAGAAGCGCAGCGCGAAACCTTGCGGCCAATCATAGAAGAGCAGGCCTTGGCTTGGTGTGTTGCAAAGGTTAGTCCTAAAGAGATCGACAAGATTAATATTCTGAACGCGTCTTTTTTAGCAATGCATCGTGCCGTTAAAAAACTAGAAGTGCGACCAACCGTCTTACTAATTGATGGAAATCGATTCAATCCCTATAAAGGAATTCCACACCATTGTATTGTTAAGGGAGACAGTAAGTTTGCTTCTATTGCAGCAGCTTCCGTCCTTGCCAAGACCTATCGGGATGATTACATGAAAAAAATAGATAAAAAATTCCCAGACTATGGCTGGCGTCAAAACAAAGGCTATCCTACCAAAGCGCACCGGGCTGTGATTAAAGAACATGGTCCTACCAAGCACCATCGGATGACATTTAGGTTGTTAGCAGAAGAGGAATGATTGAATTTTTGTTTTCTTCAAGTATAGCAGCCAGACTACAAAAGAAGGGAAAGTTTAGATCGTAATCAATTAAAGAGATACTTTGTAGTAGAATTATTTTTTTTGCATAGGCCTAGACGATTTTGTATAAACAAAAAATACGATTGAAAAATAAATTTTCTCTTTTAGCTTTTTTCCTTAGTGTCTCATTAATACTGGGAGCCTCTTTTAGCTTTTATCCAAAATGGGAAAAACCAGATGCAGAGAATACTTTAGGTTGGGATGTAGTCGGATATTATATGTACCTGCCTGCCACATTTATCTATAAAGATTTAAAGACATTATCGTTTTTTCCTGGTATTTTAGATGAATATGGCTTCACACCTTTTTATGGACAAGCCTATTCACATGGAGATGGAATGGTATTAAAATACTCCAGTGGACAAGCCGTGATGTATCTACCCTTTTTTACCATCGCTCATATCTATGCCTTAAATAGTGAATACCCTGCGGATGGTTTTTCCAAGCCCTATCAGTTTATGATTAGCTTTGGAAGTTTATTAATTGCCTTTCTGGGACTATGGTTTTTACGAAAAGTGTTATTGAATTATTTTAGTGATGGAGCTACGGCATGGACCTTAATTGCAATTGTATTTGCCAGTAACTATCTGGACTATACGGCCATCAATAGTCCGATGTCTCACAATTATCTATTTACCTTATATAGTTTGCTGCTCTATTTTACCATACGTTTTCATGATAAGCCATCTTATAGAAATGCGGGAGCAATAGGACTAATCATAGGTCTGTCTGCCCTTACTCGTCCTACAGAAATACTTGGAGCTTTGATTCCTATACTTTGGGCTGTTTCTAATTTAAGATTCGCAACGATAAAAAAACGATTTGCTTTTTTGGGAGCACATAAATCCAAGCTGATTTTAGCAACTGGAATTTGTTTACTCATCGGTAGCCTACAATTAATTTATTGGAAATATGTTAGCGGCTCATGGATAGTATACAGTTATGAAGAGGAAGGTTTTTCCTGGTTGAGTCCTTTCCTAATGGAATGCTTTTTTAGCTATAGAACAGGTTGGTTGATCTACTCACCAGTTATGTTTTTTTCGCTGATCGGATTTTATTTTTTATTCAAAAAAGATCGAAGATTGTTTTGGACTCTTAGCCTTTTTTCGTTCTTGTTTATTTACGTTGTGGTCTCTTGGAATAATTGGTGGTACGGAGGTGGTCTAGGTTTGCGAGCAATGATCCAATCTTATCCTATATTAGCATTTCCGATGGCAGCTTGTTTTGATGTTTTATTAAGAAAGAAGATATTGAAATGGTTACTTATTTCGACCATAATTTTATTTACTTATTATAATCTGTGGCTCACTTATCAGGCACATGTAGGTGGTATATACAGAGCAGGCAATATGACGAAAGCGTATTTTTGGAAAACGGTTGGGACTATTGAACCACAGATAGAAAATCTAAAATTGCTGGATACTGATGATTATTTTTCTGGGAAGCGCAATAATATAAAACTACTTTATCAGAATGACTTTGAGACTGACACGACAAGTTATAACTGTCCAAACCTTGTTATTGAGGGAGAGCAGTCATTGTGTGCTGAGCCGGGAAAGTTTACTAATCTTTGTGAATTCGAATTCAAACCAACTGCCCCATCAGCCTGGATTAGAGCTGAAGCAACATTTCTATGTGAGAAGAAAGAATGGACAGATTGGAAAATGACCCAAATGACGATTCGCTTAACAAATGGTGAAAATACTGTTAAAGAACGAATGATTCGTATTCATCGATTGATCGATGAAGAGCGTCCCATGGAAGTATACTTTGACTTCGAAATACCTGATCAGCAGGTAGACAAGATTTTAATATTTATAAATAATACGAATACAAATAAACCAATAGCTTTGGACAAGTTTACTGTGGAGTATTTTACACCCTAGTTGAAAAGGAGCAATGAAATTGGAAGTAGGAAAGAGCATAGGAATGTAAGCTTTCGCGTCTGTGGGAAACTTTTAGCTCCTACTTCCAACTGCCCTAGTATGCCCCATTCAAAAACGGATTATTCTGTTTCTCATATCCAATCGTAGTCTCTTCTCCATGTCCAGAATAAACTATTATATCATCACCAAGCGGAAAACATTTATCGCGAATAGAGTCCAACAATGTTTTCATGTCGCCACCCGGCAAATCTGTTCTACCGATGCTTTCACGAAACAGTACATCACCAGCAATTAGAAATTGATCTGCTGCACAGAAAAAAGAAATACTTGCAGGAGAATGCCCTGGAGTAAAAAGCACCTCTAAAGAAGTATTTCCAAAAGTAATGCTATCTCCTTCTTCGATAAAACGACTTGGAGCAGGAGAGGTTTCCACATTAGGGACACCATACATCGCACAGACCTGAGTGAAAGATTCGAGTACAGGAAGTTCCCCTTTATGAATCTCAAGTCCAAGTTGATACGTATCCGCTACAAACTTATTTCCAAACACATGGTCAAGGTGACAATGCGTATTAATTAGGCGAACG
The DNA here is from genome assembly GCA_937921775.1 of uncultured Saprospiraceae bacterium. Lineage (GTDB taxonomy): Bacteria > Bacteroidota > Bacteroidia > Chitinophagales > Saprospiraceae > CALGLS01. Next base: position 54,983 of record CAKZUK010000033.1, read on the forward strand.
GGCCTAAGCCCTGCCGATTCGATAAAATCAGAGAAATGCTGCCTTTCGACCTCAGTATACATACCTGGATCAAAAATGATGCATTCTTTCGTCTCGTCGTAGACAATATAAGTGTTTTCCTGAAAGGGATTAAAGGTGAATTTAGCAACAAGCGCCATGGTTTTTCCGTTAAATTTTAAGTGTACTTTATAATTAAGTAATAAACAGCGTAAACAGTGGATTTCGAATCAAAGGAGGCCTCTCAGATTAATTCGAGTAAGCTCCTGACCATTTTTCAATCTATTATTGTTTGCAAAAGTACACTTTGCTATGAATTCATTGACATTATAGGTCAAAAAGAGCTAATTTAATAGCTTGAACTATAGGACTGCCAATCTGTTCATCTTTATGAGAATGAAACTTTTAACGCCTTCCAGAGGCGATCTAAGTATTCAGGATTGATAAAAAAATGACTTATTCTTTTATTGATCCTTAACAACACGAATTCCTAAATCATTAGTATGCGTGCAATAACTTACCTCATCGCGATTACAGCCTTCCTTTTTACTTTTGAGCTTTCTGCTCAAAGGCTCGAAACTGAGTTTGGAAAAAATCGAGTTCAATTCCACGATGACTTCAATGAATGGATGGAATATGAAAGCCCAAACTTCATTACCTACTGGTATGGAGAAGGTCGAAATATTGGTCAGTATGTAGTGCAAATGGCAGAGATGGACTACGAGTATATCCAAAGTATTTTGGAACACAGTATGAATGATAAGATTGAAATTATTGTTTATACAGATATCACAGATGTCAAGCAAAGCAATATTGGTAACGAAGAAGCATTCGTAAATACAGGAGGGCAAACGAAAATTGTTGAAAATAAAGTCTTTGTCTATTTTGATGGCAATCACAATAATCTACGTCGTGATATTAGAGAAGGCATTGGCTCCGTGTTTTTAGATGCGATGCTTTTTGGATCGAACTTACAAGAAATTGTACAAAATGCAGTCTTGCTAAATTTACCACAGTGGTTTAAGGATGGTTTGATTTCTTATGTTGGTGCGGAATGGAATACAGAGCAAGATAATTTGTTGAGAGACTTGTTAAGCAATGAAAAGTATCAAGGATCTTTTTCAAAATTGTCAGAAGATTATCCAAAGCTTGCAGGACATGCTATGTGGTATTTCATTGCACAAAATTACGGAAAATCAACAGTCGCCAACCTACTCTACCTTACCAGAATCAATCGAAGTATTGAAAGTGGTTTTTTGTATGTGCTAGGAAGTTCTTATGAAAGAACCTCTTCCGCTTGTATCGCTTATTTTAAGGAGCGTTATGAATCGGAGGCGAAAAATATGAGCCAACCAGAAGGTGAAAAAATAAAAATAAAAAACAAAAGAAACTTACCGCTTACGCAAATTAAGATCAGTCCAGATGGTCGCAAAATTTGCTATGTTGCTAACGAAATTGGGAAGTACAGAGTTTATATTCAGGACGTAGCGACAGGAGATAGAAAGACGATAATGAAAGCAGGTTTTAGAAATGCTTTTCAGGCAACTGATTATAACTACCCTTTGCTTGCTTGGAATCCCAATAACCTGGAATTGGCGGTTATGTTTGAAAAACGTGATGTTCCAAAATTGATGCTCTATGATGTAGTTACCAACAAATCCGTAACAGAAGATTTGTCGACTCAATATCAAAGAGTATACAGCATGGAATACATGAATGCATTTAACTTAGTGATCTCGGCAACGGTTAGGGGTTTTTCTGATATTTTTATTTACAAAACAAAAACTCGTCAGACAGATCGCATAACCAATGATTTTTATGATGATTTGGACGCAGCTTATGTAACGGTAAAGGGGAGAAGAGGAATTGTATTTTCATCAAATCGTGATGATGTCAAACTAGGTAGAATGAAAATGGATTCAATCTTACCAACCAATAACTTTGATGTATTTTATTATGATTTGGACGATCCAGCCAAGGAATTGGTACGTGTCACCAATACCCCTTTTGTGAATGAAAGGAGACCAATGGCAATTGATTCTACTTGGTTTGCTTACCTAAGTGACGAGAGTGGATTATTTAATAGACAAACCGCTTATCTGGATAGTGTTCTCGCTTATCATGAGCAACATATTTTTTTACGAGGAGGCTCCGAAGTTATTTTGCATGAAGATAGTATGCTCACTACTTTGGATTCTACATTAATTGATTCTATCCGCTTGGAGCCAGTTTATAAACTGAAAGCCTATGCGCATGTTTCCAGTAATTTTGACAGAAGTATTATCTCTCAAAGTTCTGCTAAGCGGGCAGATAAATCGGTAGATGTTTTTTATAAAAATGGGACACATGAGGTTTATGTTTATCAGCCAAACCCTGAGAAGGAAGTAACTGCAGCTGCGACTCATTTACAGGAAAATAAAAAGAAACAAGTGGAAGAAGAGGAAGAAGAGCAAGCTGAAACGATTGAAATTCAAGTAGAAGGTGATTTGGAAGAGGAAGAGCAAACGGAAGAAATAGAAGAAGAGAAACCTGCGAAAAAAGAAGTCTATCTTTTTCAAAGTGAATTTGATGACGAAGAGGAAGAAGAAATGGAAGATGATTACGATTCGGAAACAGAGATAGACGATGAAGATGATGAGGTACTTGAACGAGCTTCCTTTGTAGATGCGATGGACTTAAGTGGAGGAACGAAACTACACGAATTCAGGTCGTCACGAATCATTCCATATCGGCTAAAGTTTAAAACAGATTTTGTAACAACACAGTTGGATAATAGTCCTTTATTCGGAGGTATGGATGGGATACTAAGCGATTCGCTTTCATCTGCTAATGGTAATCCTGCGGCATTTAATTACGCTCCTCCAGGGATTTTGCTAAAAGCAAACTTTAAAGATCTCTTTGAAGATTATGAAGTAGAAGGTGGTATTCGACTACCTACCTCTTTTAATGGAGCTGAATATTTCTTGGTCTATAACGATAGGAAAAAACGACTAGATAAAAGCTATTCTCTTTACAGACGATCTTTGAAATTTAGCGATAGGGAGATTTCCCCTGTTCCGCCAAAGCGAAGAGAAACCGTATTTCAAGGTAAAATGGAAGTGCGCTATCCCTTAGATATATTTACAAGCTTGAGGGCATCTGCTACATTCCGAATGGACAAGCGCATACAATTGGCCACTGACGCCACTACGCTCAATCGAGCAACAATCAAGAATCAGCGAATTGGTATTAGAGGTGAGTATGTTTTTGACAATACCATGAATATTGATTTGAACATCAAACATGGAACGAGATATAAAGTATATGCAGAAGTTGTAAAAAGGCTAAACGTTGATTTTGTTGACGGCTTCGAGTTTAAAGCAAATAAAGGTTTGATGACGATTGTTGGTCTAGATGCACGGCATTATCAACGCTTGGATAAGCATTCAATTTTGGCAATCCGCGGAGCAGGAGCAGCTTCATTTGGCTCAGAGAAACTGTTGTTCTATCTTGGCGGTGTAGAGAACTGGTTATTTCCTCGTACCAATAATTCCATATCTGTACCCGACCCAGAAGGATTTGCCTACAAAATGTTAGCAGCTAATATGAGAGGTTTCCGAACGAACATCAGAAACGGTAGTTCATACGCCATGGTGAATACCGAATTGCGTATTCCGGTATTCAAATATTTCAAAAAAACAATACGATCTTCTTTTTTCCGAAACTTCCAAGCAGTTGGATTCTTTGATGCAGGCACTGCTTGGCAAGGCTTGACTCCTTATAGTAAAGACAACCCACTGAACACGGGCACGGTCAGCTACCCGGGTAATATAGTCGTGAACGTAAATTACTTTAAAGATCCAATTATCGCGGGTTATGGAGTAGGAGTTCGTTCTGTGATATTTGGTTACTTTGTGAAGCTTGATTATGCTTGGGGTATTGAAACCCGAGTGGTGCAGGATCCATTGTTTTACTTTTCTTTGGGGACAGACTTTTAGGAGGAGGACGGAAGTTCACTCGATCGAAGAGCTCCACAAGAGGCCATCCTATTATGGGAGAACCCGCTAACGCAAATACGTTAGCGGGTTCTTTATGTATCGGGAAATTTTCAATTTCCAAGCCTTTTCTTACATCTCCTCCCCTTTCAGTTTTTCCGTATTTTCATACATCAATAAAGCATCAATAATGTCATGAACTTCACCAGCGAGTACGCGGTCAAGTTTGTTAACACTTAAACCGATTCGGTGGTCGGTAACTCTATTTTGAGGGAAGTTATAGGTTCTAATTTTATCGGCACGATCACCAGATCCCACCAAGCTTTTTCTCTTTAGAGAAACTTTAGCTTCGTGAGCTTCTCGTTGGACGTCATATATTTTTACATACAAACGATTCAATGCAATAACACGGTTTTTAATCTGAGAACGCGCATCCGTACTTTCAGCAACGATACCAGTAGGAAGGTGCGTAAAACGAACGCCTGATTCCGTTTTGTTGACGTGCTGCCCCCCAGCTCCACTTGCACGGAAAGTATCCGTTTTCAAATCAGCTTTGTTGATGTTTACATCCTTCATGATCAACTTAGGCATCACTACTACAGTAGCAGCAGATGTATGTAGTCTACCTTTTGATTCTGTTTTTGGAACTCGTTGAACACGGTGAGCACCGGATTCAAATTTTAAGTGGCCATATACATCCGTACCATTCACTTCGAGTACTAGTTTGGTGTAGCCACCTACGGTACCTTCGTTGATGGTCACAGGTTCAGTTTTCCAACCCATAGAATCAAAGTAGCGGGAATACATACGGTAAAGGTCTCCTGCAAAAAGGCTGGCCTCATCTCCACCAGCACCTGCGCGGATTTCAAAGATGACATCTCTTTCATCTTCTGGGTCCTTAGGTATGAGGAGTAATTTTAGATGCTCTTCCAGTTCCTCTTTTTTAGGAACCAATTCCTCTAGTTCCATTTGAGCCATTTCCTTCATCTCGGGATCACCGAGCATTTCTTTAGAAGAGTCAATGTTGCCAACAACCAATTGATATTCTTTAATGACGTCAACAATTGGCTCTAGCTTTTTGTACTCCTTATTGGTTTCGGCAAAGCGTTCCTGGTCGGAAAATATACTAGGGTCTCCCAGTTGTTCTTCCAAATAAATATATCTTTCGTGAATAGAAGTTAATCTGTCAAACATAAATCTAAGTCTTTCTCTGAGTAGGGCATTTTGAATTAGAATATGAATGTGAGTTAGAATATTTCCGTAATCGCAGAACCCTTCTTAAAAAGGGCATTCTAATTTTAATTCTAACTCACATTCTAATTCTCCAGCCACTCCTCTGTTTTTAAGTGCTGCAAAGGTACTACATTGATAGTGATTATTGAAACGCAAGTGTTTACAATAAGCAAGGCAAGGACCTTAGCTATGATGACATCATAACTGTATGTTTAAATTGTAAGCGACTATTTAGTAGGTTTTTCTCAATAAATCCGTCTCAGGTTGCTGGAGTAACTCGGATCTTTTCTTTGATTGACTGAATAAGGGATGGAGAAACAGTACGTCTCTGAACACGGGATTTAATAAATTCTCGGAAGGATTGTTCTTTACTAAGAACTTCGTGATACATGGGATTTTGTTTTAGCTCTTTTAGCAATTCTCGTTCTGCTTCTTGGCTAAGTTCGTTGTCAAGATACATGTTGACTTTCTCTACAAGAGACCGGTGGTTTTGCTGATTACCCATTGTTATTAAAATTTAGTAAATAAATAAGGCGTAGCCCTGTTTTGCTGTTAGTTAAATTTTTTTATTTAGTCTTTCGAGAGTATTGACATGTCTATAAAAAGGGAAAAGCTGTTCCAGTGTAGGACAAAATACGAAATTTTGTGACTAAACTAAAACAGCTTTTACAATTAGCGTTTATTTTTAAATCCTCTTGATTGGGCGTAAGTACTCAATTGCTCTTTGAGCATATTTCTTGCTCTGTGAAGTCTCGAACGTACTGTACCTATCGGGATATCTATAATTTTGGATATTTCTTCGTAAGAAAACCCTTCAATATCGCAAAGGAGGATGACCGCTCTAAAATCAACAGGTAAACTATTGACTGCGATCGTTACTTCGTCGCCCATCATATTTTGGAAAATTTCTTCCCTCATATCGACATAGCCACTCAATTTGCTATCCTCTTCATTCTGGTAGCTTACAATCTCCTCAAAATCAACCTTCGTAGGCCTTTTGGCTTTTTTACGATATTGATTAATAAAGGCATTTTTCAGTATTTTAAACAACCAGGCTTTGGCATTGGTACCTACATGATATTTATCAACAAAGCGATAAGCCTTCATATAGGTCTCCTGCACCAAATCATTGGCGTCATCCTCGCTATAAGTCAAGTTATAGGCGAAGTTATATAGAGCATCTGCATGAGGATAAAACTCCTCCTCAAATACCTTGTCGTAATGTGCTCTTTCCATGGTAGTTCCAATTGCTAGAGTCATAAAGGTAATAAATTTTGCTTCCGAGATAAATAATGAGACAATTTTGCCCCTGTTGCTATCGAAGTTTCAATGATTAATGATATGCTATCATATAAACTACAATAGGACAAACCGAGATAATTTCAAAAAAGTTTCTGAAGTTGAATTTTTTTGAAAATAAATGATTGACTCAATTAGTCATGAGATTAAGATGAGAATAAAAAAAAAGGCTAAAAGGTAGATAAAGAGTAGCTTAGCTTGAAAATATTATTCTAGTGCATTACCACTGCCACTGAAATTAATTAGATTTTTACTGGGTTTATACCGGAGAATGTCCTTTCAAACCATTTTAAAGGAGCTTGATTCTTGTCACCGGTACGGGTGTCGCAGACAAAAAAGAGGTAATAAAGCTGAATATCATGACCAATTATACTTAAAAGTTGCTCCAAGCGCTGCTGGCTAGCATCTCTGTCACGATAAATATTTTCTAAGCGCCAGATATAATAAGCTTCGTCATGCCACTCCAAAATTTTTAGAATGGCAGCGTCATTAGTAAATTGAGATGTATACTTGCGGGCAATTACGCCGTGATGTTTTTGAGGATCACGTGGATGTCGATTTTTATCTTCCTGATGTTTGAAAGAGTCATGCGTAAATGCAATAAGGCGAAGCTTTCTTCTTGTTTCCTGACAAGAAAGCTGGAGCTTATCAACGTTATTCAAAACTTCTCTAATGTGAAATACGACTCTACCTTCAGGATGTCCAAATCTTGGACGCCCCCACAAGAGTCCCTCTCTGAAATCTGTTTGCCTCAGAAGGATCACTTCTATTGGATTTTCTGGATTTAACATCTCCTCCAAATTAGCATTTTGGCGAAGTGCGCGCTCCATATAGTCTGGTTTAGTCACTACACTAATTTAAAAATTATTAAATAGTATTTGGTTTAATGACATTGGATTTGATTTATATTAGCACTAGGTATTAACTCTAATATAAACAAAATATAAATTCATTGCTTAGAAAATCGCAAAAACAATTCCAAAAGTCTTAGTGTATATTCAACAACTTCTATATCTTGTATTGGCTGGCTTTCTAATTAAAAATAAAAGTAAAACGCTGTGCTAATCTTGCCAAAGTATTAATGTGAAAAGCCCTTACTGCATATAGATAATCTGTGAAACACACTCAGGTAAATTTGTTTGACTAGAACATAAATCGGGAGGTATATTTTTTATCATAATAAGCCTGCAAAATAAAATTATATATAAATTTTAGACATGAAAATTACGATCAAGTCACAAGGAAAAAATTATAATGCCAACCTTTCTAAGCCATTAGATATTTCTTTACCCTTACAAATGGGGCCAGATAACGTTAATTGCTTCTACGCTCCTTCTCCAAATGCAAAACCTGTCATTGCAGGCGATTTTGTTGGATCTACAGCTCAGGGTGGTTTGGTCAACTTCATGAATGTACAAATCAATCCTCACGGGAATGGGACACATACTGAATGTGTAGGACATATTGCCAAAGAAATTTTTACTATCAATAATTGTCTAAAAAAGTTTAACTTTATAGCGAAAGTTATTTCCGTGTATCCAAGCAAACTGGAGAATGGAGATTTCGTAATACTCAAGGAGCAAATTGAAGCACACCTGGAAAAAGAAGAAGCAAAGGCACTAGTCATCCGAACGCTCCCCAACGATCTTTCAAAAAAACAAAAACAGTACTCAGGCACCAACCCTACCTACTTACATTGGGAAGCTACCCAATATATAGTAGAGGCTGGAATTGAACACTTGTTGATTGATTTGCCATCTGTTGATCGAGAAGAGGATGGAGGAAAGCTGTTGTCACACAATGCATTTTGGCAATATCCCGACACCATCAAAAAAAATCGGAAAAAATGTACCATTTCGGAGTTAATTTTCGTCAAAGAAGAAATCAAAGATGGTTTTTATTTGTTAAACATTCAGATTGCCAGCTTTGAACTAGATGTAAGTCCTAGTAAACCAGTTTTATATAAATTAAAAGAACTGCCTTAGAAATTGCTGTTGGCGATTAGTCAATAATTAACAGCGAATAACTAAGTGTTAAAAAAATATTCTAATGCCTACGCCCAGAGAAAAATATGCTTCAAAAGTTTATCTGAACTTCAAGGAAATTGGAGAACGGGAATACCAAACCATCGTTCGTTTTTTCGAGACGCATGAGGAGGATATTCATAAACTAACATTTGAAGAGTATTTTGAACTGCTCATGGCTTATACTGATTCTCTTTTTGAAATAGGTGCTTACTCCAATTATATTAACACTTGTGATTTAGCTATCGAATCTACGATTCACTTTAACGTCAAAATATTCCGTGGCGAAAACATCTATCAGAAGTTATTGTTTAGAAAAGCGGCATCCTGTTATCATCTCATGCGATACGATGAAGCGGAGCACATTCTTCAGGAGCTCGTCAAAATAAACCCAGATCATAAATTAGCGATTCGCTTTTTGAAAAAATGTAAAGTGTCTAGAATCCCAAAAATTGTTCAGCGAACTAGAGCAATTAGTATTGCATTGTTTTTCTTTTCAGCAGTGGTTATTGGCTTCGAGTTAATTTACGTAGAAACTTTGTTGTCAGAATATTTGGAACCGGTGAGGCTATCTAGAAATATTATTTTTGGAATTGGAATGTTCATGCTCCTTGGTGGAGAAATATGGATGCGTCACAGTGTAGAAAGTAAAGTAGATGAATTGGTTGATTCGGTTCGAATCAAAAAGTCAGAACACTCTAGCGAATCAGTATAACAGTTCCCCTATCCGTAACTACACGCCCACCCGGTTGTGTGATCTTAATAAGGAAAGTATATGCTCCTCCCGGGAATTGTGCAAAGCCTCTATTCCCCGTCCAACCTTCATCAATATCATTCGTCTCAAATATTTTTTGTCCCCAGCGATCCCAAATCGTCATTACATAATCTACCTGATCACCAAATACAAGCACTGGTTTAAACACTTTGTTTCTACCGTCTGGTGCAAAAGCATTTGGTGACATGATTCTGGAAAGTTGCTCAATACAAGTCGTATTCGAACGAGAAAAAACCAATGCTTCACCTCCACCAGGAATCGCAATTAAAACTTCAGCAACAATGTAATAACAAGCATTGGCATCTGACTCTAATCTCGGATCTACCCGATCCGTATACTGACGCTCATTTGGCTCTAATGTAGCAATAGATTGTACTCCATTAGCTTCTACCCGAAACAGCTCATAACTACGGACCGTCCCAATAGGTGATTCAAATGGCGTCCATCGGATTTGATTGTTAAATCGTTCGTCTGCTTCACCACTCAGGAAAATCGTTGCAGCATAATTTGAATGAGCGATACTATCACAGTCGTCCACGGTTTGGATGGTATAGAAAACAGGGCCGAGACCGGCAGCTGCCATGACATCCTGGTAACTATTCTCAAACAAAAGCACATTGTCAGGAGGAAAAGCGTCGATAGAACCGTAGTTCCCATTTTGACTTGAACTCAAAATTTGAACATTATTAATCTCTGCATTCGTATCCCATTGCCAATTGAGGGCAACTTCATTATTAGCATCAACACTGACATTTTTCAAAACGATATTTCGCATGGGCTGAACAATGTCAGAGGTAAAGCAAGTTTGGTTGGAAACAGAAAAAATAGGACTTCCGTTTTGGAAACTCCTAATTTGAAAACAGTAGTCTGTTGCATCATCTATATTTTCATAAACGAAGGAAGTCACGGATGGACTAAGCGTATCAAACAAGGAAGGCGTTCCTCCATTGATTTGGACCCAAAGCTCTTGACGCTCAATGCCACTATTCCACCCCTCATATAAATTCCAATTCAGTGTAACAGTTTGTTCACAAACAGAAACTTCAGATGCTACAAAAACAGTAAGATGAGGAAATTCCAGCAAACTGGTATTACCACATGCATCTAAAGCAATGACGTAATAATTCGCCGGAGCCATGTTAGGATCAACCTCCGTATCAATATAAGTTGTGCCAGCGTATATCGTATCAATAGGGATGGTGCCGATATCCGTTACCCGAAAAATAATGTAACCAATAACTTGAGGAGAAGGGCTTGTTTCCCATTGTACTTCTACATTACCGTTCACTATATTGACCACTAGTATTGGAGAAGATTCGGGGGGAGAATTGTCTAAAGTATCAGAAGATAAAACCGCTTGCCCCGGACAAATATGATCACTCTGCAAATAGTAATACCAAACCATATTGCTAGGATCGTCATGGAAATAACTATTTTGACTTGGATCTGTGATTGTGGCAAGCAAAGTATAAGGGCCAGTGATATTATCGCTTACGAAAATATTATAGGCATTAAAAGGTCCGCAAGAATTACTGGGTAGGTCCCAAAAGAGTGTATCACTCTTTACACATAAAAAGTCGGGAGCTTCAATCTGCGCGTTTAGATTGACAGCGAAAAAACAAATCATAAAGGATATGTGAATTAGTAATTTATTCATTGTATCCAATCGTCGCGTTAAATTTATCTTCTAGTTTGTCCATGGTATAAATTCCTTTCAGTTCGTATTCTAAAACAAAGTTATCGTCTATTTGTTTTTTGTAATAAACTAGGCCAATGCCTTTTGCATAGTATTCCTTGCCAGTATACTCTTTGCTTAGGTGTCCTACTTCTTCATTGTCCACTTCCTCTACCAGCTTAAATTCAACGCAGGGAAGCTCTGTTCCATTATAATTGTAGGTGGTTTTTCCTGCAAAGCGTCTATTTCGCGTCAGCGTAGTCGTAATTAATGGATCTTCCTGCATCACCCATTTCAACTGCATCAAAAATACAGATGTAGAATCTTCCACATCAAAGGGAAAGGCGTTACCATATTTTATCTCCGCATGTAACTGAGATTGCACCCCCGTAGAATCTTCAAAAGCAGTAATAAACTGATCTTGCAAAAGCAGCCCATTGCTTACTACCTCCGCTCTAAAAAACTGTCTAACAACAAACTGCTCATCATAGTAGGTCCCTGTAAAGTAAAAAGCGCTGTCTGTCTCCACACTTTTATGGTACCAATATTCTGGCGGAGCATTCTTATCATTGACCGATTGGTATTCATAAACCATGCCTTCCATCAAGTCCTTGACTGGAAAATAGTAACCAGAGATGTTGGTATCTGATTTTGAATCTGGGTCGCAGCCCAAAATGAGCATAGTAAGGAGAACAAATAAGAGTTTTTTCATGATGTAGACGAATGTTTGCCGCAAAGGTACGGGAAAATGAAGTTTGTTTAGTGCGAAATCTATTATATCAATAACAAATCCTAGCTATATGATCAACTCATATTTAGTTCCTTATGCAATATCTAGCATTGTCCCCATTCTGTCACCCACACCCATGCCCACTCTGCTATTCAAGCACCTACCTCATAATAAAAAGTGCCAAAATGGCATGAATCTAGTCCAAATTCAGGAATGGCCTAAAATATGTCGATAGACTAAAAGATATTGAATTGGAGCTTTTAAACAACTTCATTCAATCTATGCCTTTATCAAAGTCGGAAAATGTCCTTTTATTAGCCATTCCACTACAATTTGCGACTCATTTAAAGCGTATATATTCTATCTTTGCTCGGAAGTTCTCAGACAACTTCATTTACTAATTTGTAAAACGGTTTAATTAACATATACAATGCTGAAATTTATCACAAAATCTATTGGTAAGATATTCGGAACTAAGTTCGATAAGGATATTGCTATATATGCTCCTCGAGTAGAAGAGGTCAATGACGCATATGCCAAGTTGAGCAACTTAAGTCTGGATGATTTGAGGAATAAGACACTGGAATTTAGAAAAAGAATCAGTGAGCACTTGGCTGGTATTGACGAAGACATCAACAAGTATCAAGAAGAGGCAGACAATGAGGCTGACTTTGGTAGAATGGAAGATCTCTTTGCAGAAATCGATAAACTGAAAACGGAGCGAGATAAGCACCTCGAAGAAATTTTAGTTGAAATCCTTCCAGAAGCTTTTGCTGTAGTAAAAGAAACTTGTGGGCGCTTTACCAATAATAAAACCTTAACTGTCACTGCAACAGAGCACGATCGTAATCTGGCTGCTAAAAAAGGTTACATAACAATAGAAGGGGATAAAGCCGTTTACAAAAATTCATGGATAGCTGGTGGTGGTGAAATTACCTGGAACATGTTACACTACGACGTACAGTTGATTGGTGGTATGGTATTGCATGATGGAAAGATTGCGGAGATGGCTACAGGTGAAGGTAAAACATTGGTGGCAACTTTACCTGCATACCTCAACGGACTTTCCGGACAAGGTGTACACGTTATTACCGTTAACGATTATCTAGCTCGTCGTGACTGCGAATGGGTTGGACCTATCTTCGAATTCTTATTCCTTACTGTTGACTGTATTGATAAATATAAACCACATACGGAGGAGCGTCGTAATGCTTATCTCTGCGACATCACTTACGGTACCAATAACGAATATGGTTTTGATTACCTAAGAGATAATATGGTGCGTTCTGAATCCGAAAAAGTTCAACGCAAGCACCATTACACGATGATTGATGAGGTGGATTCTGTTTTGATTGATGATGCTAGAACTCCGTTGATTATTTCAGGACCAGTTCCAAAAGGAGCAGATGAACAAGAGTATGAGGCTTTGAAGCCACGGGTTGAAAGACTAATTGCAGCGCAGCGCAAGTTGGCTACCGATTATTTAGCTGAAGCTAAAAGTTTGATTAAAGATGGTATCGTAGGAGTAGAAGAAGGAGAAGCAGGAATGGCTTTACTTCGTGCGCATCGTGCACTTCCAAAATACCGTCCACTCATTAAATTTTTGAGCCAGGAAGGGATGTCTGTATTACTACAAAAAACAGAGAATCACTACATGCAGGAGCAATCTAAAAATATGCACCTAGTAGATGATCCACTCTATTTTACCATTATTGAAAAGACCAGAACGATTGATCTTGTAGAAAGAGGAGCTGAGTATCTGGCAACAGGTGGTGAAGATCCTAACTTCTTCGTGATGCCAGATATCGCTTTGGAAATTATGCAGATTGAAAGCAATAATGAGGTTTCTGAAAGCGAAAAAGCTGCGAAGAAAGAAGAAGTGATTACAGACTTTTCGATCAAGTCGAAACGCTTGCACTCTATTCATCAGTTACTAAAAGCATATACACTGTTTGAAAAAGATGAGGAATATGTAGTGATGGATGGCGCGGTGAAAATTGTAGATGAGCAAACAGGGCGTATGATGGAAGGGCGTCGTTACTCAGATGGATTGCACCAAGCTTTGGAAGCAAAAGAGAATGTAAAGATTGGAGATATTACACAGACATACGCAACGGTTACTTTGCAGAACTACTTTAGAATGTACCACAAGTTAGCAGGTATGACAGGTACTGCAGAAACGGAAGCGGGTGAATTTTGGGAGATCTACAAATTGGATGTTGTCGTTATTCCAACCAACAAACCAATTGTTCGTGATGATCGTGAGGATATGGTTTTCAAAACTGCGCGTGAAAAATTTAATGCAGTAGCTGATGAGATTGTAAGACTTAGTAATGAGGGCCGACCGGTTTTGGTAGGTACTACTTCAGTAGATATTTCAGAAACATTGAGTCGAATGTTAAGAATGAAGGGCATCGACCACAACGTATTGAACGCCAAGCAGCACCAACGAGAAGCAGATATTGTTGCGGAAGCTGGTAACCCAGGAAAGGTGACCATTGCAACGAACATGGCAGGTCGTGGTACGGATATAAAATTATCTGATGAAGTGAAGAAGGCTGGAGGTTTGGCGATCATCGGTACAGAGCGACACGATTCACGTCGTGTAGATAGACAGTTGCGTGGTCGTGCAGGTCGTCAGGGAGATCCGGGGTCATCACAGTTTTATGTATCACTGGAAGATAATTTGATGCGTCTTTTTCAATCAGAGCGAATTGCAAAACTGATGGATAAAATGGGCTTGCAAGAAGGTGAAGTTATTCAGCACTCGATGGTATCTAAGTCAATCGAACGAGCACAAAAGAAAGTAGAAGAGAACAACTTTGGAACTCGGAAGCGTTTGTTGGAATACGATGATGTAATGAACATTCAGCGTGAAGCTATTTATAAGAAAAGAAATAATGCCTTGTCTGGTGATCGTCTTTCTGTTGACTTGTTTTCCATGTTTAATAACCTGACGGAGACGATGGTATTGACGCATCGAGGAAGTGGTAATTTTGAATCCTTTAGAGAAGAATCGCTACGTGTTTTGGGATTAGACCCAAAAATAGAAGCAGATGCTTTTGAAGCAGGAAGTGAAGATGCTGCAATAGAAAGTTTTCAAAATCAATTCCTCGAATTTTACGAAACTAAAAAGAACGCTGTCAATACTGCTTTGTATCCAATGATTAAGCAGGTTTATGAAAATGAAGGACATCGTTACAAGAAAATCATGATTCCATATAATGATGGAAGTGCGCGTAAGCTGCCTATCTCAGCCGGTTTGAAAGAAGCTGTTGAATCAGATGGTAAGACAATTATGCACGATGTTGAAAAAGCGGTTGCTTTGGCAATTGTAGATGATGAGTGGAAAGAGCATTTGCGGTCGATGGACGAAATGAAAGACTCTACACAAGCGGCATCATTTGAGCAAAAAGATCCATTGGTAATTTATAAAATGGAAGCTTTCAAATTGTTTGAAGAGCTGGTTTATAGTGTGAATGAGCAAACAACGTCTTACCTTTCGAAAGGTAGAATAGAGTTGCCAGAAGGGAGGAATATGGAAGAAGCCAGAGAGCAAAAAACAGATTTGAGTAAGGTACAAACAAGTCGAAGTAGTGGAGCTGGAGAAGGTGCTGCCGCAGCTGCTGCAAAAAGAGCTGCAGAGGGAGTGAGCCGTAAAAAAATAGAAACGGTTAAGCGAGAAGAAAAGAAGGTAGGTAGAAATGAACCTTGTCCTTGCGGAAGTGGTAAGAAATATAAGAGTTGTCACGGGAAATAAGACGCGTAGCGCGAATGTCAATTTTCAGTGTCAGTTTCAATGGCAATGACGATATGGTTTGGTTTTTTCGAAAGCTTAGTCGTAGGGTTGTTGCCATTGTCATTGAAATATAAAGGTGCAGTGTTGCGACTCTGTTTGTAGATTTTAACGATAAAAATAGCTTGAAGTACTGGGTACTCTGGTACCCTCGATAGAATAGCGCTCTAAAATTGCAACGTTTTTCTTAACTTGCGATGCATAAAAACAGTAACTATGAAAAAGATCATACTAATACTCTCCTGTCTGATATTTAGCGTTTCATTTCTTAGCGCTCAGAATATTAATATTACGGAAGATTACAACGTATCCAGAGTGATGACTCGCTATGTAGATATTAATAAAAATGCGGTCGGTATAGAAGGTTGGCGTATTCAACTGGTAGCAACTACTGATCGTCGTAAGATGGAGCAAGATCGCCAAAATTTCATGCAAAACTATCCAAACATTTCGGTTGATTGGACGCATGAAAAACCGTACTACCGTTTGCGTGCAGGTGCTTACCGAACTAAGCTAGAAGCTCTGCGTGCGATAAATATGTTGAAAAAAGATTATCCGAGTGCCTTTCCAGCCAAAGATAGTAACATCGAACCCCGAGAGTTTTTAAAACTATAAACCTAGCCGAGACGATAGTTACAGAGTATGAGTAAACGGCAAAACAATTTCCTTCAAAGTGTTGACTTGATGACGCTTGTAATCTACTTTAGTATGATTGCATTGGGTTGGCTTATGGTATATACTGTAGGTTATGATGAGGAACGAACTTTTGCAGAAACAGTTTTTGATCTTGATACTAGTATTGGAAAACAAACACTTTGGGTTGGTGTATCTGTGGTGTTGATGATTGCTGTTATTGCGATTGATTGGAATTTTTGGAGGACCTTTGCTTATCCTATTTATGCGATGGCTATGTTCTCTTTGTTGGCGGTACTTGTGATTGGACTTGAGGTCAATGGGGCCACCTCTTGGTTTAAAATAGGTCCCTTTACGCTACAGCCTGGGGAGTTTGCCAAGTTTGCAACCTGTTTGGCCATGGCTGCGTTTTTGAGTACCTATGATACCAATCTAGATAAACCCCGATTCGTCTTAATCGCTTTTGGGATTATTGTCTTACCTATGGTGTTGATTATTTTGCAACCAGATCCGGGCTCAGCATTAGTGTTTCTTTCCTTTTTTATTGTGATGTTCCGAGAGGGACTTTCTCCAAGTTTACTGCTTTTTGGTATTGGATCTGCAGTCCTTTTGATTTTAGGATTAGTTTTTCCCTTAAGTCATGTTGTGTTAGGAATGATTTTACTAATCAGCTTTGCCATGTTGCGAAGTATTGGAGTTGATTATAGAGTTCTGCTTGGCTTTGTAGTCGTCGTTATTGCTTCTATTTTTGCGGTATTAAAAGGTTTTAAATGGTATGCACTTGGCGTAAATGCTTTAGCGATGTTGGTGCTAACTTACCTAATGAATAGCAAACGTAAATTATCGTTAGCACTTCGCTTTGGTGCTTTATTGTTGATCGGAACTTTCTTGGCCGGAATCGCAGGATACACTTTTAATAATGTATTAAAGAGTCATCAAAGGGATAGAATTAATGTTTGGCTACAGCCATCAAAGTGTGATCCACAAGGAGCCTTGTACACGATGATCCAATCTAAAATGGCAATTGGTTCTGGTGGCTTACAAGGAAAAGGATTTTTGAAAGGTGATATTACTAAGTTGAACTATGTACCAGAGCAAAACACAGACTTTATATTTTGCACGATTGGAGAAGAACAAGGCTTTATCGGAAGCTTAGGCATTATTGGATTGTTTTTGCTTTTGATTAGTCGGATAGTCGTTATTGCTGAACGGCAAAATTCAGACTTTTCTAGGCAGTATGCCTATAGTTTCGCAGGAATTTTATTCATACATTTCTTTGTGAATATTGGTATGACTATGGGCTTGGTTCCCGTTATTGGTATTCCTTTGCCTTTTATTAGTTATGGTGGCTCCTGTATCCTTGCTTTTTCCATTATGATGGGAGTGTTGTTGAAGCTGGATACTAAGCGATATATAGGCTAGCTCAGCAGCGTAGCTGCGAATGGCATAAAGTTGTAGTTTCAATTGCAATGACGTTATACTATAGCTAGGTGTGTTTAGAATTTTGATTTCTGCTTTTGGGAAACAAGTTTTCCATTTTATAAAAAAAAATAGTTAAAAAAACATAGCTTTTGAAATTTACGATAAGTAGTAAAGACGAAAATTCTAATGCCCGTGCCGGTGTATTGGAAACGGATCATGGAACGATCCATACGCCGATCTTCATGCCAGTAGGTACGGTTGGTTCTGTAAAAGGTATTCACCAACATGAGTTGGAGAATCAAATTAAGGCACAGATTATTTTAGGAAATACCTATCATCTTTATCTAAGACCGGGAACGGAAATTTTAGAAAAAACGGGTGGCTTGCACAAGTTTATTGGCTGGGACAAACCCATGCTGACGGATAGTGGTGGTTATCAGGTATATTCTTTGAGCGGTCGTCGAAAGATCAAAGAAGAAGGAGTTACTTTTCAATCGCATATAGATGGTTCAAAGCATTTTTTCAATCCGGAGAATGTAATGGATATTCAACGTCAGATAGGAGCAGACATCATCATGGCTTTTGATGAGTGTACACCCTACCCTTGTGACTATCATTATGCCAAACGTTCTATGGAGATGACTCACCGTTGGTTGAAGCGTTGTTGTGATCGCTTTGATGAGACAGCCGGTTTGTATGACTATAAACAAAGCTTGTTTCCAATCGTACAAGGAAGTTGTTATACAGATTTGCGTCGAATTTCTGCAGAGACGGTTGCATCATTTAATCGAGAAGCAAATGCGATCGGAGGTTTGTCCGTGGGAGAGCCCGCTCCTGAGATGTATGAGATGACAGAAGTGGTGTGTGAAATTTTGCCAAAAGAAAAACCACGCTATCTAATGGGGGTTGGTACACCAGCCAATATATTGGAGTGTATCGCGTTGGGTATAGATATGTTTGATTGTGTGCTGCCAAGTCGTAATGCTCGACATGGTTTGTTGTACACTTCAAAAGGAATCATCAACATAAAGAATAAAAAATGGGCAGATGATTTTTCAGCTATCGATGAAGATAGTACTTGTACGACAAGTCAGATTCATACAAAGGCATATTTGAGGCATCTAATTCAAAGTAAAGAATTGTTGGGGATGCAGATTGCAACGCTACATAATTTGAGTTTTTATCTTTGGTTGGTTGGTGAAGCACGCAATCATATTGAGGCTGGAGACTTTGCTTCTTGGAAGAAAGGAATGGTAGAGGAAGTGCAGCGCCGGCTTTGATAATAAAAGGGGAAAGAACTGTACAGTGATTTCGGTCTTCGTTGACTTCAGTCCGGTAAAGAGTAGAAGACAAAGGCCGGGCTGAACAGGCTGAGCAAGAATGCAGTTATCTGAAATTTGGCTGCATCACTATTAGGATTTTTTTTAAATGTAAAACCGCAAAATGTAAAAGTGTCCGAAAATCGCGCTTTTCTGGTGTAGCATGTCGTTCACTGGCAATTTTACATTTTAGCTGGCGGCCTGTCTAACTACCAGATAGACTCGATAGGTTTTAAACTTTATTTCAAACGCCAAAACCAATTGCTGGTCGATCGGTGAAGTCTAGTAACCGAAATCCAACTGAATTTATATAAAGTGCCTTCGCTTAGAGTCAGCACCTTACTGAAATTTACAATGAAAATGAAAAGACCACTGACGAATTAATTATCCTTAAATAACTTCGACATCAAATTTAGAATTGAAGCTAAATGCTGAAAAAGATAGACGCATATATCATTAAAAAATATCTAGGAACTTTTTTCTTTACAGTTTTGATTTTTACGCTTATTGCAATCATTATTGATTTGAGTGAAAAAATTGAAGACTATGTAGATGAGAGTGTTCCTGTAAGTGAAATCCTTTTTGATTACACGGTTAATTTTATGTTGTATATCAATGGATTGTTATTGCCTTTATACGCTTTGATTTCGGTGGTATTTTTTACTTCAAGAATGGCATATAACTCTGAGATCATTTCCATATTAAATGCTGGTGTTAGTTTTCGTAGAATATTACTTCCCTATATGGTAGCTGGAGGTTTTATTACTTGTTTGCACCTATTGGGTAATCACATATTGATTCCAAAGGGGAATGTCAATCGAGTTGAATTTGAGCACAAATATATCTGGCATCGAAATGATAAAGGTAAGAAGAAGGATGTACATGCTTTTATTTCACCTAATACCAAAGTTTATATCAGAAGTTATCGGGAACGAGATTCTGTTGCTTTGAATTTTAGAATTGAAAAATTTAAGGATAATAAATTGGTTGCTTTGCTTAAAGCAAAAGAGGCGATGTGGCAAGGGCCACCTAATAAATGGCGACTCAGTGACTATGAACGCCGGTCTTTCGATGGAATGAATGAAGTTTTTGAAAATGGGAATGGTGCTTTTATCGATACGGCTATTAATATTACGCCTGCCGACTTTGTACGTTATCTGGAACATAAGGATATGATGGAGACAGGTAAGCTTATAGATTTTGTGAGAATCGAAAAGGAACGAGGAGTAGGGAATACAAAAATCTACGAGGTTGAAATGCATAGAAGAAGCGCTGAACCCATCACAATTCTTATTCTGACAGTCATAGGTGTGTCTATTGCGGCACGTAAGGTAAGAGGAGGAATGGGTTTACATCTTGCTCTAGGTGTGGCCGTGGGAGCCATTTATATTTTTATGTCTAAATTTTCTACAACATTTGCTATTAATGAGAGCCTTCCAGCTGTCCTTGGTGTTTGGATACCGAATATCATATTTACTGTGGTGGCTGTTATTATGGCTGTTAAGGCTCAGAAATAGATAGACCTTCTTATGCTATCCGATTGCCTACCTCTTTATTTTGTTTAACTTTTCTTACCTATCTCCTTCTACGCTTTTTGCCCTTTATTGCTTTATCTAGAGTCTTCAACATTCTAATTCTAACGCCTAATTCAACTAAAAATCCACCGTTAATTCATTTTACTGTCTTTGATTAGATAAACTTTCAAATATTTTTGAAAGTTGTAAAAATACAGAAAGCTGTTTAACTTATGAGTTAAGTGACTGTCAGTCAAGTAGTTGTTGCTAGGTTGGTGTTTTGATGTACGTATATTGACTTGCTTGAGCTAATAAAAACTTCAATAATCGCTTGTGTTTTGTTTAATGTTTACTTATCTTTGATTAAACAAAAGTTAAATAGCTAAAAAAAACCTGTATATGTCAACATTAGAATTTGATTCAAAATTTAATCAGCTTTCAGCCTTGTTGCATTCATTTGCATACAACCTGACTAAGAATGTAGAAGACGCGAGAGACTTGTTTCAGGAAACTGCTTTTAGAGCCCTGACAAATAAGGAGAAATTTCGCGCAGGAACTAACTTTAAAGCATGGTTATTCACCATCATGAAGAATATTTTTATCAATAATTACCGTAAGAAGATGAAGTCTAATACGATTATTGATTCAACTGACAATCTATATTATATCAATTCTGGAGGGTCTTTGATTTCTAATCAAGCAGAGTCAAACATTCTTATGAATGAGCTGGAAACAATTATAGATAGTTTGGATGAGGGGATTATGATTCCTTTTATGATGCATTACGAAGGATTTAAGTACCAGGAAATTGCAGACAAGCTTGATTTGCCTTTAGGGACAGTAAAAAGTCGAATTTTCTTTGCTAGAAAAGAATTAAAAGAGATAATTAACAAGCGTTATGATAGATCACTTGAGCTTGAAAAAGAAGCTTAAAAGTATTTAAGATTTAAAAGGATTAAAAAAATAGTTTTGATTAATTTAGGCGGCAGCAAAGGAGACTTTGCTGCCGCCTATTTTTTTTGCGTATTTTGTATTTTAAGCCCTGCCAAACAGCTGAAGGATGATCGCCCAACACGATGTTTTATATTATGAATGAGAAAAAGAAAGAACAGTATTTTACAGAAGGACTACTTAATTGGTACAAAACTTCAGATCGTCCGATGCCATGGAAAGGAGAGCGAAACCCTTATTTGATTTGGCTTTCGGAAATCATTTTACAGCAAACCAGAGTGGAGCAAGGACTCCCCTATTACGAACGTTTCAAAGCCAAATATCCAACAGTTATAGATTTGGCAAATGCACCTGAAGATGAACTGATGAAACTATGGGAGGGACTTGGCTATTATTCTCGTGCTCGTAACTTGCATGCTACTGCCAAGATAATTACTACAGAATACAAGGGGATCTTTCCTAAAGACTATAAAACAATTCTCTCGCTCAAAGGTGTTGGTCCTTATACCGCGGCGGCCATTTCATCTTTTGCATATGGTTTGCCACATGCTGTGGTCGACGGAAACGTATATCGAGTCTTATCACGATTTTTTGGTATAGACCTAGCTATTGATTCGACTCTTGGTAAAAAGGAATTTACGAAGCTGGCTCAAACGGTCTTAGATGTGACTGACCCTGGAGTTTATAATCAGGCAATTATGGATTTTGGAGCAACCTATTGTATGCCTAAAAAACCTAAATGTCAAAGTTGTAATCTAAAAAATAGTTGTGTTGCTTTTCAAGAGCAGGCAATTGCGAAATATCCATTCAAGGCTAAGAAACTAAAAAAGCGAAGCCGTTATTTCAATTTTTTACTTATTGAAAATGCTAAAGGACAATTGTTAATTGAGAAACGGATCGGCAAAGATATTTGGCAACAGCTTTATCAATTCCCTTTAATTGAAATGGAAGCAATAGCAGATGAATCTATTTTGCGAGAACAAGACTTATTCAAACATTTACTGGAAGCAGATATTTTAGAAAACTTAAGTCCTTCCAAGCCATTTTCTCAGATGCTTAGTCATCAAAAGATAATAGCTACCTTTTGGAAAATAAAAGTAGCAAAGTATAGTAAAGCAGCTAAGTCGGACTTTAAAATTGTCTTTTCTGAAGAGCTAGAAAACTATGCTTTCCCTCGAATAATTGATTTGTTTTTACAGGATAAAACATTATA
This sequence comes from uncultured Saprospiraceae bacterium, assembly GCA_937921775.1. Taxonomy (GTDB): domain Bacteria; phylum Bacteroidota; class Bacteroidia; order Chitinophagales; family Saprospiraceae; genus CALGLS01. The sequence goes on from CAKZUK010000033.1 coordinate 77,538, forward strand.
TTTAGATGTACGTTGAATCTATTAGCGCTACTTGTTCGTTTAAGAGAAATAGTATTGTTAATGCGATATGAAGCTTTCGGAATAGGAAAGCAATAATTTAATCATTACTTACCTCGAAAAAGATATTATTTCCTAAAAAATGCGGACTTTTGTAATGGCTCTATATTAAACATACTTTAATCGTTTAAATTGAATCTGATATGATAAACAAAGTAATCTTAATTGGAAATTTGGGCCGTGACCCTGAAGTCAGACGCCTCGAATCTGGAGCTGCTGTTGCGAAGTTTTCTGTAGCAACAAGTGAAAGTTATAAAGACAAAAATGATGAGTGGCAAAAGTCTACAGAATGGCATGATGTAGTTTGCTGGAGAAATCTTGCTGAACGAGCAGAAAGAGACTTGAAAAAGGGCTCTCTGGTTTATGTCGAAGGAAAACTTACACATAGAAAGTGGCAGGATAAAGAAGGTAATGATCGCTATACTACTGAAGTGTTGGCTAATACGTTCCGTATGATGGAGAAACGGGAGGCTAGTGCTTTTCAAGGAGCTAGCGGTACGCCAAATCAAGAAAAGGCTACGACACCTGCAACTCCAGCTCCTGCAGAGGGAGATGATGATCTACCGTTCTAAAAAAAAGAAACCAGCCTTGGAACTTTAGCAAGGCTGGTTTTATTATTTACCTTAATCCTTTACGTTGGAAATCGACCCAGATAGTTATATACAATTCTTTTATTTCTCTCCACTATTAGCGGTTACCGCTGCCGGCGTTTACTTCGCTTTGTTCTTCGTATTAATTTTATTGGCTTGCTCGGCGCTTATCTCCAGCTCAGAGGTAGCCTTTTTCTCGCTTAATATTAATGATGTTAAAAAATTAGAGCAGGAGAATTCTCATACTGCTAATCGAATCCTAGATCTACGTAGTAAACCACGTGAGTTGCTTGCTACAATTTTGATTAGTAATAATTTTATTAATATTGGAATTATCATCTTGTCCGATTTCATTTTAGCCTATTTCTTAAGTGATCAGATACGGATTAATTGGTCTGAAAATATTTTCGAAGCCTTACCTTTTCTAGCGAGTTTCTGCTCGGAAGAAGGCTTAGCCAAAATAATTAATTTTTCGATAGCGGTGATTGGTGTAACCTTTCTACTTGTTTTGTTTGGAGAGGTTGCCCCAAAAGTTTACGCCAAGATTAACAAAATGAAACTGGCTAGGTTGATGTCTAAAACTTTAGGTGGTCTGATAGGTTTTTTTCGACCAATTAGTAGTCCATTAGTTATGGGGACAAATTTGATTGAACGAAAGTTGAAAAATCGAAGCAGTAATGGAATTACGAGTCGGGAAGAAATTGACCAGGCGATTGAATTGGCAGTAAAAGAAGATGAAAAAAATGCGGGGAAGGAAATTGATATTTTAAAAAGTATCGTAAAGTTTGGAGATGTATCTGTAAAGCAGATCATGCGATCGAGAGTGGATGTGATGGCGATTGATTTTAGAATTGATTTTGATGAATTGTTGACAATAGTTAAAAATTCAGGCTATTCCAGGATTCCCGTGTTTGATGAGGACTTTGATAATATTACTGGAATTCTTTATGGTAAAGATTTGTTAGGTCATTTGGATGAGAATGTAGATTATGAGTGGCAGGTTTTGATTCGTACGAATGTAATGTATGTTCCGGAAGCAAAAAAAATTAATGATTTGCTTCGTGAGTTTCAGTTGGAACGGATGCATATGGCAATCGTGGTTGATGAGTATGGGGGGAGTTCAGGATTAGTTACTTTGGAGGATATCATGGAAGAGGTGATTGGTGAAATCAAAGATGAGTTTGATGATGACATTGAAGTTGATTTTCAAAAAATTGATGATTTCAATTATAGCTTTGAGGGAAAGACCTTATTAAATGATGTTTGTAGAGTAATTGGAGTGGATACAGAAACGTTTAATATTGTAAAGGGAGATGCAGACTCAGTAGCTGGTTTGTTATTAGAATTGACGGGTCAGATTCCAAAAATCGGAGCTGAAGTATTATATGAAGATTATAAGTTTAAGATCATCTCTGTGAATAGACGTCGTATAGAAAAAATTCAAATTACCCTTCCTCCTGATCCTGAACAAGAGCAATAGGGGGCTTATCTAAAATTGTCCTTCTGCGGCTTTTCCAAGGAAGTTAAAAAAGTAATATTAATGTATCATCTTCTTTCAAAATGTTATCCACTTGTTTTATTTGTTGGATTTTTTTTATTGTTATCAGCTTGTGAAGATCCGATTTATATTCCTAAGCCTAGAGCCTACCCTAAAGTTGTTTATCCGGAACGCTCTTACCAATCATTTACTGAAGACTATTGTAGTTTTACGTTTGAGTATCCAAAATATACCATCATTGAACAGGATACTTTATTTTTTGGTGAAAAGCCTGACAATGCGTGTTGGTTTGATTTATATACCAAATCATTAAATGCTAAAATCTATTGTAGTTATGTACCTATCGATAAAAATAATTCCTTTGAAAAACTTCGTGATGATGCCTTTTTAATGGCGGATGAGCATATTGTAAAAGCAAATTACATTGATCGTATTCCTATTCAAAACAAGAATGGTGTTTCCGGTTTTGCTTTTAATCTAGAAGGGCCAGTTGCCTCTCCTTTTATGTTTTATTTGACGGACAGTACGGATCATTTTTTGCGTGCTTCCCTCTATTTTAATTCGAGAGCAGAGCCTGATTCTTTAGCGCCAGTTGTCAAATTTGTGAAGGATGATATTCTACATATGATCCAGACTTTTGAATGGAATGATTAAATTTTTTATGGGGATTGGAACGCAGATCTAACATATTGGAGGAGAGTTAGGAGGAATTTTTTCTTTTATTGTGCCCCAGTAATTAACTTAGCTTATGCTAAGCTTTCGCTAAGGATATGACTTACATGTGGCTTGGTCGTAACTTAATTAATTTCAGCTTGATGCGATCTAAGCATTTAGCTTCAACTAAGCACAGTCGGCGAACTCAGGTTGATTGTACTTGATAGGTCTAAGTTGGGGATTCATGTCTCACAAACAAAAAGCCATCCGGAGTTAACCGAACAGCTTTTTGTTTTATAAGTTTGGTTCTTTGACAAATTCCGTGGTAGAACCCAATGTTAAAATAAAATCAACGTTTCCTTCGGTCACTTTTGCTTTCATTTTAACATTGGCCACGGGATTTGTCAAAGAACGATAAGTTTAAAGCGTTGAGCGCTTAGTTAAGACGTATATTAAGATACACCATTTTCGCTAGGCTCAGTAACACCTTTCTTTGCTTTTTTTGTCTTTGTAGTTTCAGCTACAGGAGCATCATCAGCTTCAGGTTCTTCAGGAGCCTCTGCACCGTTTTCAACAAAGTCTTTAATTTTTGCTTCTATTTCTAGAGCAACTTCAGGGTTGTCAGCAAGAAATTGCTTCGCTGCTTCACGTCCTTGGGCAATCTTACCGCCGTTGTATGCATACCATGAACCACTCTTCTCGATTATGTCATGGTCAACACCCATGTCTACAATCTCACCAGTTTTAGAAATACCTTCACCATACATAATGTCAAACATAGCGATTCTGAAAGGAGCAGCTAATTTGTTCTTAACTATTTTTACTTTCACGTGGTTACCAACTACATTTCCTTCTTTGTCCTTGATGGCAGAACCACTTTTTCTAATGTCGATACGCACTGATGCATAAAATTTAAGTGCATTACCACCAGTCGTAGTTTCAGGGTTACCGAACATCACACCAATCTTTTCACGTAACTGATTGATGAATACACAGCAGCAGCCAGTACGACCAATTGCTCCGGTAAGTTTACGCATTGCTTGAGACATCAAACGCGCTTGGAGGCCCATTTTAGAGTCACCCATTTCTCCTTCTATTTCAGCTCTTGGAACCAATGCTGCTACAGAGTCAATGACAATAATATCGATAGCACCAGAACGGATTAAATTTTCAGCGATTTCAAGCGCTTGCTCACCGTTGTCTGGTTGAGAGATCAAAAGATTTTCAACGTCTACACCAAGCTTTTCAGCATAGAAACGGTCAAATGCATGTTCCGCATCAATGAAAGCAGCGATACCGCCAGCTTTTTGACATTCTGCGATAGCATGAATAGCAAGAGTTGTTTTTCCAGAAGATTCAGGGCCGTAGATTTCAACTACTCTACCTTTAGGTAGGCCATTGATACCAAGCGCTAAATCAATACTTAGAGAACCAGTTGGAATAGTATCTATTTCTACTACTTGCTTTTCACCCAACTTCATGACAACACCTTTGCCATATGTTTTTTCAAGACGGTCTACCGTCATTTTCAAGGCTTTTAATTTAGCGTCCTTCTCTTTTGACATTGTATAAAATTTTAGCGATTAATAAGATGTGTTCCTAAGTCTGTTAGTTAGCAAGACAATCTTTAAAAAGTATGAATAAAAATAAAACAAAAAATTGTTTTGACAACACAAATATAAACGAATTGTTTGTAAAAGCAAAATAACAGAACTTTTATTTTAAAATTATTTGTTTGATGTTGTATTTAGAGAAATCAAACAAATGAGTTGGAAAGTATTAAGAGAACGAGTTTGAAGAAATGATAAAAAGTGAAAAAGCCCTTATCAACATAGGTTAATAAGGGCTTTCCAAGACTAAGTAAAATTTCTTTTAATGCTGTGGTTCTACGGCATTCTGTGCAGAATATTTTAGAATATTCTGGATGGCATCTGGAGAAGGGTTAAACTTTGCTTTGGGGAGTTGATGATAAGCTGCTAAGACTTCCTCATATGCTTCATGCAGAGACCAGTCAGCGCTCAAGGCATCTTCGATCGCCAGAGACTCAGAAACCGTAGTTTCGCTGTAAATGTACTTAATCAAGATATTTGTAGAGATTTTTGACTTCATGAAGACTGTTTTTAATTAGATAATACGTGTTCCTTAAATTCAACTATTAAACTAAATGGAATAAACAAATATTGTTCGGACAGATTTTTTTTTTAAGACCTTCTTAAGATTTAACATTCCTATTCAACACGATACCATTTCTGGCTTCGGCCTAATGCTGAGAAACCTACATATCCTCTGACTTTTAAAGTATTGTTGTCTTCCAGCCATATGCTACACTTATAAATTTTCCCATTTTCGGGATCCATAATTTTACCATAGCTCCAATAATCTTTATAAGTTTTTAAACTCCAGACAATGACCATTTCTATTAATGGTTGATCCTTCTTCTCGTCAGGACAAGCATCACAGGTGGTGTCTTCAGCATTCTGGAGTAGTTTTATAATCTTACCATGGAGTTTGCCGTCTTCAGTCTCATATATCTCTATATGTGATTTGGCCTCACCGGTATTGTCGTCTATCGTTTTCCAGACACCCACAGGAGTGGACTGGCCGATAGCGCTGCATATAAGGGACAGCGTGAAGAAAAAAGAGAGAAGTAAATGTTTAAATACCATATCTTATGTTTGATGATCTGTGTTTCGATTTTTAAAACAATTGCATTAAGTAATGTACGGAAATTGTGTTTACATTAGATTGAGATGAGTTTTTGTTTCAGACGACTTAATTTTTTTCGGTGTAGCCGTAGCTACAGCTAAAAAATTTAAGGAAGTATGAGACTAAAAATGGCTCCATCTAATAGTAAATTTAATCCTGTACATTACTTAAGTAACGGGACCAAATTATTTAAATAATTCCGTTAAACTACTTATATAATGCTTAATTTAATCTAATTATACATTATGCCCAAAAATATGATACTGAATTCAATATCTTTTAAGATACATAACAGTATCAAGCTTTGACCTATATACATTATCTCGATCGACCCCGTACGAAGTTAACCGAATAACATATGTCAGTCAAGGCAAAGCATGTTAAGCTGGTAGCTTTAACATCTGCTTTACTGCCTTTCATTTGGTAAAAGGGCAGTATGTTTGTTTTTCAAAATCCGAAAGAAGCGTTATGGCTATAACGATGGCGAGTTCTTCAATGGTAGTTGTTGCGCAATCTTAGAGAGTTTTACTTAAAATAGCTTATTCCCTCGATTACATTACTTATGATAAATAACTGCCAATTGAAAAAAATATTTTACAAGAAAACTTAAAGTTTTTAACGTAAGTTATATCCTCCTTTAAACGGTAGAAAGCTTTATTGTTTTTAACAAAACAGAAAGAGGGAAGCTACTCTAATTTGAGTAAACTTCCCTCTTTGTGTTAGCTTCAAATCTTGTACCGATGTTCTAACTAAGCAAGTACTAATGTATTTACTTCAAACCAAATAGTTGGACCTTGCAGTTTAGATCGCTTCCTATTTATAATCATCTAACAAGGACAACTCCATCTCTATTTTATGGAACCACTCCTTCTGTGCATTTCGATCAAGGCTATGTTCGGTATGTTTGTCAAACTCTTTTTGCTCGTTGTGCCATATACCAATAAAATTATTGATAGCTGCTTCAAATTGAACTTCCTCTCCACAACTGAAAGAGTTATCAGAAAGTAACTTGCGAAGCTTACGTGCATACAACTCCGTAATGTCGAAATGAATTTGTTCGTGAATTAAATGATGTTCTGTAAGTGCTTCTTCTTTTACCCAGGATTCCTGCTTTTCAAAATAAGCTCTTACGTTATAATCGATTTTGCCGTCTTTACAACCTTTGTAGTGTACGATCCCTGAAGAAGTCAGGGCCGAAATTTGTTGATTCTCAAATCGAGGTTGACCTTTAAAATCAGCCCAATCAAGCTTGTAATCTTCTGACCAGTAAATGTTGTCTGGAGAATCTTTTCCTGCGCTGAATAGTATAAATAATACACCCAGCATTAACATAAATCCAAAATTTTTCTTTTTCATAGTGCCATCCTTTTACAGCAGACAAGTCCATGGGAGAATTGTCGCGCCCGTTAGTAAATAGTTCTTTTAGGGTTAGTCGAGAACATTAGGTTTGTAAGTAGTTCATTTGTTTCTGTGAACGACTTTTAGGCGTTGTATCATTTGGTTTTAAGTGGCTTCAAATAAGGCACTTAAAAAATAGTATTAGGTGTTTTGTATTTTACTATTCTTCTAATTCAATCGATGGATCCCATCGTAGTTCTTTAAAGCCTTGTACTTTGCTGTCTTCGATCTCTACTCCTTCACTCTCAAGCAGTTCTTGCATCATCGTTGGCGAGGGAAAGAAATTTCGGCCACTGAGCTCTCCTTTGCGGTTAACAACTCTGTGAGCGGGTATACCATTTGACAACAAACTTTTGTTTAATGCCCATCCAACCATTCTGGCTGAACCTAAATCGAGGTAGTCGGCAATAAGGCCGTAAGTGCTAACTCTACCTCGTGGTATCAATTGTGTTACTTCAAAAACTCTTTCTTGGTAGTTCTTATTCTTCATAAACAGTAATTTATTTTTCTTGGATCAAAATTAATTACTTTTGTGACAACTAATAGCAAAATAAAAGTCTTTATCGTAGACATTTTATTTAGTATTTATACAGCAAACGCTGTTTGTGTAGAATAAAATTTGTTCAACTTGAAATAGACAAATATTATGCCTTTGTAATTTGACATTGTAGCTTTGCCCGTAAGTTAATGGATGGGGCTTGGGTCTATAAGAGTCTAAACAGAGCTAAAATTGATAAAGTTCCATTTATTGAAATTTTATTTTATTATTTTATAAATAAACAGAATTGAAGTGCAGGATATATTAAAAACACGAATTAAAGCAGGGCAGATTACTAATTTGACAGATGCTAGATACTTTGCAGCCCGTGGAGTTAGTTGGCTGGGCTTTCAGCTAGATGCAGGAGGAGAGGGGCATGTGTCTCCACAGATGTTTAGTGCTATTAAAGAATGGGTCGAAGGTCCATTGTTTGTAGGTACTTTTGGGGCTTCAACAGCTGCTGACATCAACGAAAGTGCTGAGATATTAAAACTAGATATGATACAAGTGGGATTATTCTCTGGTTTGGATGATCTAAAGCAAATCAAAGGTGTTCCCATTATTAAGGAAATTGTCATTCAAGAGCCAAGTGACCTGACTCATCTGGAGCAAGAATTGGAAGCCTACAATACCTATGTTGATTCTTTTCTCTTGGATTTTGGCAAAAATGGAATTACTTGGGAATCACTACAAGCTTATCCCGAGTTTGTAGATTTACTCGTACAATTTTGCAAAAACTACCGAATAATATTGAGTATTGTCAGCAAACCTGAGCAGGTAGTCGAAATTATAGACAAAATAAACCCACTCGGTTTTAACTTTGTAGGAGGTGACGAAGAAAAAGTTGGATTCAAATCTTTTGAAGATTTGGATGACATCTTTGACTTATTGGAAATAGAAGAAGAGTAAACTCAAGGAATTGTTATAAAGACTAGACCTTGATCCCTACAGACAAAGCAGCGATAGTTATTACTTCATCCTTTTCTTGTCACCGTAACAGAGTACTAAGGCTACATGAACTCTCCCGATTAGGGGGCTGCTTGGCAAAAGAGCTTCGTCTCTTAACGTCATTTTATAAAAATTTCATTGTTTAACTCCTAACAATCCTTTAAAAAATGAGTATTAACCTAAAAAGACTTTCTTTCGTAAAATTGATTTTAATTTTTACCCTAATGAATACTGCCCAACTAACTAATGCACAAGTAGACTTCGTTCCTCCGAAGACTGAAAAAGTTCCAGTTGTAGATGATCTACATGGTTTAAAACTAACCGACAATTACCAATGGCTCGAAGATAAGACCGATCAAAAGGTTATTGATTGGACTCGTGCCCAACATGATTATACTTTGTCTTACCTTAAGTCAAGTGGAAAAGAAATGGCTGGACTTGAAGGCGAAATTGCAGCCTACATCGACCGCGATATCACCGGCCCCATTTTCCTTGCTGGTGAGCGACAATTTTTCTACGTAAAGAAAAAAGGGGAACAACAATATAAACTGTACACTCGATTAGGAGATGAAGATGTTTTGGTTTTCGATCCAATCAGTATTGATGAATCAGGTATGTCTGCGATCTCTGGTGTTAATTTTACTAAGGACGGAGATAAGGTTGCAGTTGGTGTGCAGTACAAAGGTGCAGAGATTAGTACCTACCGTGTTGTTGATACCAAAACTGGAAAGATAATGGGTGATACAATTTCTGGTCTTCGTGGTTTTACCTGGACCAAGGATGAGGAACATGCCTACATCACAGTTGGTACAAAAGAGATGCTCGAAAAGCAAATTCCACTTAAAACCTATAAGCATAAGATAGGAACAGACCGTAACAAAGATCAGTTTTTGTTCGCACCTGAAGATTCGAAAAACTTTGTGTCTACTTGGGATACGCGCGAAAGTGATATCTCTTTTATTTCCGAAGGTGATTTCTATTCCAATACTTTAAAGATGCGTCCTGTTGGAACTTTAGATGATCCTAAAACAATTTATAGTAGCAAAAAATACCGTGCCTATCCAGATGCACAAGGGGATAAGATTTACTTTTTTACCAACCATGAAGCACCTAACTTTAAAATCATGGTAGCTGATAAAGCAAAGCCTGATTTTAAAAATTGGAAAGATCTCGTTTCTGAAAAGGAAGAGATGGTAATTGAAGGTTTTGAAGTAACAAAAGACTATTTGATTGTTCAAGCCAAAAAGGATGTGATTAGTCGATTATTTGCTTATACTCTGGATGGAAAGTTCATTAAAGAAATTGAAGCACCTGAAGTTGGAAACATTGCCGGATTCTCTTACCATAAAGAATCTAACACGATGTTTGTAAATCTTGCCACCTTCACTTCTCCAACAAAAATATTTAAGTTGGATGGAAGTAGTTTGAAATGGGATTTATATTTCGAAAGAGATGTCCCAATCAAAACGGATGATATTGAAGCATCTATAAAATTTTACGAATCAAAAGACGGCACACGTGTTCCACTTTTCGTAATGCATAAGAAAGGAATGAAGCTGGATGGCAATAATCCAACGCTGCTATATGGTTACGGAGGATTCAATATTGGTATGTCTCCAAGTTTTGTTGGCTTGCCTGCGACCTTCATCAACCGTGGTGGTGTATACGCTATCGCTTGTATTCGAGGAGGTGATGAATATGGAGAAGCTTGGCATGAAGACGGTATGTTATTCAAAAAACAAAACACTTTTGACGACTTTATCGCTGCGGCTGAATATTTGATAGCAGAAGGTTATACGAACAACGAACGCCTTGCTTGTCGTGGTGGAAGTAACGGTGGACTTTTGATTGGGGCGGTTATTACTCAACGTCCTGATTTGTTTAAGGCTGCAATTTGTGCTGTCCCACTTTTAGATATGGTACGTTTTCACAAATTCCTGATCGCTCGTTATTGGATTCCAGAATATGGGGACCCAGAGAAAAAAGAAGACTTCCAAAACATCTTAAGCTACTCTCCTTATCACCATATCCGTATGGGAGTCAATGTTCCAAGCACAATGGTGATCGCTGGTGAAAACGACACTCGTGTTGATCCGCTACACGCTAAAAAGTTTGTGGCAGCTCTTCAAAATAATCCGGGACAAATCAACCCAATCTTATTGTACATGGATTTTGATTCAGGGCATGGCTCTGGTAAATCAACGGAGAAGCAGATAGAAGATATTAAGGCACAGTACAACTTTGTGATGGACCAGTTGGGTATGTAGAAGGTACTTGGTTTAAATATAAAACAAACGACCGTTCGCATTTATTTGTGAACGGTCGTTTTGTTTTAAGGCTAGGAGTATTGGATAAAAATTGAATGAGAATCGAATATCTTAGTATCATTTGCGAATATTTAAGTATCAAATCGTATCGTATTTTATGTTTTTGCTATTCAGTGGATTATTAGTTTTCAAAATAAAATGAACTAAAAAACTAATAATCGTATCAAAAATGAATATTATAGTATCAAATCGTATCGTTTTGTTTGTAATCTACCTATCTTGTAAGTATGAAAAGTAAGGTTTACAATTTTGAACTACTCTTAGATTGGCAGCTTCTAGGTACACTGAGTCAGATAGATCGCTACGATGCTAGTTGGTCAAGCATCGAAAAGCGGGAAGGGCAGAGTCTTAAGCAATTGAGGACCATTGCTACAATTCAAAGTGTGGGAGCTTCTACAAGAATTGAAGGTTCAAAATTGACAGATAGGGATGTTGAACGTTTATTGGATAATATTGATGTTAGCAAAATTGAAGACCGCGACTCGCAGGAAGTTGTTGGTTATTTCAATGTACTTGATTTAATTATTCAAAGTTCTGGTGACATTGAAATTGCAGAAAATAATATCAAAAATCTCCACAACCAACTTTTGCGCATCAGCAAAAAAGACAATTGGCATCGCGGAGAATATAAGCAACACACTAACGCAGTGGAAGCTAATTTTCCAGATGGAAGCCGACAAATAATTTTTAGAACAACAGACCCAGGAATAGCAACTGAAGATGCCATGCGAGCACTTATTAAATGGTATGGAAATGAAGATGAAGTTCATCCACTAATAAAAGCGGCTGCTTTCGCTTATGACTTTGTAAGTATTCATCCTTTTCAAGATGGAAACGGAAGGTTGACAAGATTGCTGACTACCCTGCTCTTAATGAAAATGGGCTACAAATGGATTCAGTATGTGAGTCTTGAACACGAAATTGAATCGAATAAAAGAGCCTACTATCAAACACTTCGAACTTGTCAAGCGCAACGGCCCAACGAAGATATTTCTGAATGGGTCAACTTCTTTTTACAATCGTTAATCAATATTCAAAACAAACTCGCGCTAAAATTAAAGGGAACGAGTATTGAGACCCAATTGTCAAATAAGGAAAAATTGATTTATATATTCATAGGAAATCACCCGGGATGTACATCCAATGATTTATCGGTTGGCTTAAATATTCCCAAACCAACAGTAAAGAAATTATTAGCAAAGTTGGTTAATAATAACCTCATTGAAAGAAATGGACAAGGTCGTGGGACTAGTTATGTTATAAAATAATCCAGGTAAATTATATTATAATTTTGCTTTCTGATACCTCAACAAATTTTTGTATTCTTTTTTATAAACGGATCGACTAGGCTGCAGCTCTGAAAAGTAAAGGATTCATGGCCATACTTTTTATCCTAATAAAGAACTGTAATGTGCCCCTTCAAAACCTGACTAGTATTATCAAACTTAGTAGTATACTTGGCGATAAAAACATAAACGCCAACCTGTACTCGAGTACCTTTGTGAAAGCCATCCCAAGTATCATCCAAGCTAGTTCCAGTAAAAAGACGTTGGCCCCAACGATCAAAAATTTGCCATTCAATCTCTTTAATAAATAGACCTTTAATTTGAAAGAAATCATTTTTGCCATCTAGGTTAGGTGTCATAGCATTGGGGGCAAAAATGCGATAATCTGCTTTGATACAAACGCCAACTTCATCTTCAGAAATACAATCCCCTTCATTTTCCAAGTGCAAAATGATATTATAATTACCAACGGTATCGGGAAAAGTATGATTAACGCTTTCACCAAAAACATAAGGAACGCGAGGGCTTCCATCACCAAAATCCCAATAACCTCCGGTCGCTCCTACGCTGAAATCAATCAGCTGAATAGTAGGATCAATAGTTGAAATACAATCAGCAGTATTTGGTGAAAGATCAAAGTTGGCAGTAATCAAATCATAACCAGCTAAGTCAACTTCCGTGTCAATTGAACAGCCTGTATCATTATTGGTGACTTCCACATTATAAGAAGTTGGATAACTTTGAATCGTGTTGTCTATCGTAGGAGGTTCGCTATCCCAAACGTAGGTGTAGTTACTCCCTGGCGAAGCAGTGATTGTCGCAAAAGTACTTTCGTCAAAACAAACTTCCGGACCAGTAGTGTACGATGTTTGTATTTGGTCATGAACAAATACGGTCGTCGTCGCAGTAGCAGGGTCTGAGCAACCATCAGCAACAGAGACGATGTATGTCGTCGTGTTTGTCGGATCAACAAAATGAGTTTTTCCAAAACCTAAGCCTTGAGTCCAGGTGTAGGTATACTGCCCGTTCGAGCTACTGCCGATAGCTTCAGCAGCAATGGTAATTGCGTTGCCATAACAAATACTATCTAGTAGAAAAGTAGTGCTTGCAACAATTGGAGAACCCACTTCAACGATGACATTCGTTTCACTCAAACACTGTCCCGCGCCAATAGAGTAAGTAATGTTATAAATACCTTCGCCATAAGAGGCCGGATTAAAGAAGTTAGCAGTAACTCCATTAATTGTTAGCTGTCCACCTGCTGGTGAAGTCGGAATATTAATCAGGGTATCTTTGTAGCAATAATAGTCTGGAATCTCATCAATCACTGCTTCCATAAATGGCGTTACATTAACGGAACCCTGTCCAATACAACCAAAGGTGTTTTCCAAATAAATAGTATGCACACCAACTCCTGCAATTATTGGATCAAAAACACCATCCATGTTATTGACAATACCAGTTCCTGTCCAGATCCCAATTTGACTCCCAACTAAATTGATAGGAAACTCTCCTTCACAAATAGTCAAGGGTGAAATAATTGGGCTAGCATGTACCATTACAGTCATGAAATCGGAGCAATCATTTTTAGCATAAGTTAGATTATGCGTTCCTACGCCTGCTTGCTCGGGATCAAATTGCCAAATGTTATTTCCTAAATTTGACATGCCTGCTCCCGTCCAAATCCCACAACAAGGAACATAGTCCATTACGTTTCGACTGACCTCAATCGGATCGTCGTACACACAAAAATGAATAGTGTCTTCTATGTAAATTTCTGTTTGACGAATGTAAGCAATTCTTGAATCGATGCATCCGTCTACAAAGTATAGTAAGGTGTCATTAGTGAAATTGGGAAGAATAGAAGGGTCATACAAACCGGTAAGCGGATCAATAATACCAGCGCCAGACCAAAGGCCACCTGTTGGATTCCAATCACCTTCAAGAATGAAAGGCGCCTGATCAGGACATGCAGAAAAATCCCAAGCGGCATCAATTGCTTTTATAATTAGATTGATAGAATCCACACAACCGTTAATGGTGTATACTAAAACATTGTCTCCTTGAATACCTACCTCCGGATCAAACATGCCTGTGTCCTCATCAACGATTCCTGTGCCCGCCCAAGTCCCACCAAATGGTGTAACTGGAATCATAAAAGCAGGAGTTGATTGACAAATAGAATCAAGCGCTGGCATTTCAATTTCTCCAACATTAATCCACTTACTTCCAGCACAACCATTGGGATGTGTATAAGTTACTAGAAAACTACCACTGTCAGCGGGAGGCGTAAATAATCCATCTGTTGTAATGTTCAGTCCGCTCCAAGTACCGCCCACAGGTAATCCACCTGATACGTAAAAAGGAGCTTCTCCAGGACAAGATGCATCGTCATTACCTTGATCCAAAGGAGTGAAATCAATAAATATTTGACTACTACAACCAGCAGCATCTGCATAAGTAATGGTGTCTCGTAAGTAAGGAACCAAAGAAGGATCATAGTAGCCATTCTCTTGGCTGTCTTCGTCGATTCCATTTGCAGACCATGTTCCGCCAACAGGATTTGCTGTCAGAAAAAAAGGATCAGCTGATTGGCAAATAGTGGTGTCATTATTAATGATTGTTGGAGCGCCTTGTATTTCTATAAAAATAGAATTGACGGCACTTGCACCATTATTATCGGTAACTGTAACGGTATAAGTGGTACTTATATTTGGGCAAACCTCAACATTGGTACTATTGGGCAAACTAGGATTCCAATTGTAATTATAAGTAGATGAGCCACCGCCAAATGCTTCTACTAGCAGAAAAGTACAAGCACCTTCACAAATTGGATTGGCATCTGCAGTCACCGTAATGCTAAGCGGACAATCCACAACAGAAAAATTTTGTTGAGAAACCAAAGGTGTAGCATCCGTGCAGGGGTCTTCATATATGGTGGTGTAGGTAAGCGTGTAGTTACCACTTGAGCTTATCGGGTTATCTAAAGTCAAAACAACGGTACTTGCTGTTCCTCCAGTACATGGGGAGGGGGTAGCTGAAATGACAGAGGGTGATTGCGGGCCTATGATTGAAAAGGCGGCAGCTGTGATTTCATTACAAGGAATTGGCTCTGCAAAAGTGATGATTAAAGAATTTGATTCGCAAGGAATAGTGCCTATTGTTTCAATGGGGACGGGCTCAGGAATTGGAGGTTCAACACACCAGCTGGCAAACCAACCGGTACAGGTTACACTAGGGTCGCTGATGAAATTGACCGTCAAACAACCGCTGGTAGCGGTGATGGGAGGAGGTTCTACTTCGCCAGTATAGACAGGTCCAATTTGAGCAGACAAAGTATCCGGCCCGTCATAGAAACGCATATAATCGAAATCAAGTTCTGTGCAAAACGAAGTGAAATTTAAAGTAATTTCAGGTACTCCAGGAATACAAATAGAAAAAGTGAAGTTTTCATTGTGATCGTAGTTGCCGCCAACGTCTCCGTTCTCACTGTCTAGGAGAAATCCTTTACAGTCGTCTACCGTTAGGTTGTCCATATAGTAAGTTGGTTGAGCATAAGCAAACATGCTGAACAAACAAAATAAAGTCACAAGGGTACAAATTCTCTTCATGGTTATTTTTGTGGACTTAAGTGCTGGGACTAAATTAAGTTATAGTTTAATCACAGAGTCTTTTAGTCCTACTTTTCCCAAATTTTAGGCTACAGCCAAAAGGATGAAGACTAAAATTTAGTCAATTAGAACTAAAATCTTTCACTGATTAATGTTAACCCAATTTTGTCCAAGCACTTACTATTTTATGATTGTTATTGGTTCTGTTTCTATAACATTACTTTTGTTGCCATTTCGGTCAAGCATGTAAATTGTAAAAGTGACGAACTCTGTGTTTGCATTTCCTAAGATAAAAGTACTAGCAAGCTCAATCGTCAAATTTCCAGTAATGGAAATGCTTTCACCAACAGGAGCAAGCGGTTGAACGTAAAAGGCATCTTCATTTTGTAAACGACTATCTTTTACGAAAAGTGAGTTTATATTCGGGTCAGGATTGCCCAAGTCGCCATCGCCATCTTCATAGCTAATCGAAAAAGAAATGGATTCTTGAAATTCTATAATCGTGTCGTTGGAAATAGATAGTAAGTCAATTTTGGGTGTTGTGTCAAAACTGAGTTCATTCGATTCCTTGGTACAGGAAGCAACGAACAAGGTGATCAGTAAAAATGTAATTCGACTCATTACTCAATTATGGTAAATGAAAAATAATCTTTTATATAATCGGCGCCAGCATCCGCAGGAATTTCAATGACAGGATTATCGTTGTCTTTGATTTTTGCTCGGAAGTAAATAGTCTCGCCAAGAGCAGCATAATCCTGCGGATTGATGGTGATACTATGGTAGTAGCTGACATTGTTGCCAAAGTATCCTACTTGTTGTTGGGCGGAACTATTGATTTGCAAATTCATCACTTCAGCATTTTCAAAATCATCTTTTTGACTTGAAAAGCGAAGGGTATTTTCTGTTAAGTCCTGTGAGCCAGTAGCATCATCAGAAAATGCGAAGAACAGTTCAATGCTATTGACCGTTTCAAGAATAGAAATGCTGCTTTGTCCATTGCCGGATCGTTCAAGCCAGAGACCGTTGGCACGTGCCATAGCACCTTCCATTTGAGGTAGTTGATTGGAAGTATTAGGGCTGTTGCCAAAAATATCTTTTGCACCAGCTTGAATCCAGTCACTAACATTTTGCTTGTAAGTTTCTGCATTGTCCGGCCAATCCGAATCTGGTTCAAGGGCAAGTGGCATGATGCCAGAGTTGTTGTCAATATCAAAAGTAAGTCGTGCCATCAAAACAGATTCATTGATGCTTCCCGGCTTTACCCGAAAGGTGTATGAACCCTGTGGATCGTTTTTGATAATGGCTTGATAAACGAGCGTATTGTAGGTACTACTGACCGTCCGGAAATCTGGTTCGAAAGTGCCATCATGACAACCAGAGTTTGCACAGGTTGGCCTAAATATATTGGCGTGTAAACCTTCAATACTCGTAGCATTGAGTTGTACAATAGTAGAATCTTTTGTCTCCTCTTCTTCGAGTTGATCAAATGGATTTTCATGTTCCTTGCTACAGGAAGCCATCCAAAGGCTCAATGATAAGCAAGCTAGAAATGATAATATGGTGAATCTGTTTTTCACTGTTCTATTTTTTTTCTGGCAAAATGTTTATGGTTCTTTGACAAAGTTTTTTTAAATCCGATCAAATAAAGACATAGCACCAGGATGTAATAAACCGGCTGACATGACTTCATTTTTTATTCCTAAAATATCTGCGATGGTTGGTACTACATCAGCAGCGTCTCCTATTGGATTGCTAGGAGATCCCACTATTAAGTTGGCATCAATTCCAGGGCCTGCCATCATGGTGAAAATTCGTCGAGAGTTGGCATCTGAATCGTGGTCAAAAGCAAACCAATCGTTTTGGTCAAGTACTGCATTGTGTTCATAATTTCGACCATGCTCTGGCATGACGATCATAGCGGTGTCACCAGCCATTTCAGGAATCTGCTCTTGAATGAATTTCCATAAATGACCAACGGCGTGATCTGCTCGGTGTAAACTCTGGAGGTAGCCCGTATAGCTATCATGACAAACATCAATGGCACTCATGTTGACAACCGTTAATTTTGGTTTAAACCATTTGAGTAGTTCGGTAGTATAGCCAATCGTTGCAGTATCTTGATTGTCGGTAACTGGAGGGAATGCAATTTGGTCGTTATCTAGTTGATCAAACACGTGTTGAATAAAAGCCTTAATGTCTTCTTTTTCTTCTTTTGTGTTATTAAGGTTTGGAATGCCACCACCTTGCGCCATAAAATTTTGATTGAGAAATACGCGCATCTTTTCAATAGGATCTAGTTCCTCGTCTGGGTGATAAGTTTTAAAACCATTTAGAAATTCACCGCCTTCACGTTCGAAAGTAACCGTTGGAGCAAAAAAGTTTGCACCATATTGAGCTCCATATCCTGAATGACCAGAATGGTTGAGCAAAGGAATGGAATTACCGGTACCTGTGCCCATAAACCAAACATCGGTTGCTTTGTAACCAGCATGTCTGCGTAGGTATTCAAATATAGTTGGGTGAAGTGGTCTGTTTTGTAAACCTTGGGTGAGTCCATAGTGCCCAGACAGGCCAGTACTTAATCCTGAATAATGGCCAGTACCTCCGTTGGAGTATCGGACTTCAGGGAACAAGGTGCCCTGTAGTTGAAGTGGTGTTTCTAAAATAGAAGCAATCGGCTCGCCACCTGGTTGACCATCTGCACTTTCCACGCCATAGACAATTTTGAGTTCAGGGACGTCCCCCGTAAGCATGTTGTACATGATGTTCCCTTCAATGTCTAGTCCTTGGCTTTCGGCCAAATATCGTTTGAGCATCGACTCTTGTTGGCGTACCCCGCCTGCAAAGAGTACGAGCACTACGTGCCCAGCTGTTGCAGCTCCAGTCTGAGCGAATAAACGACCAGATGGAAGTAGGTATGGAACAGCAATAGAAGAAGCTGCAGTGAGTCCGGCTTTTTTTATGAATGATCTTCTTTTCATGACTTAGTAAAAATAATATTCGTTAGAAGTTGCAAAAGAAAAATAGATGTGCTCTGGGCCAATGTTGGGGTGTGATTGGATAAAGTTGACAAAATATGTTTTCTCTGCTTCGGTTGGAATGCGAACGTAAAAGCGTTTGTAGGTTTCCGTTACAAAGGCTGGAATGTCAGCGTCCATACTGCTTTTGCTAGGGATTTGAATTTCGGGGTCTGTCATCATCTTAGCAATAATGGTTTCGTAAGCAATCTGCTTGTCTCCAATAGAGTTAGCAAGATTGATGAGATCCACTAATTTGTTTGGACTAAGTGGTTTTTGATATAGATTGGCGTAAAGTATATTGATATATTGAGCGGGAGATTTTTCTTTTCCTTTATTCGAATTGTTGGATTCGACTGTAAGATCGTTGACCTCATAGATATATGATTCCTCCTTGCAAGAAAACAAGCAAAGTATTGAAAAGAAAAGGATGTAATATTTTTTTGTAAAACTCATGAAGCTCTATTTGATTTTTTCTTGTTAGCAATTTAAAAGTTGGCATATTCGTCAGTGATCATAATATGGTGTTGAATGTCTTGAATTTTTTTGTTGGAAACAAAGTCCTCTAAAAGTTTAACCGTCTCTTCGGTAGATGGTCTGCGTGAAAGTAATTGTTGGTAAACCCAAATGATCATTCCTTCATACATTTCAGTTGAGTTAATCAAAATGTTGACATAATCTTCTTTGGTTTGCCCATTGATTCCAAAAAGGCTGGCGGAGTTATTATTTTCTACCATAGAAAAACCGGCGTTGAATTCAGCATCCGTAGGGAAGCGCCAAAATAAATTGTCAAAGGTCGCATTGACAAAATTGAAGCTGTTCATATTGATCTGATCATAGATGTCATTTGAAACCACTCGACCAAGCATCTCATTGAACTGAATGGTTCCGTTTTGCATATCTTCTCTTGATTTAATAATGTTAGTCAATCTGAGTATCGCGAGCTCATCTTCTGTAATATTAATGAACTCTTCGATTAGTGCATCAGAAGCACCTTCGATACAGCGAATTTTTGCCTGATTATATAGGTGTTGGTGATAAGCTCTTTGATAAGAAGTATCTCCTTCTATAAAGTTAGTATTGTTTTGAAGTTTGGAAATCAAGGCTGACCTTGATGAGGTAGATATTTGTGTGGATTTAAGAGCATCTACCTCTGTAGCCATTTCATTGTCGAGTGGCTCACGACCAATGAGGTCGATAAATACCCGATTGACATAGCTTTCTATACGAATTTGTGGGACGTAATTAACTGAAGGAGGCTCGTTGTCTCCAACCGTTATGGTCTCCTTTTTACAACCTGTACAAACAAGAAGTAGCAAGAAAAAACCAACATATATTCGTGTAATTAATGTATAAGTCATGTTGTAAATCGCCTTTTATCTAAGATATAAAAAAGTGCTTAAACACGAGCTATTCAGCAAGGCCTTTAAGCTTGTATTGTAATATCGTTTACATGAAAAGTTAATAAGAGTTCTATTGACCTAGATAGGGAACACAATTAAGATTTTAAACGAAAATAGTTGTAAAAAAGTGTGTTAACTTTGATAGGAGGTCGTTTAAAATGTAGGAAGTGGAAGTTTAACTCATTAAATAGACTCTGCGAAAGTTATATTTTTCTAATGACAACTGTTTTGCCTGCTTCCGAGAGTTTATAAATGGGCGGTTTTTAAAAAATATTAGCTGAGAATTAAAACGTAAATTTTACACAGGTATTAAAAAAAAACATATGAGAAGTCTACTTCTTTTTTTTGGTATGACTACTTTTAATAGGACAAATCACCTTCAATGTTGCTATTGTCAAGGGAGTATCAATAAGTAGGTGGCTGATTATATATTTTAGATTGTTTACGAATGAAGTAATATCAAGATGAAATCTTGATATTACTTCAATGAAGGGCTTGACTACTTTACTCTTCCATTAACTTTTCATCAAATACATAATCCTTATAGCTCACCTTAAAGAGAACGCTATAAAAAGCAGGAATAAAAAACAATGTAATTATTGTACCAAACAATAAACCAATCATAATAGAAACAGCCATACCTTCCCACATTTCTCCGCCTGTTAAATACAAGGGAATCAAACCTAAAACGGTGGTAAATGTAGCTAGTAATATTGGTCTAAAACGTTGTAGGCAAGCTGTGATTACAGCGTCTTCTTCTTTTCGTTTTAGTTCGTTCTGTTCCACTTCCATTCTGTCAATTAATACGATTGCATTATTAATAATAATTCCTGCCAATGCAATGATTCCTAAGAATGGCATAAATCCAAATGGTTCTTGAAAAACAAGCAAGCCAACCGAGACTCCAATGAGCGATAAGGGAATGGTACAGTAAACCATTATCATTTTTCTAAAGGAATTAAATTGTATAATCAATAGGAGTAAAATGATAAATCCACAAAGCGGTAAATACTTGATTACTGCTCCCATGTTTTCGGCTGTGCTTTCAGCATCTCCACCAAATTTATAGGTATATCCAGGGCTCCAATTTTTAGCTTGCTCGTTTAGCCAAGGTGTAATTTCAGCAGTTACCACAGAGGCATTTCCACCTTCCCTCAATTGACTTGAAATTGAGATGGTCCGATTAATGTTCAATCGTTTTATTTTAGCATATTGCCAAACCGGTTTAATACTTGCGACTTGTAATAAAGGTACATTTCTACCCGTACTTTGAGAAAAAATACTTAGGATTTCGATAGACTCTAAAGTCTGTTCTTGACTTTTATCACTCCGCATCACGATAGGTATAGACTTATCTCCTTCTCTGTATTCACCAGTAGTAAATCCATCCAAAACGGTTTGTAAAGAAATGGCAATATCTTGACTGGAGACTCCTGCGGATTGCGCTCTCACTTGGTCAACATCAATAATGAACTTCTTAGATTTTGGCCCCCAATCATCTTTTATATTTTTGGTTCCAGCAATGGAGTTAAGTTTTAGCTTTATTTGTTCCGAGATGGTAGAGAGTATATCAGGGTCGTCCCCCATTACTTTTATTTCAATCGGATCTCCTCCAGGGCCAGCGGCCAATAGTCCGACTTTAATCTCTGCGTTTGGAAAACTATTATAACAATAAGTATCCAATTTATTGATGATATTTTGATTGGCCTCATAACTAGAAGTGTTGACCAAAATATGGCCATAACTTGAATTGGCTTCATCTTGTTGATATCCTTGGTCGTAAGGGGTTGGTCCTTCTCCTACGTAGGAAGACCAATCTACAATGCCGTCCGTTTTGGTTTTGGAGGTTTTTAACTCTTTTGAAATATATGCTTCAATCCCAGACACGACTTGAGTTGTACGCTCAATCTTAGTTCCTAATGGCAAATTGATGTCAACCGTAATCATATTTCGATCACTATCTGGAAAGAATAAAAAAGCAACTTTCGTAAAGCCAAATAATGCTAGGACAAACATCCCAACGATAAGTAACATCGTTTTTCCTTTGTGCATTAATGCAGTTAAAATAAGTTTTTTGTAATATTCTTTTAACCATTCTATTGACCGGTCAATGATGCTTTTTTTAGCATCCTTATCTACTTTCATAAATAGGTAAGCGAGCAAAGTAATTACAGTAAGTGAAGTCAACCAAGATGACACCAATGCAATAGTGATAACTAAAAATATAGGACCAACAATGTCCCCCATCACTGATTCTGCTAAGTAAAAAGAAAGGAAGGCTGCTGAGGTAGTCAAGGTGGAAATCAAAAGTGGCGTAAATAATTCCGAACAGGCTTGGATGGCTGCGTCTTTTCTATTGATGCCTTGTCCTAGTTTTACAACGATAGTTTCGGCAACCACAATTCCATTGTCAACCATCATTCCCAATGCCATAATTAGTGCCGCCAAGGATACTTTATTAATACCTATATCCATTATACCCATCACCATAAATGTGGCTACAATTACCATTGGAATTAAAGCCGTAATAATTAAGCCTGTTCGAAAGCCTAGAAAAAATAACATCACAATAAATACAATGGCTACAGATTGAGCAAGGCTTACCATAAAGCTACTTACTTGGTCGTCAACATATTTATCCAGAGAAGACAAGGTATGAAGTTTTAAGCCAACTGGTAATGATGCATTCCATTTTGCTTTTACCGCATCCACTTCTTCTCCTAAATTAATAATGTTTGCGCCACTTTTTAGGGAAACATGTAAGGTGATCGCATTCATTCCATTGACACTAACTTTTTGTTTTGCAGGAGAAATGTATCCTTTTTTTACGATGGTAATATCTTTTAAATAAACTAACTGACTGCCATCGCCAACTGGAATTAACATGTCCTGAATATCAGAAAGTGTGTTGAAGTTTCCAGTAGGTTCTAAAACAATCCGTTCATCTTCTACATTAATTTGGCCACCAGAACTCAATATATTTTGGGTCGCAATAATACTGCTTAATTTTTGAGAAGATAATCCATACTCCTTTAGTCTAGAATCATCAAATTCTACAAATACCCGTTCGTCTTGTTCTCCTCCTAATTCTACTTCAGCAGCATTGTCTAATTTTATTAAATCATCTTTGATGTCATCTACGTATTCTTTCATTTCAGCATACGAAAAACCATCACTTGTAATACCTAAAACAATACCATACACATCGCCGATGCCTTCATCATTTAAATTAGGCTTCACTCCTTCTGGCAAACTTTGAATGCCATTTAATTTTCGACGCAACCGATCCCAAACACTTTGTAATTCTTCAGGTGCAACTTCATCTTTAAGCGTCACTTGGATTACCGATAAACCTGTTCTAGAAGTACTCGCCACTTCTTTTAGTTCTGGTAATTCTTGAACTACTTTTTCAATCTTATCGGTAAGCAATTCCTCCACTCTTTCTGGTGCCGCACCTGGGAATACGGAGACTACCGTTGCCATTTTTATGGTCATTGGCGGCATACTATCTCTGGGTAGTGTTTGGTATAAAGCAAAGCCTAGTATTATTATCGTAGCTATTAGTGTATAGGTAATTCTATTTTTTTCTATGGAAAACTGAGTAAGATTCATTGATTTATTGGTTGATGTTTTGGAAACACTATATTGACTTGACCTTAGATATTGTACGTTCGACAAACATTATTCTAAGCACTTTGTAAGGGCTATTTATTGTAACCTCACTTCTTGCCCTTCCAGCAAGGTTTGTAAACCTGCTACGGCAATGTTTTGACCAACTGTTAAACCTTTGATTACGACAAAACCTTCGGAAGTTAGTTTTCCAACACTTATCGGTTGCTTCTTGACAATGGTTTTACCACCACCAGCATCAACAATTAAAAACACAAAATTTCCTTTTGCATCTTCACCGACTGACACTGCAGGGATCACCAAATTTTTAGTTGCAGACTGTTGATTACCAAATTGAAAAGTAACATTAGCCGCCATTCCTGGCCGTATTTGTTTTGAATTATTGACGCTAACGATAACTGGATATGTTGGTGAGTTTCCAGATGCAAAAGCTACCTTTTGTATTTGGCCATTAAATGCTTGATTTGGGATAGAGGGTATTTCGACCGTAACTTGTTGACCTTTTTTAAAATTATTAATGAGTACTTCGGGAACGCCTACTTCAATTTCTGGGTTACCTACACTACTCAATACTGCAATAAGACTACCTGCCCCCACGCCTTCGTTAGCCTCCACCATTACAGAAGTAATAATTCCATTCATCGGTGCATAAAGTCTAGTGTAATTGGCTTGATTTCCTGCTGCTTGAACTTGTTTTCCTGCAGTTGTTACTTGCGTTTTTGCGGATGCCAGTTGTGCCAAGGCTGCGTCATATTGTGCTTTCGAGGAGGCATATCCAGATTTAGCTTGCTGAAAATCACTTATCGGCACACTATTGTTTTCGTATAATCTCTCTACCCTTTCAAAACTAGAACGGGAATTGATTAACTGGCTTTCTGCACTTTTGACATTAGCCTCGGCACTTTGCACGTTAGCCTCCGAACCTTCTTCTTGGGACCTAGCCTGATCCGTTTGAATGGTATAATCTATTGGGTCAATGCTCGCAATCAACTGCCCCTTTTTTACTTGATCTCCAAGTTCCACCTTGACTGTATTTAAAGTGCCCCCCACCTTAAAACTCAATTTGGTTTCGTGTTCTGCTTTTACTACTCCAGGAAAGCTATGGATTTGGCTTCCTGTCGAGTAGCCGATTTTTTTGTACTTGACAGGCTTGATAATTGCGACCGGTTCTTCTTTTTTTTCACTACAGGAAATTAGAGAAAATGCTAAAAAGAAAAGGAAGAAATATGCTTTCATTTTAAGTGTATTTTTCATCTTCATCTGTTTAAAATATTGTAAGTACTAAGTTATAATGATTAGGTATTCGATACCTGCGGCATTTATTATTGATTGAAATATTGTTGAATTCTTTGGAAAAAATCATTTTTATCAGAAGATGTTGCTAAGAAATTAAAGTAGCCGATAGAACGCTCTAGACTCAAGAAGTCTTGAATAAAAGTATACACCGCATTAGTGGCTTGTAGTTCGGTTCCTAGGGAATTACTCTGAGCATCAATCAAAGTAGTGATATTAGTTTGACCAGCGGAATAAGCATCTTGAACGATCTCATAATTTTTAAGAGAGGCATTCGCCGCCGTTTGAGCAAGTGTCATTCTAGAAAAAGAAGCACCTACATTTTCTAAACTTGCTCTGATAAAAAGTTCCAATTGATTCTCTGTGTTCTTTCGAGTATTCTGCAATTGAATCACGCTAAGCTTTGATTGTTCGATGAGTTTTTTTCGACTATTGCCTTGAAAAATAGGGTAAGAAAGGCCCAAGCCGACATCCCAAGTAGTAGCTTTGTCCGAAGGTGGAAAAACTTCAGGAATCTCAAGTCTTCCAAGTACCCGATTGACAGAACCACTCATGGCCACCGAAGGTAAATACATGGCCCGTTCTCGTGATAGTTGCAATCGTTCCTGCACTTTTAAACCCAAGTCAATCTGTGCTAACTCGGGTAAATTGTCTTTTGCATAATCGACTAAAAAATTAGAAAGCTTATCTAAACTCCCATAGTCATTAATAAAGACCATTCGTTCATCAGATAAAATAAGCATTGATTCTGCAATGGTCGATTCGCTAATATCGACAGGTTCGTTGATTGGTCGATTGAGCAATTGATTGAGTTGAAACTTTCCTTGACGCAAAGCTGCAAAAGCATTGTTCAGTTCAATGTTCGCATTCGCTAGTTCTGCCTCCCAACGATTGATGTCAGAAGCCCCTGAAGAACCAATGGCCTCTTTAGCTTTGGAAATATCAAAATTATCTTTATTCCGTTCCACATTTTGTTGTTGGATATTGAGGTTGCTTTTTGCAAATAGAATATTCATATAAGCATTGGTCACGTCAATCACCACGTCTAATTGAGTTTGCAATAATTGCTTTTCTTCACTTTCCTTGAGCATTTTTTGAATGGCAACATTTGCCAAAACAGGTTCTGCAAAAACAACTTGAGAAGCACTTCCGCTCAAAAGCCAATTTCCTCTTCCCTGTGCGCCTTGTCGGGACAAAGCGGTTAATTCATCGGTATAGGATAGGCTAGTAGAAACATCAATTTGGGGCAGTAAATCCGCTTTGGCAATTCCAATTTCAGTATCGGCAATACGTACATCTGCTTGTTCAATCTTTATTTCTAAATTATTTTGCAGCGCCTGTGCAATTGCTTTTTGCAAAGTCAATTTGTTATCCGTTTGAATATTTTCAAGATTGATCAAGGTCGCATTTGCCATGACATCAAAACTAGGGTAGATTTCAATTTGGCGAGCCGTTTCCATATTGATAATAAGATTTTCTCCATAAGTCTGTACTTCCACCGAAAGGTCAGCAGCCAGTTGACCTTCTACAATTTTCATCACCGTAAGTGCCGTTCGTCGAGGAATTTTTTGTAGATTATCTTTGGTCTCATAAGCCGCCAAAGCACCAGCAGCAATATTTCGCTCTCCAAAAAGAGCGGCCGAGGGTATTTTGTTTTCATTAATAGTTTGATAAATATTCTTTAGCTGACTCGTGTCTTTTCCAAAATAAGGTAAAGCATAAACGGCTACTTTTTTATCCGCCATATCCGTAAAGTGTTCCTCAATATTCTCGCTGTAAAAAATGTGATCCACTGTTACATTCCTTCCTTGGAGATATTTATCAAAAAGTTGTTTAATAAAAGGCGTTTCTCCAATCGTTCCTTTTTCTGTAACCACTTCCAAATGATCAAAAGGATAAATACTGTACAATAAATTAAGATCCCGTTCCATATCAAATGGCGACTCCGTATAAGTAAAATTTTCAATGCCAGATGTTCCTGCAGGAGTCTTCTGCAAACCTTGCAGTTGAGCATCTAATACAATAGAAGCAATTGTTGGTTTGGGATACTTTTTCAAGCTAATTGCATAGTTTGAGGTATTTGTCCCAAAGCCAACTACAATATCGTTTTCAGTATAAGCATCTGAAAATGATTTTGCCATATCTACTTTACTTGAAGTAGCGTAATACATATTGATCGTTGCTTCATAACGATGTTGGAGCAACAACAAAATTTCTTCTTTAAGATTCTTTTCATATTGTAATTCCAATTTGCTATCAGGAGAGCTATCGCTAATGACTGCAATGTTTACTGGAGTTTGTGCCATCAAAGGGTGAAGCCCTAAGAGGAAAAAAAGGAGGAGTAGGTTTCTCATTAGTTTTTTTTATTCTAAATTATTGTCGAATGACATTCCCGATCATTCTAAAATTTCAAGACATTACTTTTTTAGGTTAAATATTTTTCTGTTATGAAATTCGACTTGTTTGATTTTTGGATCTCTTGTGCAGGTATATTTCGAAATATAACCATATTTTTCACTTACTCGGCTAAGTGACTGGACAAAATTATTTGGGATTTTACTATTTTTCTAAATTTAATAAGCGGTTGACCGATAAAGAATTAGCGTGTAAATTTATAAAAATGTCAAAAGGAGGATGCCAAATAATTCCGTCAAACTAAGTACTCATAACATAAATTTTTTTAATTTTAGAATGTTCTTTTTCAGCGATGACTTCTTCCAAATTTTCTCAAATAGCTTAGGCTATTCTTAAAAATAGTGGAATCGACCTCACTAAAAAACAATGCATTCAAATTCTTAACATAACTTATGTTACAGGGTACTAAAACGCTATGCTTTTATAAGAGAAAGATCAGCCATATTACTACTTGTTTAATATTGAACACCAGTCATCTTTTCAGATAAGTCCCAAAGCCGTTCTGCATTCAATTCGTTGTGTGATAACTTGTTAGATTTTACAATAAATGGGTGACCTCTCAGTTCAAATAACTTGGTGGGCCCATAGTAATCGCCCGATTTCGCATTCTCGTCAATAGCAGCCCTAAGTGTGGGTAATGTCCCCATCTCTACGGTCTGAGCAACGATATTCCCAAGAAACTGGAAAAGTCCGGAATGCCTATCTAATTCTGTTTTAGTCCATCCAGGATGTGATACAGTTACCATTGGAGCATTCTCTTTATTTTTAAGTTTCCTTGCCAACTCATAAGCGAAATACAGGTTTGCTAATTTACTATCTCCGTATGCCTTTCCTGTTTTATAGTTTCTGTTTTCCCAATTAATATCATCGAAATTAATATCTCCTTGGCGATGCGCAACACTGGAGGTAACAACAATTCTTGAAGATTTTGTTTTTTTCAATAATGGCATTAAATGTCCAGTTAGAGCAAAATGTCCAAAATGATTGACCCCCATTTGGATTTCAAAATTATCTTTTGTTTTTGAAAAAGGACAAGCCATTACGCCGGCATTGTTAATTAAAATATCTAAGCGATTGTAAGACGTTTTGATTCCATCAGCAAAAGCTTGTATCGACTTCAGGCAGTTGAGTTCAAGTAACTTAATTTCAATTTTTACATTTGGAAATGTTTTTTTAATTGCTTGAATTACTACTGTTGCTTTTTTCGTATTTCTAACAGCCATTATAACAGTAGCATTATTCCCTGCTAAGACCTTTGTTGCTTCTTTACCTAAGCCACTTGTTGCTCCAGTTATGATAACTACTTTACCTTCTTGATTGGGAATGTTATTACTATCCCATTTTTGTTTTGACATAAGTTGATTCGATTTTAAAATATTGTCTAGTAGATTAGATCTGGCAAATAACTAGATAGCCCGACAGCTTTGAATTTTTTTTGATTTAATTAGCTGCTTCACTAATCTTCTTCAGGGCCTCATTCATCAGCTCATATCGTTCAGTCATGTTCTTCTTTGTTTTCTTTGTCAGAACGAAAGACTTCACCAGCCCTTTCATCTTTTCGTAGTGTACTAGACGTGTTCCTTTCCCATTATTGATTGGTTCAAAAATAAAGACGTGGTTGGCCTTCAGATACCATCGTTTAAAACCCCAATCAAATACTTCTTCGTTATTTTCATAAACGACAGGGTTTACAGGAGCTGGAGCAGGATCATTTTTTCTACCAAAATCTAAGGTCAAGGTCAAGGGTAGGTTTAGTGTCCAAATTATTGATGTCTCCACTTTTGATTGCAATTTTAGGAATCACAGCATTCCATTCAGGCCACTTTTTAAAGGCTAAAAATTTTGCACGAACGATTTCCGGTGAGGCATTTATAAGTATCTCCGTAAAAACAGTGCGCTTTCCCTTTACCTCACTTGCTTGTCGGGTATAAGTGTCTTGTGCACTTAAAGTCATGCATAGTCCGCTAAAAAAAAATAATGCTAAAAATAAAAATCTCATTCGTGTTATTTTTGTGAATTAGTAATAACACAAATTTGAGCCTTTTGAATTAAGGAAATCTATACATTTCGCAGAAGCTTGTATATATTTCGCAGATGCTTGAATAGATTTTGAAAAGGATCCTTTTATTTGCTTTTCCCTTCTAAGTTGTTTAACCTAATTATTTTGTTCCGTCACTTATCCAAAGTAGAATTATTCGACCTAGCACAGAACATTAAGCCTTTCGGCAAATGGACGTTCAAATCAGGTACTCCAGTTTTAGTGGCATGCATGACATCTAAATTCCCTTTTAGATTCCTTTTGTTGTCGGACATTTATTGGGATAGCTTCAAGTTATACATTCGATTTAGGACTATTAAAAAAGGCGATTGAACATATCGGCATATTTTTTAATAACATCAATAGTATTTTTGTCCTTTTCATAAACGGAGTACCAGCCTTGAAATTCATGTGGCGGATCACCAGTAAAGTCATCACCCGCCTTCCAGATTGCTTTTGTACTAGCAGGGCGTCCTTCTCCTGACCATGCCCAAAAATTGCAACCTACCATTGGACTTCCTTCTTTAGCATGTTGGTAAATGGTTTCAAACATCAATCTGTAATACTTATCTCGCATAGCCGTTGCAGCGGCAGGATCGTGATCATCTAAGTCACGAGATATTCCAAACTCTTCCAAGACGAGTGGCTTTTTTAGTTTTTTGGAAATAGCCAAATGCTCATTTATATAAGCCCTGGCCTTGCTAAGCCCAATTTCAAATGTACTATCTGCTTGAAGAGGATCATACCATCCCCAGTTTTGTACCCAGATATGAATAGTGGTATAGTCAATATGTTTGAACTTATGATCCTTGTAGAAATCATTTCCATTGGCGGTAGCCGTATTGCCCTCGCTACCGATAGTAAGGAGATGCTTACTATCCATCTTTTTTATGTAACGAGCTGTTTTTCGAATCCATCGTCGGTAAGCTCTTGGTTTTTCCATGCCACGGGGTTCATTTGCAATTTCCCAAGACATAATGGTCGGATCATTTTTGTAAAGGATTCCCGTAATGCTATTGGTTCGGTTAATGATTTTATTCAGATGTTGACGAAACGCTTTTTTTGCTTTTCTATTGGTATAAAATTTTGAAGTAAATTCCATATAGGTCCACCACTCATTTGTGCCAATGATCGGAGGGTAAGGAATGGCAGCATCCTTTTTGCTCCAGCTATAATACTGAGCCATACCACCTGACCAGGGCCAGAAATTATTGAGGCAAATGACGGCATAGATTTCTCGTTTGGCAAGTTCAAGTATTAAAAAGTCAAGTGCTTCAAGCAAATCCTGATTGTATTGTCCAGGGGATTCCTGAAGTGCTGGTTGCATTCGACCTGGTTCAGAAGATGGACCTTCACTGGCAGCCATGATGCGAACATTGCTAATACCAATACTTTTCAAATGGTCAAGCTCGCGTAGTAAACGGGGACGATCTCCTCCTTCGCCTTTGGATGCCAGGTTGATGGCGTACCACAAATTGGTGCCCATGAAATGGTATATTTGGTCTCCCTTCATGAGTTTAGTTTCCTTTACAGAAATGAAGGATTGACCCTGAGAAGAGATGGATAGGCTTAACATTAGGAGCAAATAAAGGTATTTTTGCATTTTGAAATTCTATGGCGATAGTTTAACATGTCTTGTAAAATAGCTATGTTTACAGAGAAGTTGTTGAGCAACTTCGTTAAGTGCAAATTAAGCCCATTAAATAGACTATGCGAAATTTACTGTTCATATATCTGCTGTTTTTGTCCGCTCCTGTCTTTGCAGGAGGAGATACGCTGCATATTGCCTTTACGACTCAAGAGTTGGCTGCTTACCCTGAGGCAACGGAAGCAATCATGAAAGGACAACAATCTTTTGATGAAAGGGAAGTTGACCAAGCTTTGATGAATTATCAGAAAGCTCTGATAGAATTGGTGCCTGGCTTTTCTAATACTGATCCAGACGAGAATCCTGATAAGAAAAATTTTTACGCTAATACCTTATTATCAAAAGCATTTGAAGGGAAAGCAAAAACATATGAAGCAATAGCAAGGAGAGAAACAGGAATAGATGCATTTGAAAAAGCATTGACTTGTCGGGAATTAATATTTGAAGTAGATAGGCATCTCGCTCATATTGGAAAGGTGTACGATCCAATACATTATGATGAATTGGTCGCTCAAGCATTTAATCTTTACGAAAAAACAAATAACCCTTCCGTTCTTTTACGGGTCTTTAGGTCTGTAGAAAAATGCCGAAAAATACGAACACTCGAAAGTTTGCGAGACCCTTCAACTAAGCAAATTGCAAATGTACCTGTTGAATTAATTGCCAATCTACAGCAACAAAAAATAAGTCTAGATCAAGAATTGAAACGCTATCTCTCTTCCAAAGGAACTGCTAACGAGACCAAAACCGAAGAAGCTTACAAGGCCATTAGAAAGACTTATCAAAACGCACTATTCGATTCGAAAAAGAAATATCCCGATTTTTATCGTTTGCAATATGATGAATCAGTAGTGACTGTTGGTGAAATTCAAAACCGTATTTCTGATAAAGAAGAAGCGGTCATTGCTTTTTATGATACTGCAGACCAATTATATATTTTTGTTATTGGACAAAATGGTTTTCGTGGCAGACGAATCGCAAAAGACTTTCCAATTGGAAATTGGGTTAAGCAACTGAGAACAGAAATTCAGAATTACGGGAACGGAGATAAGGTGGCGGCCTGTACTGGATATAGAGAAATGGCCTATAAATTGTATCAAAAAATTGTAGAACCTTTAGGGGCACTTCCAACGAGCTTGGTGATTATTCCAGATGGAGTTGTTGCACAATTGCCATTTAGTGCCTTGCTGTCTGAGCAGGTTTCAGATTGTACTTTTAATAAGTACCCATTTATGCTTCGGGATCATCAGATCAGTTATCATTATGGAGCAGACCTTTACGCAAGGGCCGCTTATCTAGAACATGAAAGTTATAAAAATGTAGTAGGTTTTACTTCTGGTAGAGATCTGAGCGCAATAACTAAGGTTATGGGAGGGAAAGTGTTTGGCGCGAAAAGAGATAACTTTGAGGAAGCAGCAGTCACAGCTAGTCTCTTGCATTTATCTATACCAACTCAAACTAATAATGAAAAAAAACCTTGGTTTTCATTTCAACTTTCTGACGATAGTCCATTTCTAGAAAAGGAAATTTATAATCTAAATCTAGCATCTCAAATGGTGGTACTTAGTGATTGCACATTAGGAAATGGTACCACAGGTTTGCTATCTATCGTTCAAGGGTTTCAATATGCTGGTGCGCAAAGTGTGGTGACTACCTTATGGAAAAATGATGAGGGCTCTATGCGAACAATGATGAATGATTTTTACACACAACTTCGAAATGGTATGACCAAAGATGCTGCACTTCGGAGTGCTTGCCTTTCTTTGTGGAAAGAAAAAGATGCAGATTTATGTCATCCCTTACATTGGGCAACTTACATACCGATAGGTGATATGGATGCGGTCAAAGAAAAAAATTGGTATTTATATCTGATAGGGATTGCACCGCTCGTTGCCTTATTTTATTTTTGGAGAAAGTATCGTACGGCATAGCCGCAAATCGAAATTGCAATCTAAATGGGAAGAGCAATGCACTATGATTTGCTCTTTCGAAGGCTAATCTTGTAAAGATTATTGTTAAATCGAATCGCAAGTTAATATTCTAAGCAAAAAAACTGCAGACGCATCTACCGTTTTCTAAACAATTCTCACACTTTAGTCCTGTAGAGTCACCATTACGTAAAGAGCTGTTTCAAATACGATGTATGAGACTTATATTTGTACTGTGTAGTTTCTCATAGTATTTATTGTTTTTTAATTCTCCTACGTCATCAGCCTCCGATGTAGGAGATTTTTTTTTGTAAAAAATATAGGTGAGAACTTGGTGGTGAGAAGCTGGAAGGCCACTAAGACGTGTAGCCTTGAGTTATCGGTGTCTTCTAAGATACTATTCTCCGACTTTCAACTTCAACTTCATCGCCATTAGTGATGAATCACCAGCTTTTTCAATATCTCTTCCTCTCCAAAAATAGTTTCTAAAAAGTAAACACCATTTGCCCATTCCTGAACATCAATCTCTAGTTCCTGTGTCACCGGACCAGCTTCTAATTCTTTGATGAACACTTGTTGTCCAATCGAGTTATAAATTCGTATAAGAAAACGAGTTGTAGTGAGTTCGCCATATTTTATCGTCAATATAGTGTTTGATGGGATAGGGTAAATCTGAAAAACAGACTCAGGATCGGAACTTGGTGGCGGTGGTGGTGGTGGTGGTGGTGGTGGATCAACTTCGCCATCCTTCTGAAATATCGGAGTAAGAACAGAGGTGGTATTCGCTGCAAAATTAATAGTAGTAGTAGTGTCTCCCGTTTCTTCCCAGCGAACGAAGTGATATCCTTCATCAGCAATGGCTTTTATTTCAATGGGGACATTATTAAAATATTGAGCCTCATATTGATAAGGAATAGGCATTTCATTATTATGAAAAACAACCGTACCAGGAGTCTCCGCATCATAATTAATATTCAAATCAAAATGCCCATTATAACTAAAGTGGCTTTCAAAGTTATTTAAAACATAAGGAAAGCGGATATTAAAAAAGTTAATAAAATTGGAAAGGTGGTTTTTCCATGCAAAGTAGCTTCCTCCTACAGGATTATCACCCCAATGTACCCAATTGGATGGTGGATTATTGAATTTAGTGACTATTTGAGGTACCTCACTATCAATACGAGCTGAAAGACTATCAATAAAGTGAAGTGTGCGGTCTGGTGCAAAAATCGTTTGGGCAAATGTACAGGTACGTTGTGTAAACTCATTTTTAAATTCCTGATTGTTTAGCATCTTTCTTAAGAACAAAGTACTAGCTTCTCCATTGGGCCATAAGTTGCCAGAAGTTGTGGTAGCATGATTAATGGCATCGTAATCTGCCAATGCAGGAGACCATTGACCAAAACCAGAACTAATATCGGTGTCAAACAACATCCAGCGCCATCTACCATTATTGCGGTCACGCCAAACACTAACGTTGTTGGCCGGCCAGTCGTAATTGACGACATAAATTTGTGCGATATGATAGTTGATAAATTCGTTGATGTCAACTCTTGTTTCGAGCTCATCCATATTATCTTGATTCGTAAATGAATTGGTTCGAATGAAATCGGTCAAGTCAAGCCAGTCGTTAGCGTCTCCTTCCCTTACATCAAGAGTGTAGTATGGATTTTTGAGCAAATCAATATTGTCTTGAGAGACGCCATGATGCGCTTCCACATAATGCTTGGTGAAAAATTCACGAATACCATAGAAGCCCCAATAGTCTCCATTCAAATAAACAACAGCAGGTGTATAAGCCATCAGGTCAATGTCTACCTGATTGAAAAGGAGACTTTGAATCGTTGCGTCTCGAATCATGGTAAGTGGATAGTCGGTACCACTGCCACGTAACTTAAATCGTTTGAAAGTATTGACATCGAAATTTTCAAAAAGGGGATAATCCACTATGTCATCACCATATTCCTGTTCCCGAAAAAAGAGATTAAACATTTTTAAAGCGTAGCCTCTAGAACAGCCACCTCCTATCTTCATTCCAGCATTTAGCTGAAAAGCCATGCTTCCATCTGGTTCAAAATAACGAACCGTGGCGGGGCGTTCCCAGTCCTGATTCCAATTTCGGGGTATGTCATTGGAACAAAAACCAGTGATACCATTAGCTCCGGTAACATACATGCCTTCTTGCTCGTCCCAAAGATATTTAGAATCAATACTCAGTTGTATTACGGGTAATTCATGATCACTACCGATAAGATAAAAGGCATCTTTTTGTGGACTGGAAGCATAGCCTTGCTTGAAGGCAGCAGCTCGTAGTAGGCTAGTTTGATCAATGAAAAATTGACCAGTGTAAAGGGTAGAGCTTAGTGTTGGAGTACTTCCGTCTGTTGTTATTCTGATTTGAGCACTTGGATCACTACAGGATATACTAAGGGGAAAGCTGGTATTGAAGGACCCACTTTCTACAGAGAATGTAATGGTGGCATTGAGGTATAAACCATTTCCATTGTTAGATTCCTTGGGGCTGTATTCTCCAAAGGAAACCCAATTACTGTTACCATCCGTTTCTCTGCCGTAACTTACATTCTCTGGCAGATTTCCAAATGTGATTTCATCCAGTAGTACCAATTCCCCTGCCTGTTCTTGTGAAAGAAATAGAGATTCTCCAGAACTACTGAGTTTGAATGGAGCGTGATTAGTGCCTTGGTCTACTTGGTCATCAAGCCAAAATACTGAAAAGCTATTTGGAGGAATGACAAGCGCTCCTTCTATTTGCCATTTTGTTCTGTCGTTGGCATCATCAGAAAGATAAAGACCGGTGAGGAGTACACTGGTGTCGTTGGCATTATATAGTTCTATCCAGTCATCTTTCTCACCATATTCATCATCAATGACATTATTTTTTGCCATGAGCTCATTGATATAAATCTGACTAAGGTTGTCATCTAGAACGGGTACCGCCACCTCGATGTTTAGTTTGGCTGAATTACTTTGATTGCCTTCGTAAGCATGTGCGACTCTTCTGCCGCTACCATTCATGATGAAGTTAATGGCATTTCCCTCTTGCCAATTTGGCCGGTCAATAATTTCTTGAACGATATTGGTGAGGTTCGAAGTTCGTTGTGCGTCGTTGGCTTCGTTTTGTATCCACCAGTCAAGGGGCGACCAATTGACAGATTGAGTCGTAAGTGTTCGATTGGTGATATTGAAAACTGTGTTTGAGAAACTATTGGCGTTATCAGCAGCTTCACCATAAATTTGAATGGAGCAATTACCATTTGAAATTTCGTCTGTTTGAAATTGAATACTGGCATTTTGAATAATAGCTCCTTGAGGGATTTGGATGCCTGAAAAATGCAAACCGATGGTTTGTGAACCTCCATTGTCGGGATCTTCAGAAAGTTCAATGTCAGTTGAGTTTGGAAGCATTTGTCCGCTGCTTAGTTCCTCCATATCATCATAAGCAGATTGAATGGAATAAGTCAAAGGTATTATAATAATGGTATCCTGAACTTTTGCAGAAAGGCTATTGCCAAAGGATAAGAGGATGCAGTACAGAACAATCGTTTTAAGTAATTTCATTAGGATGAAAATATTTTGAAGCAGTTTCACTTTCTTGTTTAGTGAAATATACGGAGTTTGAGATTTAATAGTTGTTGGTAAGTCTTGTAAAGAAGTACTTGTGTAGTAAAGTAGTATGCAATATCTGTGATCTTGCTGCGGTTAGGTAGTTTTTTAGACAAAGATTTGATGCATTTATTGTTGCTTCTCTTGTTATATGTAGCTAGCGAAATTACTTAGTTGCGTTGAAAAAAGATTACTCATCAACTTAGCTGTTGGAGTAGCTCTAGCTAATTAAAAATCTAAAAGGTTAAGAATATTAAATTTTTTTAATATCTTCAGTCTAAATTACTTTTGAAAATGTGCGCGAATTATCGCACAATCGGTCTACAACAAAGTTATCAATCCAATCCAATTGACTCCGATCTGATTTAATATAATTATTTCAAGTATTTTCAAAATGTGTTTTCATGAAACTGAAACTTACCCTTTCTTTAGTTGTACTATTGATGTACGCTAGTCTTTCTAATGCGCAAGATTGTGGCAGTAATAATGGACAGCCGACACCGAATTGTAATGATGCTCCTTTTATTTGTTTGGATGGATATACCTCTACGCTTGATGAAGTGACAGGAGTAGGCCCAAACCCTTTATGCTCAAATGGAGGAGGTCCACACAATATTCAATGGGTTGCTTTTGAAGCACAATCCACCGATTTAGAAATTACAATTATTCCATCAAATTGCCTAAATGGTGGAGGGATGCAGGCAGGGGTTTATACGGACTGTTCATTTACCACGGAAATGGCTTGTCAAGGTGTTTGCCAAACAGGAACCTTTTCTATTTCTGGAAATGCTTTTGAAGTTGGAGTAGTCTATTATTTTTTCGTAGATGGATGTGCTGGAGATATTTGTGACTATGTCATTGATATTACTCAAGGAATGGTAGGTGGCGATTTTCCGCCACCCGGAGATGTTCAACCTATCGTTGGGCCTGAAACAGTTTGCGAAGGTCAATCAGATGTTTTGTATTCTGTCCCATGTATCGATAATGCACAGACCTATGAATGGACTATCCCACCAGGAGCTACATTTGTAAGCGCCAATACTTCGGGTAATGAAATTCTTGTAAACTTTGAACTTTTAGGCGGGCAGATATGTGTAACAGGAATGAGCACTTGCCCTCCTGCTCCATCCGAACAAGTATGTATTGATGTAATAATGGAACCAGCTCCAGTTGGAACTTTAGAAGATTATATTTGCGAAGGATACCCTTATTTTTATGAAGGGGAAGAATACCTTTCCGGTTATTATGAAGTCAGATTAGATGGACAATCTTATGCAAGCTGTGATTCAGTGGTCTTACTGACCTTGACCGATTATGTAGTTGAGGACTTTGATCTTTATGTCAATTACTGTCAGGGTGAATTTTATAACTATGAAACTGATGGGGGAGATTATACAGAAGGTGTTTATAATATTACACTTTTTGCATCTTCGTATTTGAATTGTGATAGTACAGTTATACTTCATGTTGCAGAACAAGTAGCTACTGAAGGTATTTTTGAAATAGCAATTTGTCAGGGTGAATCATATGAGGTATGTCAGGATCCTTTCGAAGAAGAAGGGAGTTATGTCTATGATTGCAATCCCAATTTTTACGGTTGCGATAGTTTAATTATTTTAGACTTGATAGTCTTAAATCCTATAGCAGATATATTTTTTACTGGAACGCTGGGCTGTGACCTCAATACTCCTTTTTTCCTAGATGGACTTAATTCGGAAGGTGATTCATACTTTTGGACAACTACAGGTGGAGATATTTGCGATAGCGAAACCTCCCCCTTTATACAGATTTGTGCACCTGGTGAATATTGCCTTGAAGTGACTTCCTCTGTTGTAACAGCAGATCAAGGATTGGTAGAATGTACCGACCAGATTTGTGTAATAGTAGAAGCTGATAGCAGTCTTCCAATAGCATCCAACTCTAGCACAAATGTCGCTTGTAATGGTGAAGAAAATGGTTCTATCAATATTACGGTAACTAACGATAGCATAGGTCCCTTCACCTACGATTGGACCCCTAACGTTAGTTCTAGCGAAACCGCAAACGATCTTCCCGCAGGAACTTACACTGTTGTAATTACCGCCGAATCTAATGGATGTGATGTGACAGAAATAATAGAAATTTTAGAACCAAGCTTAATCGATATCACGCTTTCGCAAACAGATATCCCATGCAGTAATGACGAAACAGGAACAGCGACTGCAATGCCTTCTGGCGGAACGGGGCCATACTCCTATCTGTGGTGTAACGCACAAACAACTGATGTTGCCACCGACCTTCCCGCAGGTCCTTGCATCGTCGTTGTTACCGATGCTAACGATTGTACTCAATCCATAACTGCAACTATTCTCGAAGCATCTGAACTAACGGTGACACTAGATGAAACGAATGTTATTTGCAACGGAGGTTCTACTGGGTCAGTTACCGCTAATCCAGGTGGAGGAACAGGGCCTTATACTTACCTTTGGTGTGATGGTCAGATTACACAGACGGCTATAAATTTATCTGAGGGAACTTGCTCAGTGGTTGTTACTGACGCTAGCGATTGTTCTATTACAGAAATAAGTACATTAACAGAACCATCAATAATCGACTTAGAAATAAGTCAAACTAATGTCCTCTGTAATGGAGATACCAACGGAACAGGTACCGTAACTCCCTCTGGAGGAGTCGGGCCATATACCTACTTATGGTGCAACAACGAAACCACGCAAGTTGCTACAGGTCTAGGCGTTGGACCATGTGCAGTGATCGTTACAGATGCGAATGGTTGTACCCAAACATCAAGTGTAGCCATAGAGTCACCAACTACAATAATTCTTACGACAACTCAAACAGAAGTACTCTGTGATGGAGCTTCAAACGGAACGGCAACTGTAACACCAGATGGAGGAGAAGCTCCATTTACCTATCTGTGGTGCAACAATCAAACTTCTGCAACAGCAACAGATTTACCAGCGGGTCCCTGTGAAGTAATAGTAACAGATGCAAATAATTGTACTCAAATGGCAAGTGTAGATGTCGCTGCACCAACAGCAGTTACCGTTAGTACGACGCAAACAAATATTTTATGTAATGGAGATAATGATGGAACTGCAACAGCTACACCGGAAGGAGGGACTGGTCCTTATACTTACCAATGGTGTAACGGCCAAACCGAAGAAACGGCCACTGATCTTCCTTTTGGAAATTGCCAAATCATAATAACAGATGACAACGGTTGTATCGCAACCGCGATAGTTGATATCGAAGAAACGACATCTATTAGCGTTGAGATTGCTTCAACAAATGTATTGTGTAATGGGGAAAACAATGGAACAGCTACCGCAACGCCTAGTGGAGGTGCTGGAGGCTTTTCTTATGAATGGTGCAACGGAGAAACGACTGCTACGGTGGATAATTTACCTGCCGGTGCTTGTATTGTAATCGTAACAGATGCAAATGGCTGCTCTGAATCAGAAAGTGTTACACTGACTGAACCAACTACTGTAAATGTCTCAGCAAACGCAACTGACATTTCCTGTAATGGCGCTAATGACGGAACTGCTACCGCGAGTGGTTCGGGAGGAAGTGGAACAATTACTTATTTATGGTGTAATAATCAAACTTCATCAACAGCAACAGACCTACCAGCGGGTCCTTGCGAAGTAATCGTAACAGATGCAAATGGTTGTACCAATAGTGCCATAGTAAACCCCACAGAGCCAGACGCAATTGTACTAGGTATTACTTCTGAAGATGTTACCTGCTTTGGTGAAAGCAATGGAACGGCAACTGTAACACCTTCTGGCGGAACAGGACCGGGAACCTACAGTTACTTGTGGTGCAATAATCAGGCAACGCAAACGGCAATTGATTTAGATGTCGGCCCTTGCGAAGTGATCGTTACAGATGGAAATGGTTGTACACAAACGACTAGTATTGACCTAAGTCAACCGAACTCAACTCTTGAAGTAAGTGGTACCTCACAAAACGCTACATGTGGAACCGATGATGGTTCTATTTCTTTAGTGGTAACTGGAGGGACAACGCCATATTCATACGACTGGAATGACCCAGCAACGGATGTACAGAATCCAAACGATTTGGGGCCAGGTAATTATACTGTTGTTGTAACTGATGGAAATGATTGTACCACTTCTTTCTCTATCGGTGTGATGACACCTACAGGTTTAGACGTTGATCCAGATTGGACCAATGTTTCTTGTAATGAAGGGGAAGACGGAACAGTGTCAGTTCTTGTAGTTGGAGGAACTCCTCCTTATGAATACGACTGGGACTCTCCATTGATTACACCAGATTCACCAACAGGTATGAACTTACCAGCGGGTGGCTACAACGTAACCGTAACGGATGCTGATGGTTGTACTTTTGTAACAAGTGCAGCAATTGAAGAACCAGAAATGATAGAGATTAGTGGAAATGCAACGGAAGAAACTTGTGGAGAATCGAATGGTACTATTTCTACCGTCGTTCAAGGAGGAACTAGCCCTTATACTTATGATTGGAGTAGTAATGATAATACACCAAATATTGATGACTTGCCAGCTGGTAATTATATTTTAGACCTGACAGATGCAAATGGCTGTACGGCTACTTTTGAAATATCAGTAAGCACTCCAAACGCATTAGCAGTTACGAATTCACAAGAGAATGTAAGTTGCTTTGAAGGTAATGATGGAAGTATTGACCTGGAGGTAACTGGAGGAATTGGACCTTTCGTTTATGACTGGGATAATGCCGGACCAGTAGAAAATCCAGATAATTTAGAAGCAGGAATCTACAACGTAATCATAACTGATGCAACAGGTTGTTCAATCGTTGATCAGGTAACTATAACCGAACCAACTGAAATAGTTGTAGTTGAACTGGTTCAGTTAGCAATCTGTGACGAAGACAATGGTGGTGTTAGCTTGATGGTTTCCGGAGGATCTGCCCCTTATACTTATCAATGGAGTAATAACACATCGTTAGATAACGTAAGTGATCTCCCTGTAGGAACGATAATAGTAACAGTGACAGATAACAATGGCTGTGAAGCGATTAAAGCAATAGACGTTGATGCCATTCCTCCTATGTCTTTAAACGTAAGTGGGACAATGACTTCTTGTTTTGAAGGAGTGGATGGTGAAATTGATTTATCAGTAATCGGAGGAACCGGACCATACAATTACTTGTGGACAAATAATTCTATTGATGAAGATCCGACAAACCTTGAACCGGGTGTCTACTCTGTTGTGGTGACAGATGCAAATCAATGTACAGAAGAGACGAGTATTACAATAGGAGAACCCACTGCAATCGAGATATCAGGATCAACGACTAACGCAACTTGCGGAAATACAAACGGATCGGCTTCTATAGCTGCAACTGGTGGTACAAGTCCGTATACTTATTCATGGACCGGTACAACAAGTACTGATCCTAACCCCATAGATTTAGGGCCAGGTAACTATTGTGTTATAGTAACGGATGCCAACGGTTGTACAAACACAGAGTGTTTTGATGTAGAAACACCAGATGGATTAGCTTTGACTCCTAGTGTTACTAACGTAAATTGTTTTGGAGATTCTACGGGAACAGTATCAATAGAAGTAGTTGGAGGAATTGGTCCCTTCACTTATTTGTGGCAAACTGGTGAGGAGACTGCTGAGTTAAGTAATGTTCCAGCTGGTACATATAACGTAGTGGTAACGGACACGAATACCGGTTGTGAAATTGTTACCAGTGCTTTAGTTGAAGAACCGACCATGATAGACATTAGTGGAAGTGAATTGCAGGCTACTTGTGGAGACGCAAACGGATCGGTAAGTTTGACGGTCTCGGGAGGTACTGGTCCTTATACGTATTTATGGACGCCAAGTATGTCAATCGAACAAAACCCGACGGGGCTTGAAGCAATAGAACATACTGTTGAAGTAAGCGACTCTTATGGCTGTACGCAGACGTATAGTATCACTGTGACAAGTGCTTCAGAGTTAATCAGTTCTGCAGTAGGGACGGATGTTAGTTGTTTTGGTGGAGCAGATGGTGTGGTAGATATTACCGTTGAGGGCGGAACGCCACCCTATTCCTATGCTTGGAGTAATGCATCAATCCTTGAAGATCCAAATGATTTTTCTGCGGGTATTATTACGGGTACTGTAACAGATTTTTATGGCTGTACATCAGAAGTAAGTCTTGTATTGAGTGAACCAGAAGCTATTGCGGTATCAAGTGAGAGTACCGATGAAACCTGCGGAGAATCTAATGGAACGATTAGTTTGACGGTGACCGGAGGAACAGGGCCATTTTCTTATGCTTGGACGCCAGCCTTACCAGATACACCAAATCCAACTGACCTTACAATTGGTGATTACTGTGTTGATATAATCGATGCAAATGGATGTATACTCAATTACTGTACTTCAGTAAGCACTCCTAATGCCTTGACATTAAATACGGTTATATCAGATGCAGCATGTAATGGGACTGAAGATGGATTTATTGATTTGACAATAACAGGAGGAGTTGGACCTTTTACGCAAGTATGGACACCAGGAGGATGGACAGGCGAAGATCTACTTGATATTCCTGCCGGGACTTATACGGTAGTCGTAACCGATGCAACATTGTGTTCTAGCACGACAACAGAAATTATTGGAGAACCTACTATCATAGAAATATCTGATGTAAGTACTCCAGCAATTTGTGGCGAGAGTAACGGAACTACTGATATTACAGCTACTGGAGGTAATGGTGTGTACACCTACCTATGGAGTAATGATTCGGTAGAAGAAGATCCGGATGATTTTGCTTCAGGAAATTATATTGTTACAGTGACCGATGGAAATGGATGTACGGGTACACATGAGATCAGTGTTGTACCTCCTAACGGTCCAATGATTTCGGTGACTCCTACAGATGCAAATTGTAACGGAGCCTCAGATGGAGCAGCTGATTTGTCAATTGTAGGAGGTATGCTACCGTTTACTTTTGTCTGGAGTGTAGGTGGAGCAGTGACAGAAGATGTAGCAACTTTACCGGCAGGTAACTATTCCGTAACGGTAACAGATGGAGACGGTTGTACTTACACTGCATCTACTTTGATAGAAGAACCGGATGCAATTATAGTTGTTGGAAACCCAACAGAAGAAACCTGTAATCTTTCGAATGGAACAATAACGACTTCGGTATCGGGAGGTACTGGTGATTACACCTATGCCTGGACACCAAGTGGATCTACCTTAGCAAATCCAACGGGATTGGCAGCGATGGATCACACTGTAGTGGTCACGGATGCAAACGGATGTACAGGATCTTTGGTTGTTACAGTAGATGCACCAAATGCTTTGACAGGAAGTGTATCATCAACGAATGTAAGTTGTGATAGCGGGCTAGATGGCCAAATTTCTGCAACTATTTTAGGAGGTAACGGCCCATATAGCTATCTCTGGTCTCCAATAGGAGGAACAGAAAGTGTTGCTACAAATTTACCAGCAGGAACTTATACCTTATTAGTTACTGATGCAGATGCTTGTGAATTTACTTTGACAGAAATACTGACAGCACCGGCAGCAGTTACACTTTCTGGAACATCAACCGACGCGCTTTGTGGGGATGAAAACGGATCAGTTACAGTTGTTGCAGATGGTGGTGTAGGAGGATACAATTATGAATGGATACCCGCTTTATCCAATACACCAAATCCAACTGACTTGGCAGCAGGTAGCTACACTTGCATTGTAACGGATGCGAATGGTTGTACTGCAGAGACAACAGTAGCGGTCAACACGCCAGGTATGTTAACGGTAACTGCAAGTCCCTTTGATGCAACCTGTAGTGGAGGTGAAGATGGTTTTGCAACAGCTACTCCTTCCGGCGGATCAATGCCTTATACTTACTTATGGATGCCGGGTGGTTCTATCGAACAAAATCCAGCAGGATTGGCAGCGGGAACTTATACGGTTGCTTTGACAGATGCGACGAATTGTGTAGTAACTGCATCTATCGTAATCGGTGAACCAACAGCTATTAGCATTTCGGATACGACAACGCCA
Source organism: uncultured Saprospiraceae bacterium (assembly GCA_937921775.1). Taxonomy (GTDB): domain Bacteria; phylum Bacteroidota; class Bacteroidia; order Chitinophagales; family Saprospiraceae; genus CALGLS01. The sequence goes on from CAKZUK010000033.1 coordinate 122,186, forward strand.
GCCTTATGTAATATGAATAATGGTTCAGCTGATCTGACAGTGACTGGAGGTACAGCACCTTATACCTACCTGTGGAATACAACTTCTACAGAAGAAGATCCGATTGATTTTGGTCCCGGTAATTATACTGTTGTAGTGACGGATGCAAACGACTGTACAGCTTCACATGAAATTATGATTGATTCACCAGGTCAACCAACGGTAACTGTAGAGCCCTATAGCGCGACTTGTAATGGTGATTCAGATGGAGGAATTAACCTGACAGTCAGTGGAGGAACAGGTCCGTTTGTATATGCTTGGAATACAGGAGGAGTCACCACTGAAGACTTAGCTGATGTTCCTGCAGCAACTTATTCAGTTTCTGTTACAGATGCGAATGGATGTACTTATGAATATTCCGGATTAGTAACTGAGCCAGATGTGTTATTTGCTGATGCACCTGGTCCGACCAGTATTCTTTGTAATGGAAATAATAATGGGAGTGCTGATTTGACGGTAACTGGAGGGACAGCACCTTATGTTTATTTATGGACACCTAGTGGAAATACCACCCCTAATCCGACTAACCTTGTAGTAGGAGATAATACGTTTGTAGTGACGGATGCAAATGGATGTACCGTTACGGATGTGATTACTTTGACAGAACCGGATGCATTGGTTTTATCGGCTCAATCTGAGGCGACCCTTTGTGGGAATGGATCAGATGGTAGTATTGATTTGACAGTAGTTGGAGGAACGCTGCCATTTACTTTTGCATGGAGTAATGCCTCGACGGATGAAGATCCTGTGGGCTTGTCAGCAGGCGTTTACATCGTTTTGGTGACGGACGACAATGGTTGTACAGCGACATTGAATGAAACTGTAGAGGAGCCAACAGAAGTTGCAGTCGTAGTGACCAACATTTCGGAATATGGTATTTACAACTTAAGTTGTGAAACATCCGAAGATGGTTCAGCTGAAGCAGGAGCTAGTGGAGGATCAGGGCCATATACTTTTGTCTGGGACAACGGAACCTTGGGAGCAGAGCTATCGTCTGTATCTGCTGGAACCTACACCGTAGTTGCCACAGATATTAATGGTTGTACTGGAACAAGCCAGCTTAGTTTGGAGGCACCAACGGGAGCGGTCGTTAGCTTTTATACAGAAGCAATTAGTTGTTTCGGAGAAAGTGACGGAGCCATATTTGTTGAAGAGATAACAGGAGGAACACCTCCATATCAATACTCAATTAATGACAGTGACTTTAGTGGAACGGGATTGTTTGGAAGTTTATCTGTTGGAAGTTATGATATTGTTATTCAGGATGCCAATGGTTGTACCAATACAGAAAGTGTACAATTAGATGAACCTGCAGAGCTAGTCGTTAATCTAGGAGATGATATTGAAATTCAACTAGGAGAAGAACCGTTCAACATTGAAGCGATTGTAAATGTAGGAATAGATTCAGCCTCCTTGCAATATTGGGAATGGACGCAAGGGAGATTCTTTACAACAGACAGTACCCGTTTTGATGGGGAACGAGCAATTAATCCCTTGGAAACAACTTTGTATGAGTTCTATGCTATTGATACTTTCGGTTGTGTGGGGATCGATCAAATGCTAGTCAGTGTTCGTAAAGATCGCAAGGTGTACATTCCGAATGCGTTTAGTCCAAATGGAGATGGTAACAATGATATCTTCTATATTCAATCAGGTATAGAGTTGGAGCGAGTGAAGACCTTTAAAATATTTAACCGCTGGGGAGAAATAGTTTACGAGTTGAGTGACTTTTATGCCAATGATCCCAATAATGGTTGGGATGGGATGTTTAAAGGAGAGGAGTTGAATCAGGCGGTGTTTGTCTTCTGGGTGGAGCTGGAGTTTAAGGATGGTTGGACGGAGATAGTGAAAGGGGATGTAACTTTGTTGAAGTAAATAGTTTAGAAGGAATTCTTTTGAGTTCTTAGTTAGGATATTTGGTGAATCGGTATTGCAATTTTGTGATACCGATTTATTTTTTTTGTAAAGCGGTGCGTTTGAGGATGATTAATTGAGATTATTTTTTGGTTAGGATTCTATCTCGCAAATAACCAGGACACATAAATGCCATTTGGAATAGGATAGAAGCTTAGTTTTTTATCTTTTTCATTTTTATGTAAATGCGGTACTAAAATTCCTATACTAGCTCCTACGAAATAACCTGTAATTACATCGCTATAAAAATGTCTACCTGCCTTCACTCGCAAGTATCCAGTCGCAGCGGGAATGAGTGCCGCTCCTGTCCATACCAAAGGCTTATATTTAGAATCAGGAAAATAATCAGAGAAAACTTTTGCAGTGAAAAAGCAATTGGAAGAGGTAGCTGAAACATGTCCGGAGAAAAAAGAAAATTGAGCTTTCAACTTTTGTTTTTCTGAAAGACTGACTAAGTCATTATAGATAAAAGGCCTAAGTCGTTTTGCGGATCGTTTGCTTAGTCTAGTTACACCTTTTGTTAAAAGTACGGTCTCTCCATAAAGGATTAAGATTTTGGTAAAATCTTTTCTGGGCTTTTTGTTTATCAAGACTAGACTCGAAACCAGATAGGAGCTAGTTCTAAAAACGTCACTTGTCCGCCTTGCTTTATTTGAAAAAAAGAAACTTGCTTTTCTATCGAAAGAATTGATGTCGGCTCTGTCAAGTGCATATATTTCTTCTATGGTTAAGGGGTTTATTTTAGACTCTAAATAATAACTACCTGAATAAGTGAGCATTCCTGAACCAATAAGAATAGATTCCTTCTTCCAGTCGATATGATATGGTGATTGTGCAATTAATATTAAAGGAAATAAGTAAAGTAAAAGGAACACTATTCTGATTTGAATCATGCGCATTTATTTGTTGATGTTCATAAACTCTATTAGAGAATATGTACAGAGATTTTGTATGGAAGATGGAAATTGGACTTCCCATACGAAATTGCCAGACATAATCTCTATTGAATAAAATATAGTCCAATTTTTAGGTTTTCGAAAAATAATTTGATTATTTCAGATTTAGAAGTTGAAATTGACTCAAAATTCTTCATTAATCTTCTCTGTTTTAGTTAAGGCGACTTTCTAGAAGAGAATAGTTGCATTTTATAAAAAAATAAGAATAACAAAGTTTATTTCCCAAAGCGAATCGTGTTGCTATACAACAAAAGATATGAGTCTATACGGGTATTCCATTAAGAATAGCTGTGTGTGTTGGATATTTTTGGAACAGTTAAGAATTTCTATTATTGGGGAAGGAATAAATAACTTTAAAGGGTGGCTGTAATAGAAGAAAGATATTTATGATTTTGAAGCAAAGCTTATCCTCTGGTTCCAAAACAAAAAAAGCTCAACCCAATGGATTGAACTTTTAATTTTTCTGAGGACGGGAGCGGATTCGAACCGCCGTACAAGGTTTTGCAGACCTCTGCCTAACCGCTCGGCCACCCGTCCTGATTAGAGGCACAAATATAGTGCAATTTTTATATACCAGTCAAGTGCTACAAGCATTTATATTCGAAAATCTTGCCATTATTTTTAATTCATACGGGGAAAGTCAATTTTCTGCCTCTCTTTTTTTTTAAAAAGTATTTCTCAAACACTAAATCAGCTGATTTTATTTAAAAAATACTGTAAGACCGCCCCATAAACCTCCATATCCCTCATAGATTTTGGCTACCATCCTAGGTTTTCTCCTAGAACTCGTTAAATTTGGAAAGTTATTGAGCTTTGTACACTAACTAGCTGGATAACTGAACTTGTTAATTAACTCCTTGAATTTCAAAACGAAAACCAACAAACATGGCTATTATTAGTTTTTTAGGGTTTACTATTCTCGTTGCTGTTATCTCTTACCTAGCAACCAGGAGCACTGACGAACAATCCTCTGAAGGATACTTTCTTGGAGGGCGAAGCTTAACAGCGGGCGTCATTGCAGGCTCTTTACTACTCACCAACCTTTCTACTGAACAAATTGTAGGACTGAACGGATCAGCTTACCAAAGTGGACTCTCCGTAATGGCTTGGGAAACCTTAGCAGCTATGGCAATGGTCGTCACCGCACTATTTTTATTACCCAGATATTTGAAAGGAGGATTGACCACAGTCCCCCAATTTCTGGCAGAGCGTTTTGATGTAACGACTAAAACGCTAACCTCTGTTTTGTTTCTGACGGGTTATGTAGTGGTTTTACTACCTGTGATTTTGTATTCCGGTTCGGTTGCAGTCAGTGGGATGTTCGAACTACCAGAGGTATTAGGTGTTTCGGAAACAGCAGCACTTTGGATTTGTGTATGGGGGATCGGAATTATTGGATCTATCTACGCAGTTTTTGGTGGACTAAAGGCAGTAGCAGTATCCGATTCGATCAATGCAATTGGACTATTGATTGGTGGAATATTAATTCCTGTTTTTGGATTGAAGATGATTGGAGATGGAAGTATCATGGATGGAATCAATACGATGATGACTGCTAATCCAGATAAATTTAAATCAATGGGAAGTGAAAGCGATCCAGTTCCTTTTCACACGATCTTTACGGGGATGATGTTGGTGCAGTTATTTTACTGGGGAACGAATCAACAGATTATTCAAAGAGCCTTGGCGGCAAAGAACTTAGCAGAAGGTCAGAAAGGATTATTACTAGGATCTTTTATAAAAATACTAGGACCACTAATCGTTGTCTTGCCAGGTTTGATCGCTTACCACATGTTTGGTGGTGGTTTGGAAAGTGTAGATGATGCTTACCCTAAATTAGTAAACAAAGTGCTGCCAGCGTCTTTATTGGGTTTCTTTGCTGCAGTTTTATTTGGGGCCATTTTGAGCTCATTTAATAGTGTCCTCAATAGCTCGGTTACTTTATTCGGTCTGGATGTTTACAAACAACATATCAACCCCGCTGCAGACGAAAAAACAGTAGTGAAATATGGTAAGATGTTCGGAATTGTGCTCGCATTTGCAGCCATGTTTATTGCACCGCTAATTGCGAATGCAGGAAGCCTTTTCACTTACCTTCAAGAAATAAACGGTATTTATAGTATTCCTATTTTGACAATTATTTTTGTAGGCTATTTTACTAAAAAGGTACCTGCTATTGCTGCAAAAATTGGATTACTTTCAGGCTCATTGCTGTATATCTTGAGCCAGTTTATTATGAAGCCAATATTTGTCGATAAGGCAAAAATAGCTGCAGGTGTAACAGACGCAACAGAAAAGTCAGTGCTTGCTGCAATTGAAGGAAGCGCTTATCCGCACTTCTTAGATGTGATGGCAATTTTGTTTGTACTCAATGTTGTCATCATGTTGATTATCGGAAAGATTAAGCCTAGAGAAGAAGCATTTGAGTTGACTTACACCAAACAAGTTGACATCACGCCATTCAAGTATGTAAAAGAATTTGGTATTGCAATTTGTTTAATCGTTATTTCGATTTATTGGTATTTTGCATAATCAAAAAAAAATCCCGCGGCCTTGTTAAAGGTCGCGGGAAATCTGAAAGATAAATCCTTCAGACTATTCAGCTTGAGGTACAATAACTGAGTCGAAGACCAACTCTTCCAATACAGGCATTTCTGCCTGTGGTATAGTGAAAATAAAAGTAGTGCCTTCCCCTACTTCTGATTCATAGCGAATTTCTCCTCCATGAATCTTTACACTTTTCTTGCAGATCGCCAGACCGATACCGGTACCCGGACGTTCTATATTGTTTAATCGTTGGAATGGTAGAAAAACCTTATCTTGATAGGCCTCATCCATCCCCACTCCATTATCGGTGATACTAAATTCCCATGCGTTTTTCAAGGCTCGGCAAGTAATATTGATAACAGGTGTCTTGCCTTCGGAAAACTTGATGCCATTGCCAATCAAATTTTGAAAAAGTTGCAGCATGCTAGAGCGGTTTGCTTTTAGCTCGAGTTTCGGATTGTCAATAACAATATCTGCATTCGTTTCATTGATAGATTCAGCGAGATTAAATTTTACTAAATCTATGATGTCAATTATTTTGACTGTTGTAAAATCCTTGTTTTTACTACCAACACGAGAATATTCTAACAAGTCTGAAATAACCTCATTCATATGTTGCGCACCAGTCACAATAAAATTGATGAATTGGTCAGCCTCAGGTCCCATTTTGCTGCCGTAATTTTTTTGAAGCAATTGACCAAAATTAGAGATCGTCCGCAATGGACTTTTCAAATCATGTGATGCGATGTATGCAAATTGCTCCAGTTCAGTAAATGAAATTTCGAGCTTTTTCAGGCTTACTTGCAACTGCATAGAATGTTCTTCTACAAGTTGTTTCTGTATTTCTAACTCTTTGATCGTAGCATTGAGTACGTTTGATGAAATCGTTTTATCGCGTAGCGTTCTATCAAGTTTAAACTCTGATCTACTTAGTTTTTTTTGTAAATCATCAAACTTGCTCAGTAACTCACTTTTATCGTTTTCATCAATACTAAGTCGACCTATCAGGGAGCTTATACTATTTAGTTCCTCTTGCATATAAAAATTATTTTTCCTTCAATATGACCATTACGCAGGTCTCGTTATGAAATTCACAAGTTCCATTTTTCATATTTCCAATTTCGCCGTAAGCGAAAAAGCCAACCATTGGTGCATTCCAGTAATTATGAATGCCTTGTATCTCATCTTCAACCATTGGGCCTAAAGCAGTATGCCTTCCTTTGCAAGAAATTAAAAACATAGCGTCTGCTTCAGCTACCTTATCTTTAAGGTGACCAAATTCGGCAATCGTTTTTTCAATTACTTCAAAACCTGGAGAAATACTAAATCGGAATTTATCCCCCTCTTTTACACCTCCAGCCATGATGAGTGTACGGTTTTTTTCATCAGCAATAAGTGGTGACCGTAATATGGAGTATCCTCCTTCTCGCATAATTTGAAGTGGATACTGTCCACTGATGGTTTCCAGCTTAGGACCACCACCTGATAGTTCATTGCCAAAAAAGCCAAAATAATTAATAAACACATCTAGAGCAGGCTTCTCATTAATTGCATGAATGACATTCCCTTCTGATTTGGTAATTGTATTTACAATACCAATGGCTTCCCATCCGCTGGTTGCCAAACCTGTTACACTAATTTTTTCAGTGTCAACGACCATGCAAACTAAACCGTTGTCGGATATCCAATTATTGGAAAAGGCTAAAGTCTTTGTCATCGAAAGATCATCTCCTGCTGCACCACCATAAATTGGAATTTCTTTTCTGGCTCCATCTTTCATTCCAAAAATGACTTGTTCAGAGTCCATTGCAATACCGCCTGAGAAAACGAAAGCTGCAGGGTTCTCGAAAGAGTCAACAGCAAACTTTCCCATAGCATGTGCCATTTGATAAGGTGACTGCTCTTCAGTATCAATAGTTTGTATTTTAAAATAACTTGCTTGCATCTCCATGAGTAGTACGACAATACCTTCTTCGATTACCTTGCCTTTGTGGATTTCTCCAGCTGAACTGCAACCAACAAGATCAATGTTATATCGGCCAAACGCAGAACTGAGATCACTTAATTTGTGACATACGGCACTAAATACAATTGCTACGGTCGGTTTAAAACCTTCTGTATGAACTTGGTCAAGTTGGGTATTTAAGGCCTGAATGTTTTTTACGGAAAATGATTTTGACTTCATGAGACACTATTTAGTTGATTTGAAAAATTAAATCAGAAGTGACATGGTAAAGGCTAATGGGAGTTAATTAGCATAATGAGAGGAGGTTTTAACACTTCTATTTCATTCATTAGGATCAAAAAGAATGCCATGAAAAGAAAAGGAACAATCATGCAGATTAGTGACCTAGTTCCGATAAATATTGAAAAACAAAAATATACAACAGAAGGATAGGTGTTACTCTGTTGGTTCAATTTTAGTCGAAGAAGCAGTGTCGGATTTTTGCTCACTTTTAGATATGACTTCAGCTGAAGTATTGGAAAGTTTTGCTTCAGTATTTTTAGTAGAAGCTTCATCATCGATTGCTCCAAAAAAGCTGCGATAGAAAAGAATAATGCTAGCAACTCCTATGGTGATTGCTGCATCTGCAATGTTAAATACTGGTCTAAAAAATAAGAAGGGCTCTCCGGCGGAGAATGGAAACCAGTCGGGGTAATGTCCTCTAAACATAGGAAAGTAAAACATGTCGACTACTTTTCCATAAAGAAAACTGGAGTAGCCACCTTCTGGAGGAAATAAAGTAGCTAGGCCACCATGGAAAGGTGAGGCAGAAAATATTATCCCGTAAAAAGCACTATCTATAATATTACCTAGTGCTCCTGCAAGAATGAGTGCAAAGCTGGCCAAGAGGCCCATTGATAACTTTAACTTGATTAAACGGGAAATAAAGTAAATGAGGAAACCAACAGCCAATATTCTAAAAAGGCTGAGTGCTAGTTTTCCATAATCGCCACCAAGCGATAAGCCAAAGGCCATTCCATTATTTTCTACAAAGTGCAGCATGGCCCAGTCAAGTCCAAATAATGGAATCTCATCGCCATATTCCATATGTGTTTTTACCCAGATTTTTAACCCCTGATCCAGGAATAATACCAACAGAATTAAGGTAGTAACGAAAATACCAGATTTCTTTTTTAGTCGAGACCAAAGGGTGAGTGCAATTAGTAAAATTCCTATGACAATATAAATGATCAAATCTGGCTTTTTTATAAAATAATTGAAAGGCACAAAAATAGCAAATATTTGTGAAATCTAAGTTTACTTACTATTGATCAGTGTTTTGTCTATTGGAGACAAAAAAATAGTGATTACGCAAGCTGATAGTTGCATAATCACTATTTTATACAAAGCAAGGAGCTTCGTCCTTATTTACTTTGTTTTGCTGCAATGCTAAGGGTAGCATGTGGAACAGCTCGTAATCTTTCTTTTGAGATCAGCTTTCCAGTTTCACGGCAAATACCATATACCTTATTCTGAATTCTAAGTTTAGCATTTTGAAGATGCTGAATATGTTTTTGAATTCTTGATGCCATCGTAGTCATTCGCTCATTCTCAGCTGTTCCAATTCCGTCATCTAGTCCTTTAACTTTTGAATCAGGATTATTGGCCATTTCTGCTAACTGACTTTTGTAAAACGTAAGTTGGGTATTAGCCTCTTTTAGTTTTCCGTCGATAAGAACATGAAATTCCTCTAGCTCGCTATCAGAGTAGCGAGACTTAACTGCTTTATTTCCCATAATAAACACTTTTGTTTGTTTAAAAAAATAGTTTAATCAATAGGGCTTTCTCAATAGTTTTAGCGTTTAACAAATCATCAAAATTTTTATTTGTTGATGATTTATAGCCACAAAAATACTGAATTTTTACGTGAAATTCTTCTTTTTATTTGATTTGGCTCCTTTCCCAAACCTTATAGTACTCATTTACAATGAGATACAAAGTTGATTTTATCTGTTACTTTATAACCTAATGACACTGCTTTTCTGTAATCCAAACAGGTTCCTGCCTGATTTCCCATGCTCGATTTGGTGGCAGCTCTATACATATATGCTTTTGCAAAACGGGGGCTCAGCAGTATGGTTTTGTCGAAATCATAAAGAGCAGATTCAGTTGTTTTTATAAATTGGTAGGCCAGTCCGCGGGCAAAATAATACTCATGTTTTTCAATATCACTTTCCAGTATAGCTGCGGTAAAGTCGTTGATGGCCTTATTATACGTTTTTAATTCAAACCACATTAATCCCCTTTGGTAATAGCTATTTGCTTGGGGGTCTAGTCGGATTAAAGCGTTATAATCTTCAATTGCTTTCAGGTAATACCCTTTGTGAGCATTCCATTGAGCGCGACTTAGGAGTAGTCTAGTGTGCTTGCTGTCAAGGTTTAAACCTGTGTCATAATCTTCTTTGGCACCAAATATATTGCCAGTTCTAAGACGGAGTGTTGCTCTCTCATAGATTACATCTACATCTGATGGAGCAAGAGTCAGGTACTGGTCTAATGATAACAAGGCATCTTCGTTTTGCTGTAAAGCCATCAAACACAGCGCTTTTTGCCAATGTATGTTAGCTGCTTCCTTGTTGTGCCAAAGTGCACTTTCGTAATGCTGAAGCGCTTCTTTATAGTCCTTTGTGTTAAAATAAAAATCAGCTAATTCAATATATTTTTTAGATTTTAGTTGATCACTAGATGAATTAGAAATATTATTGTTAGAAATTTCTTCTTCATAAATGGTATTTGTATCAAATTCTTCAGATTCAACAATGGTATTGATATCGATGTCGCGATTGATGACTTTTTTAGCAGGAGACTTGGCAGTGAAATCATAATTAGTAACTCCCCTTGCGGTGAACTCTTCGGGTAATTCGTCATTAGATATGCTTGCTGTTGCAAATTCCTCTTCAGTATTGTCATTTTCTACAAAGTCCTCGTCTTCCCAATCTTCGGATGTTTCCTGAGCAATCCTGCTATTCCCTAAGTTTTGACGACAGTCAAGGATACGATCTTTTGCTGCAGCATCAGAGGGGTTAAGTGTTACTGCTTGTTCGAAATCTTCGAGTGCATCTCCATACTCTTTCAACTGAAATAGAGCAAGTCCTCGACCATTGTAGAAGTCTGCGCGATTATTTTTGATGGTGATAGCTTTGTTGAAGTTTTCAAGTGAGATAGCTGCGTTTCCTTTTGCGTTCTCAACCAGACCAATGCAGTAGTATGCCTCAGCATTGTTGTAATCAAGTTGTGATGCTTTTCTGCAGTCAGCTAGCGCTTTCTCGTATTCTCCTTGCTTGAGCCAATAGTTCGCTCTGTTGGTGTAGGTATAACTATTTTTATAAATGGAGATGGCGTGATCATAGTCTTGTAAGGCAAGTGCCTCCAATCCCATTTCATGAAAAGTATTGCCTCTATTATTCAGAGTCTGTTCGTTATTGGGGTCTAGGTCTAATGCCATACCATAATATTCGATAGCACCTTCTAAATCGTTTTTGGCAAAATAGACATCTCCAATAATTCTGTAAGTTTCAGGATCATTCTTCTCAATTCGCATAGCAGTTTCTAGATCGCGCAAGGCATTATTATATTTAGATTGCTCGAGATAAGCCATGCCTCTATTAATGTACATACTAGCTTCAGGTCTTACTTGAATAACAAAATTATAATCAGAGATAGCAGCTTCGTAGTTTCCTAATAGGTAATGCAGACCACCTCTTTGCTCATAAGCGTCCGTGTCTGCTGGATTTATTTTGAGGACCTTATCAAAATCACTTCTTGACTTATGATACTTCTCTATTTCCATAAATGCCATGCCACGGTTATAATAGCATTTTTCACAATTCGCTTCAAGGCTTAAAGCATAGCTGTAATATTCTATCGCTTTCGCTAAATCACCTTGTTTATGCACTTTTTTGCCGCGTTCAAAATAATCATCAGGAGTATATTGAGCAATTGCCTTTTTACTGCTGGTTAGAAAAATAGCCAATAGCAAAAAAATAATGCCTTTGAAATAGGTAGAGCTTGAAGTCATGGTGTTCTCAGTTTAATGAATAAGAAATCTTTTTTTACAAAAAGAATAATCTATTTAATACTCAAATAAATATTTATTTGTTACATATGTAATACTTTTAATAAGTTTTTAAATTTACTTTCCTAGCGTTATTTTCTAGGAAGCGCTTATTTATCATATAAATACGAATGGCAGTTTTTTTATATGTGTTTGTTGTTTGATACAAATTTGTTTAAAAACTTCCGTCACAGAATTTTATTCTGAAATTGACTTTTAGACACATTAGGAATGGTTTTTATATAAGTTATTCATAATATAAGTTTTGAACATACTATCGTTGAACTAAATTTTTCAAATAAGCGGGGAAAAGCTTTTTGATCAGATTTGGCGATACCTACACACTAAAAAACAAACGTTATGAGAAAATTACTAGCCTCCGTGCTTTGCCTGGTATTGTATTTTCTACCGGCCAGTGCAATGGACAACTATCCACCTCATGTTAGTGCTTACATTAACAATTACTATGATTTAGCCATTCGAGAAATGCAACGAAGCGGAATTCCTGCTAGCGTAACTTTAGCTCAGGGGATCCATGAATCGAGTTGGGGGCAAGGAGAGTTATCTGTCAATTCAAAAAATCATTTTGGGATTAAATGCAAGGATCATTGGACGGGTAAGACTTATTACATCGAAGATGATGATTATAAAAATGGAAAATTAATTAAGTCTTGTTTCAGAGTCTACAAGAGCGTAGAAGATTCATATGTTGATCACACGAATTTTTTAGTGCAGAATTCTCGCTATGGAAAGTTGTTTTCCTATCATAAAACAGATTATGAAAACTGGGCAAAGGGCCTACAATCTTGTGGTTATGCAACCGATAAGAAGTATGCAGAGAAGCTTATTCGAACAATCGAAAAGTATAGTCTGTTCCAATACGATTATGTAGAAGAGGTAGAAGTACCAACAGTGATTGCTGCTCCTGCATTTAATATTCCTGATAACTTTAATGCAATGGCAAAACCAGCTTTTGCAGAAACACCAATCACGGAAATGCCAGCAGTTGTTGCAGAAGAACAAACTATTCCAACTCAGACAGAAATTCTAATCGCAGAAAATTATGAGAATGAAAATGAGGAAGAAGGAGATGATGAATACGAAGATGATGAATATGAAGAAACTACTCTAGTGGAACAATCAGAAGTAGTGGTAGAATATACACCAGAGCCGGAACTAGAAGAGATTTTTGAACTAGAAGCATCAACAGCCTTCGACGATGAAGTGCCTGCTGCTGTTTCAATTGAAGATTATCAAAGACAAAGTTATATCGCAGCTCCGGTAATCATCGAGCAGGAAAAAGGCCTATCTCAAAATAGAGCTAAAGCACAAGCTAGCGCGGCGCCGGTATACAGGTACAAAAAAGAAACAAAAGTTATAGAGAAAGCGCTTAGAGACAGTCGAGTGAGTACAGATAACAATGATGGTTTGTTTCAACTGCGAGCGAAACCAAGAGTAAGTAAAAAATTAAGAGAGTAAGAAGGTAGGAGCTTAGAGGTGGGAAGATCATTTTAACGCGTTGCGTCCGTCGCGACTTCCCACCTCCAACTTATCCTCTACTCTGTCTTTTTTTCACTTTTCTTAATAGGGTTTTCATGCGCAATCTTATGTTCCTTTCTATTTCTAGAAACATCAATCGCTAAGAACATAGCTTGAAGAAAGGAAGAATAACTAGCTGAATTAGTGCCCGCAATATCGTAGCCCGTACCATGATCTGGAGAAGTACGAACGTAAGGCAATCCAGCAGTATAGTTCACACCATTACCGAAAGATAGCGCCTTGAATGGGACTAAACCTTGATCGTGATACATTGCGAGTATTGCATCAAATTTTGTATGTTGCCCAGAACCAAAGAAGCCGTCCGCAGGGTAAGGGCCCATCGCTAAAACATTGTTTTTCTTTGCCTCAATAATAGCTGGTCGGATCATTTTATCCTCCTCATCACCAAGCATGCCTTCATCGCCAGCATGTGGGTTGAGTCCCAAAACTGCAATAGTAGGACGCTCAATACCAAAATCTCTTTTCAAAGTTTTGTTCATGATCTTCAACTTGCGAGCTACTTGTTCCTTTGTAATTGCCTGCGCTACTTGACTGATCGGCAGATGGTTTGTCACCAAGCCAACACGTATATCGTCATTTACCATCAACATCAAACTTTCTTTTACCTTAAAGCGATCTGTAAAAAATTCAGTATGCCCAGGATATTTGAAGTTAGCCATTTGCATAGCCTTCTTATTGAAAGGCGCAGTTACGATTGCATCAATCAGACCTTCCTCTAAGTCGTTGGTCGCTTGCTCCAGTGAAATACGAGCATATTTTCCACCTGCTTCTGAGAGCTTACCTAAAGTAATATTGACATCATCTTGCCAGCAGTTTACTACATTGATCTTACCATGACGAACTTTATGTGCATCCGGAATTCCACTAAATTGTAAGTGTTCTACACCGATAATATTCTTATGATAAGATACTACTTTGGACGAACCATAAATAACAGGAGTACACATCGAAGTGATGTCTCCAGCAGCTAATGCTTTAAGAATGACTTCTAATCCTACACCATTTATATCACCTACTGTGATCCCAATTTTAATTTTTTCCATGTATTGATTCTAATTAAACACCTTATTAATAATTCTTGAAAAAATCGAACAACAAGCGTACACCAACTCCGGTTCCTTCTTTAGAACGGTAAGCATCGTTTGCTTTGATGTATGCAGGACCTGCAATGTCGAAATGAAGCCAAGGGTAATCGGTAAAGTGTTCCAAGAATTTACCTGCCGTGATCATTCCGGATGTAGGACCACCCAGATTTTTCAAGTCTGCTATATTTGATTTAAGTTGCTCACCATATTCTTTCCAAAGCGGAAATTCAACAAGTCGTTCGTAAACGGCGTGGCCACTTTTTTCTATTTTATTTTTAGTAGATTGCTCGGCTGTCCCCATGTAGCAAACACCTTCCTGTCCTATAGCTCCGGCAGCTGCACCCGTAAGTGTCGCAAAATCCATCACTAATTCTGGTTTATACTTTTTTGCATAATGCAAAGCATCTGCCAAAACCAATCGCCCTTCTGCATCAGTATTCAAAACCTCTACTGTCGTACCATCATACATCGTAATCACATCTCCAGGGACATAAGCATTAAGCCCAGGGCGGTTGTCTGTTGAAGGGACTAAACAAACAACATGAAGTGGTAATTTGGCTTTTGAAACAGCGACCATTCCTCCAATTACTGCCGCGGCTCCAGCCATATCGCATTTCATGAAATCCATTGAATTAGCAGTTGGTTTCAAACTCAAACCTCCTGTATCATAAACAATCCCTTTACCAACCAAAACAATTGGATGCTTGTTTTTAGCATTCTTAGGTTTCCACTCCAGAATGTTGAAACGAGGAGGGTCTATACTTCCCAGATTGACTGATAGGATGCCACCCATCTTCAATGCTTCAATTTTCTTTTTATCATAAACCTTTACAGAAAAACCATGTTTTTTGCCCAATGACTTTATCTCATTACTCAGAGTTGGAGCCGTTAGATAAGAAAGTGGTTCATTCACTAGGGTTCGTGCCGTGATGGTGGCTTCTACTACTGCAAGTAGGTTATTCAATTCTTTTCGGTCAATGTTCTTGTCCGATACTTTGATTGACTTCAGTGAATTGGTTTTCTCCTTTTTATCATTGAAGTACTTTAGGAATTGATAATTCCCCAAAAGCATACCCTCTAAATATTCAAGTACTTGATTTTTCTTTGAATGGTTTAAAAGCGTAATACTATTCACTTTATAATGGGAAATAATGGAAAGTATTTCATTCCCAGCCACCCGAGCATCCTCATTAGCTTCGTGAGCTACCTTAGCAGGTTTTATGAACTGTACGAAGGTATAAGCGTCTGCTTGAGGGAGAAAAGCATAAGGAATGTCGTCTTTTGCTACCTTTTTAAGGTATTTTACCTCTGAAGCGGAAAAATATTTCGCCGCCCAAGCTAAATTATCCTTATCAGAGAGAATTATCCGATTATCTTTGCCCTTAATTGATTTTATTACCGAAACTTTGGTATTCATCTTTTGTTTTATGGTTCATTTGGTAAACTAATCTGATTGAATAATTGTAATCAGAATGGTTTGTTAAAGAACGTTATTTCGAACACTATACCTAGTGCTACTCAAATGTAGCCGCTAAGATACAGAATGAGAGCTAAAAAGTCATATGGTCAACACTTTCTCATAAATGAGGCGATTGCTGCTGATATTGCAGCGGGTCTTGAAATGGTAGATGGTTGCAACACTGTAGTAGAAGTTGGGCCTGGTAAAGGTATGCTAACTAAGTACCTGATGAATCAGGATTATAAGTTACTCGCCATAGAAGCGGATCAGGATATGGCTAATTATCTCCACAAGAATTACCCAGACTTGGAAGGCAAAATCATTCGAGAAGATTTTTTAAAAGTGGACTTGCGGAAAGTATTAGGTGAGGAGCCTTTTGCGATTATAGGCAACTTCCCTTACAATATCTCTTCTCAGATTCTTTTTAAGATGTTAGAATACAAGGAACTTGTACCAGAATTGGTAGGTATGTTCCAAAGAGAAGTGGGAATGAGAGTTGCAGCACCCCATGGTAGTAAAGTCTATGGAGTGATCAGCGTCTTGATTCAGGCTTATTACGAAGCCTTCTTTTTGATGGACGTAGATAAGTCAGAATTTGACCCACCACCAAAAGTACAATCAGTTGTTATTCGCTTGAAACGAAAAGCTTCACAAGACCTAGGTTGTGATCATAAGCTATTCCGTTCTGTTGTTAAGCTGGCTTTTAGTCAAAGACGTAAAATGCTACGTAATACGATGAAGTCTCTTGTAAAAGGAAATGAAATGTTGCAAGAAGAATTTTTCAGGAAACGACCTGAAGAATTATCCGTAGAAGATTTTATACAATTGACGAACAGAATAGAAGCTAACCTTCCTGAAGAAGACTAAGGGAACTATTATTGCTCGGCTTTGTTTATAGAAGATCAGCATAGCTATTGATCAAGAGGAGGCCGCGCACTGCCACAATCTTTCAGCGAAGTGATCTGACGGCGTAATAGTCTGAAAAAATGAAATTTTTTAATTAATAAATGTTCGAATTATGAGTTTAGAAACAAGGATCATGACTGATCTAAAAGAAGCAATGAAATCAAAAGACCAAGCAGCTTTGCGTGGTATTCGTGCTATTAAATCAGCGCTTCAATTAGCTAGAACAGATGGTACCGGAGAGGAAATGACTGAAGCAAAAGAAATCAAAATCCTTCAAAAGTTAGTCAAACAGCGAAAGGACTCTTTAGATATATTTGAAAAACAAAATCGAGAAGATCTAGCGGCTGTAGAAAGAGCGGAAATTCCGGTTATCGAAAAATATTTACCTGCTCAAATGGGAGAAGCAGAACTAGAAGGCATCATCAAAGGTCTGATTGATACCACTGGAGCGTCTGGAATGAAAGACATGGGTAAAGTGATGGGAATGGCCTCCAAACAATTGGCTGGGAAAGCTGATGGCAAGTCTATTTCTATGATGGTTAAAAAATTATTGGCCTAACTATAAGTGGGAGGTTGACTTGGAGGTGGGACGTTTTTCCGCTACCGCGGAAAAACGCAATCAAGTATACTTACAACCTCCCGCTTTCCACCTTTTATCCCCCAGCGCACTCCAATGCAATAACTGCAAAAGCAGTAGCCAGCAAAGGATCATCTTCCTTATTCGGCCCTCCCATCGGGTTATAAAAATAGCCTTCTTCCTGTTGTCTCATACTTAGTAATTCAATAATTTTTTGTCGCCAGTCGGATGGATGTTGAACGGCATCGTAAACCTGAGACCTTACCGAAAGGTGATAATAAAACAGGACCTCATGCCACTGATCCGGATCATCCAAAGGAATACCTTGTGGGTAATCCCACCTCGAATTTTTATCCAACCATTTCAAGGCTATTTGGACGGATTCTTCATTCACAGAATGACCCGCAGCAAGAAGGCCAAGTATTCCATCACAGGTGGCTGTGGCATAGGAACGAAAATAGTTAGCTTCCAAACTGTCTCCTGTTGCAATTCCTCCTTTGTTGGTGCTAAGCGTGACGGGAGATGCGAAGAAGCCTCCATCGAAGGGGATTTTTTTATGCGCAACTTTGGTTGGATGTAAACGGTTTTCAGTAGAATGCTTTTGTGTTAGACGAAAATAATAAAGCGCCTTTCTTTGCGCTTCTTTGAAACCATTGTGAGTGCTTAAAGCTTGTAATATCCGCCGAGTATGGGAAAGGTCTACATATCCGGATTTACCTTTCGGTAAATGTGTTTCGCCAAAGCCCCAGCCTCCATAGAGCGCATCTGTATTTTGAAAACCACGTGATTCAACAAACTGTTGACCGATTAGATAATTTGCCATTTTTTTAATCAAAAAAGTATCCTCTTTCAGATTCATCTGATCCAAAATCATCAGAGCATGTGCTGTTGAATAGTTTGGATAATCCAAAGCGCCGGGGTCTGATTTTCCAATGATACCCTGCTCGTTTATATGCGTTCGAATGAAATCTAATCCACGGTTTATTTGTGATTCAGAAGCTTGATAAGTCTCCGAAGGAACTTGCAAAAGTGTATGCAGAATAAAGGGTGTCAAAGACTCCCCACCTCTCAAAATACTATGCGTGCTACTATGCCATCCCCCATCTGCTGATTGTTGATTCCATAAATAATGACAAGCTTTTTTAAGCAATTGAATATCTAGACGAACTATGTCTGGTCGTGACGGACAAGTCGTGTTCAATAGCGTTGTGATCAAGGTCAGTGCAATTATATATTGACGCATTTGTATCGTTTTGTTTGAGTAATTAGAAGTCGGGGCTAGGTCTCAGAGACATATGGTCACGGGGTACGTGAGAAGGGGCTTAGCCCCAGACTCCTAAGAGAGATTATTTTTCTTCAGCAACTACTTTTTTTACAAAAGAAGGGATAACTTCTTCGGGAGGTACCATTCCAATTCTAATGGCAGGCTTTGTTTCAATTTTGATTTCTGTCATTTCTATTGGGCCATTTTTCCCTTCGGCGCATCCTATATATCTTCCATAGTTGGTGTAGGCGAATAGACCGAAAAAGGCAAGCAATGCCAAGGCCATGAAAAGTTTTACTTTTTTCATAGTTCAAAATTTTTGTAAAAAATGAGACGAGTAGGATTTTTACTCAGTCTGTTGTGAATTGTATTTGTCTGTTAGATGTGGTAGTAGATTGAAATGGTGTGTGCAGCTTTTTTTTTAACAGATTCTAAGGGGCATATACCATTCATATTTTTCGTAATTTTGCGAAATAATTATTTAGAGTCTCTCTTGATCAAAACAAAAGGATATGAATTATTTCCGGTATCTACTAGTTTGTGTTTTTGGTATAATATTGCTCTCGTCCTGTAAAGAGGAAGAGCAAATTGCAGACCTTGTTATTACCAATGCCAATATTGTCACAATGGATACCAAACAGCCAAGGGCAGAGGCAGTTGCCATCAAAGGAGATCGCATAGTCGCAGTGGGTTCAAGTGAGGATCTCAAATCTTGGACAAAAGAATCAACCAAAGTAATTGATGCAAAAGGACTTTTTGTAATGCCCGGTTTTATTGAAGGACATGGACACTTTACTGGCGTTGGCTCTAGTTTGGTTAATCTCAATCTATTGAACTCCAAGAACTGGAATGAAATCGTTGCGCAAGTTGCCGAAAAAGTAAAAAATGTAAAACCAGGTGAATGGATTATAGGTAGAGGCTGGCATCAGGAGAAATGGGATGAATCATTAGAACGTCAGATTGAAGGTTATCCTTTTCACGATGAGCTAAGTGCCATCTCACCTGACAATCCAGTATTGCTTTCCCACGCAAGTGGACATGCTTCATTCGCAAATAAAAATGCAATGGACTTGGTTGGCTTGTCAAAAGAAACTCCAGAGCCAAGTGGAGGGCATATCATCCGAGATAGCAATGACGAAGCCATTGGCGTTTTTGAAGAACGGGCAGAAGATTTTTTGTGGAAAGCTTACCAAGATTATTACGATCGACTATCAAAGGAAGAGCAGAAAGTAGAATGGTTAAAAGGAGTACGCTTTGCTGAGCAGGAATGCTTATCAAAAGGAATTACCTCTTTTCAAGATGCAGGCTCAAGCTATGAAGATATTGCCTGGTTTAAAGAACTAGCAGAGACAGGAGAATTAAATTTACGACTTTGGGTGATGCTCCGACATTCCTATGCAGAAATGAAAGACAATCTTGATGGTTTCCCAATCCTCAATGCGGGTAATCATTTCTTTACCATGAAGGCGATCAAAACGGAAGTAGACGGTGCTCTCGGAGCACGTGGCGCTTGGCTCTTAGACCATTACCACGACAAGCCTGGCCATTTTGGTCAGAACACAACTACTATTGAAGAAGTAACCAATATAGCCGACCTCGCTTACGCAAATGACATGCAACTCTGCGTACACGCCATCGGTGATCGTGCCAATAGAGAAGTCTTGGATATCATGGAAAAAAACTTCAATAAGAATCCTAATAAAAAAGATTTGCGTTGGAGAATAGAACATGCGCAGCACCTCAACCTTGAAGACATTCCTCGATTCAAAACACTGGGAGTTATTGCATCCATGCAAGGTATTCACTGTACTTCAGACGCTCCATTCGTAGTGGATAGATTGGGAGAAGAGCGGGCTCGTACAGGTGCATATGCATGGCGCGCCTTGTTAGACGAAGGTGTTGTGATTGCTAATGGTACTGATGCACCAGTAGAGGACGTTAGCCCAATCGCTTCTTATTATGCTTCTGTTTCGCGAAAGCGTGTTGACAATCAAATGGTATTCTTTGCAGAGCAGGCAATGACGCGTCAAGAGGCGCTGTACGCTTACACTTTGGGAAATGCCTTTGCCGCTTTTGAAGAAAATGATAAAGGCTCTTTAGAGGAAGGAAAATTGGCCGATTTGGTGATTTTGTCGAAAGATCTCCTAGAATGTAGAGAAGAAGAAATTATATTCACAGATGTATTGATGACGATGGTTGGAGGTGAGGTTAAATTTGAAAGGTAAGCTTAGAAAAATAAATTATTTATCAATCCAAATAGGATTTTGAAAGAAAAGAAATATGGCATATAGCAGTAGACACAGATACAAAAGTAGAAGAGAAAAGGTAATTAGTAGCAATCGGAAATTGAAAATGTTTTTCATTTTCATGGTAATTGCTTCCGTAATTTGGGCATATCGCAACCGACAATATATTTACGATCGTATTAGTCTTTGGTTTTATTAATTCAAAGAATGTATTTTAAAAAGGTCAGATTCAATCGTATTAATACTACGATTGAATCTGAAAGGTCTACTAGATTTAACACTTGCAGCTAGCCTATTCCTTGTCTTCTTCCATTCAAAACGATCACTCTTCTGTGATACTATTGTGATACTTAGATTGTATTTTTGTAACATAGCGCAATTAGAGCAAACGCAGATCACGATCCCCTTCAAAAATATTAAAATCTATGAAAAAAGTACTCATCGTAGAAGACGACAAAGACATTGTAGCCTTGTTGAAAATTCACCTCAAAGATTTGCAGTGTGAAGTAGATGCTTGCTATGACGGCAACGAAGGCTTGCAAAAAGCCCTAAGTAATCCTTACGACCTGATGATACTTGACATCATGTTGCCAGGAAAAGACGGAATGGAAATATGTCGTAATGTAAGAGCACAAAATTCTCAGACCCCGATCCTAATGCTAACGGCGAAAAGTGAAGAGATAGATAAAGTACTAGGATTAGAAATGGGAGCAGATGATTACCTGACTAAACCCTTCAGTATTCGTGAATTTATTGCACGCGTCAAAGCAATCTTTCGGCGCATGGAAATCATGAACAATCCAGTGAACCTAGGCAACGGTAGTTTTTTGAAATTTGGTGACTTAGGTGTAGATCTTGATAAGCGAAAAGTTACCGTTAACGATAAAAGAATTGAGCTCTCTCCCAAGGAGTTTGAATTACTTAGTTTACTTGCCTCCAACCCAGGGAAAAGTTATGATCGATCAAAGATTTTAAACCTTGTATGGGGTTACGACTTTGATGGTTATGAACACACCGTTAATTCGCATATCAACCGATTGCGTACTAAAATAGAACCCAATATTCAAGATCCAACTTACATCCTCACTACCTGGGGTGTGGGTTACAGATTTAATGAAGAATTATGAAAAGATTTAAACTCTATTGGAAAATTTCCTTGACGCTTTTGATGCTGATGGCTGTTGTGGGATTTGGCTATATGATGATTACGGGATATATCGGTAAACAATACTTAAAAGAGGTAAACCAAAAGTTGTACGGAACCATTGCGGATAGTACTGTCATGATGAACCATATTTGGGAAGAAGGAGAAATCGATACAGTTGCCGTTCAAAAATTGATGTCTTCTATGATGGTCATCAATCCAAATGTGGAGGTTTATTTATTGACACCTGAAGGAGAAATCATTACTTATGTAGCACCATATAAAAGAGTCAAGCTCAAAAAAGTGGATCTCCGTCCGATAAAAGAATTTGTGTCGGCAAAAGAAAAACCATACATGGAAGGGGATGATCCCAGGTATCCTGGTGAAAAGAAAGTGTTTTCCGCTGCAGCTATAAAAGAGGACGGAAAGGTCACCGGATATCTTTACATTATTCTAGCAAGTGAGGAGCAGGCTGCGGTCACGTCTCCACTTTCAGGGAGTTATTTTTTGAGACTAGGGGCGAGCCTCTTTTTCATTACACTAATTGGAGCATTGATGATTGGCCTGTTGGCCTTTTGGTTGTTGACCAAAAATCTGAGGACCTTGATTGATACGGTTCGCCGGTTTAAAGAAGGAGATTATCAAGCAAGAGTTGTACACGCAGATGATAGTGATTTAGCTGGTTTGGCTAATAATTTTAATGAAATGGCAGACACTATTGTGGGGAATATCGATGAGTTAAAATCAGTAGAAAATCTTCGTCGAGAGCTCATCGCAAATGTCTCACACGATCTGCGTACACCACTAGCAATTATGCAAGGCTACGTTGAAACGCTGATGCTGAAAGAAGATGAAATTGATTCGAATCAGCGTAAACAATATCTGCAAACCGTACATGATAGCGGGGGAAAACTGTCACGCTTAATCGCTCAGCTATTTGAATATTCCAAACTGGAAGCCAAGCAAATTCAAGCTAAGAAAGAACCTTTCTTTATCGCTGAATTAGCACAGGACATTTTTCAAAAATACCAACTTCTTGCTAACGAAAAAGGAATTAAGATGAATTTAAATGCCAACAATAATCTTCCAATGGTTTTTGCTGATATTGGATTGGTAGAACGTGTGATCCAAAACCTAATGGACAATGCACTTAAATTTACGCCTAGTGGGGGGGAAGTGACTATAGAATTAGCTGAAAAAGATAAAAGCGTTGAAGTGCGTATCGAGGATACCGGTCCAGGTATTTCTCGACAAGAGCAAGCCGCTATTTTTGACCGCTACGGACAAGTGGGTAAAGAAGAGAATAAGTTAAAGGGAGCAGGACTTGGTCTAACCATTGCTAAGAAGATATTAGAATTGCATAATGCTACGATCAGAGTGCAGAGTAAACTAAACGAAGGGACTACTTTTATTTTTCAATTGCCTTCTTACATTGAAGTTGCGTAAATGGAAGCATAACTTCGATTACGTTAAGTCGGCCTACTTCAATTGACTTTGTTTTAATGACATATGAATTAGAGGGCATTAAAGGAAAGAAATCCATTTTGATCCATCTTTCCATTATTGTCATTTGAAGAGATAGACTTGTGAATTGAAGAACGCGTCTCGTCTGTCAATAAGGAAAATTGAAACGGTCACAGCCACTTTAATTTTTCAAGTTCTTGCCTTCTACCAAATAGATTCCCCCAGCCCAGAACAACAAAAAAACAGTACTCATGAACAAACGTATAGCCAAATGGCTATCACTCAAATCGATCAATTGACTCAGATAATAAACCAATATCGCAGATCCGATGTAGCCCAATATTTTTCCAACAGGATAAGCAATCGGATAATATTTTTGTCCAATCAAATAACTAACCGTTGCCATAAAAGCATAGCAAGCTAGCGCTGCCCAAGCGGCACCCATGTAGCCAATCTTTGGGATCAATAAAAAATTTAGCGACAGCGTAACGACTACTCCACCCAATGAAATATAAGCGCCATATTTCGTTCGGTCTGTCAACTTAAACCAAATCGAAAAGTTGTAGTACATGCCTAAAAAGAAAAAAGCCAATAACAAAAGAGGGACAACTTCTAAGCCTACACGATAAGCCTCGTCTAGAAAATATTGGATCACATCCAGATACAACATGATTCCTAAGAAGGCGAAACTTCCAACTAGCGCAAAAGCTTGCCCTACTTGCTCATAAGTTTTTTTAGCATTATCCTTTTTTGCATTTCTGAAAAAGAAAGGCTCTGCTGCATAATTGAATGCTTGCGTAAATAAACTCATCAGTATGGCTATTTTGTAACAACCACCGTATATGCCGATTTGACTAAGCCTTGAGTCAAAATCACCGGGCAATAAATATTTCATCAAAGGCATACTAATTAATTGGTTAATAACACCTGCCAGGCCAACTATGACAAGCGGCATCGCATACCACAACATTTTTTTCCACAAGACAGCATCAAACTCAAATTTGATTTTCCTAAACATCGGAAGTAAAAGAACAAACACGAGCCCACTGGCCAATAAGTTTGAAATGAAAACAAATGAAATCCTATTTTCTGAATCATAAATAGCACTCGCCCAAGAAACACCTTTTTCGATCAACCAGGGACAAGCTTCCAAAAAGAAGAAGATGAACACAAGGTTAACGATAATGTTAAGTGTTTTTAAAAAGGCGAAACGTATTGGCCGATTTTCAAGACGTAATCGCGCAAACGGGATAGCCGACAAAGCATCAAAAGCTATGATGAACGTAAACCAAATTACATAATCAGCATGATCTGGATACTTAAGAAGCTCTGCAAGGAATTGGGAGAACAAAAGTAGTATGCTTACAAATACACTTGTTGTAACTAACAAAGACCAGGAGGCGGTCGAAAAGGTCTTATCCATCTGCTCCTTACTCCCACTCCCGAAGCGGAAGAAAGTGGTTTCCATTCGATAAGTAAAAAAAACCATTAGCAAGCCAGCGTAAGTATACATATCTGTAACTACTCCGTACTGGCCTGTCAGAAAGGCACGACTAAGATAGGGTGTCAAAATTACATAGTTAAGTAGTCGACTCAAAATGCTACTAACACCATAAATAGCTGTTTCGCCTGCTAACTTTTTTAATACCGATGATTTCAAACGCGTTTTATTTTAAAATAATTTCTAAACGAAATCATTTATTGAGGGCTCAAATGTAAGCAACCTTATACTCGAAAAAAAATCAAAAATTCCTTATTGCTGTAAGATTAATAGTATTTTTGCGCCACCATAAACTGTATTCACACACTAAAAAGAACAAATACCCGCCCAATTCGTACAAATATCTGTTCAGGCAATGACTGCCTAGAGCAAAAACCAAGTTGTCTTATTTATGAAAAATTTAGAATTACTCAAAAAGATTTGTGAAACACCGGGGGCTCCGGGCTTTGAACAACGCATCCGTACACTCATTCTAAAAGAGCTGAAAGGGCTGGCTGATGAAGTTAGTGTCGATCCAATGGGAAGTATCATCGCGGTGAAAAAAGGAAAGACGGATAAAAAAGTAATGGTTGCTGCGCATATGGATGAAATCGGTTTCATCGTGACGCATATCGATGATGAAGGATTTATCCGATTTCATACTCTTGGAGGTTTTGACCCAAAAACACTGACTTCACAACGTGTCATCGTACACGGTAAAAAAGATGTGATTGGCATCATGGGATGTAAACCAATTCACCTAATGAAAACAGAGGAAAGAGGAAAGCCAATGCCGATAGAAGAATATTTTATAGATACGGGCTTGCCAGTAAAAGAGGTAAAGAAATTAATCAACGTAGGTGATTCAATCACACGAGAACGTGAACTCATCGAGATGGGAGATTGTGTCAACTCAAAATCATTAGATAATCGTGTTTCCGTTTTTATATTATTAGAAGTATTGCGTGAGCTCAAAGGCAAAAAGGTTCCTTATGATATTTATGCCGTATTTACTGTTCAGGAAGAGGTTGGCTTGCGAGGAGCTATTGCTGCAGCACACTTGATCAATCCTGATTTTGGATTTGGTTTGGATGTAACCATTGCCTTCGATGTACCTGGTGCGCAGTCGCATGAAATGATTACCCGACTGAATAAAGGTACCGCTATCAAGTTGATGGATGGTATGTCAATCTGTGATTATCGAATGGTTAAATACCTAAAAGAAATTGGAACGAAAAAGAAAATAGCTTGGCAACCAGAAATTCTTCCTCGTGGAGGAACGGATACTGCTGGCATCCAACGTTACGGCAAGTCAGGTGCTATTACTGGTGCGATCTCTATTCCACTACGTAACATGCATCAAACAATCGAACTAGTTCACAAAAACGATATCAGAAGTACTATCGACCTTTTGCGTGAAGCATTGAAAGGTTTAGATAAGTATGATTGGTCGTTTAAATAGATAAGTTGGAAGTTCACTCGATCGCGGAGTCTCGAGTGAACTTCCAACTTCCAACTTCCAATTTTTCATCACTTACCAATTTTTAAAATTCGATAGCTAATCAGTCGAGTCTTAGTGAACTCAGTGCCCTTAGTATTTAAAGATTACGTCAGAAGTAAACCTCTTTTTGTCATACTGAGCGCTCTATCGACTCAGCGTCGCCAGTTAGACAATTAGAACCAAAACTACAGCATACCATGTGGACAGAAAAAGGCAATAAACTAAAAGCAACTTTCCAATTCGAAAACTTCACCGAAGCATTTGCCTTTATGACCGAAGTGGCCTTCCAATCAGAGAAGCAAAATCATCATCCCAACTGGTCAAACATTTACAATACCGTCAGTTTCGAATTAAATACACATGATGCAGCTAACACCGTTACCGAAAAAGATCATAAATTAGCGGAGGCAATCGATTTGATTTATGCCAAATACACCGCTTAAAATGATCTCTTTATGGAATTCGAATCCAAGCTTCCCAGGGTAGGAACTACCATTTTTACAGTCATGTCTGCTCTAGCGCGGGAGCATGATGCGATTAATCTGTCTCAAGGTTTTCCCAATTTTGATTGTTCGCCGAAGTTACACAGTCTTGTTCAGGAGTATATGACTAAAGGTCATAATCAATATGCGCCTATGGCTGGTGTTCCTGCTTTGAGAGAGGCCCTTGCTGGGAAAATAAAAAATCTATATGGTACACAGGTTGATGCAAATTCGGAAATAACGATTACTGCTGGTGCAACGCAAGCAATCTTTACCATTATTTCTGCTTTTGTGAAAACAGGAGATGAAGTTATATTGTTAGAGCCAGCCTACGATTCTTACAAGCCATCTATTGAATTGATGGGAGCGGTCCCCGTAATTTACGAACTCACAGCACCAGATTATAAAGTAGATTGGGATAAAATGAAATCGCTTTGTTCGGATCGAACCCGAATGATTATTGTGAACACACCACATAATCCAACAGGAACTATATTGACGGCAGAGGACATGGAGGCTTTGCAAGATTTGACTAGAGATACCAATATTTTAGTACTGAGTGATGAGGTGTATGAGCATTTGATTTATGACGGGGAGGAACATCAATCAGTACTTCGTTTTCCGGAATTATTTCAACGAACTTTGATTACCTATTCTTTTGGGAAAACCTTTCATAGTACGGGGTGGAAGATTGGTTACTGCGTAGCTCCAAAGTATTTGATGAAGGAATTCCGAAAGGTACATCAGTTCAATGTATTTAGTGTCAATACACCAATGCAATACGCTATTGCTGATTTTATGAGTAATCCAAATGAATATCTTTCGCTCAATAATTTCTTTCAACGGAAAAGAGATTTCTTTTTAGAAACAATGAATGGATCTCGCTTCCGGCCTATTCCTTGCAAAGGAACTTACTTCCAATTGTTTGATTATTCTGAAATTAGTGAAGAGAAGGATACAGATTTTGCAAAGCGAATGACCAGTGAATTTGGTGTGGCTTCTATTCCTGTCTCTGTTTTTTATTCGAATGGCCGAGATGAGAAAGTGGTTCGTTTTTGTTTTGCCAAAACGGAGGATTTATTGGCTCGAGCAGGGGAAGTATTGCGAACTATTTGATTTAGATTTTCATGCCATCCTTTTTAGCTTTCATCCATTTTTTTTCACTTGATGTCCAAACAATTCGTCCAAATACAAAACCAGCTAAAGCAAAAAACATCAAGCTAAAAGCGAGATGGCGAACAAAATTCATAGAAAGCAAAGCTTCTGCATTCCAGGCATGATCAAGTAGTTGCGTCACCACTGCATAGAGTAGTCCTGTACAAAACCCCCAGCCTGCAACTCCAGACATCCAAACAAAATTATCTTTACCTTTTTCGCGGACGTGTGTCCATCGTTCGAATTGACGTTGATTCATGATGTATTGATTAGCTACTCCTCTTCCGAACTAGAACGAACAGCATTAGGATCCGGTACTTCTAACCAAAGATTGTTATGTCCAATTCCCTGCGTGCATCTCAGCTTATCTAAGTTCAATAATTCAAGCATAGCCAAAAAAGTAATAATGGCATGTACTCGATCCTGACAAGCACTAAATATATCTTTAAAGGGCGTACGTTCACCCCAACGAACTTTCGAAAGAATAAAAACTTGCTGCCCTTGCACCGAATAGTTGTATCGATACACCTTGTGTACCGCCTGTGCTTTCTTATCCTCAATTCGAGTAACGACACCTTGAAAGGCTTTTAATAATTTGAAAAGCGTCAGCGATTCTAGTTCTAAATCTACTAGTTCTTTTTCCGCAATTTCTTTAAGCTCTCGCTTATTGCTACCACGTACATTTCGCAAGGAACGATCTTCCTCCATCTTTCGCATGTCTTCCAGTACACTCTTGTAGCGCTTGTATTCCATCAATCGCTGAACCAGCTCATCACGCGGATCAATCTCATTTCCTTCTTCATCCAAAGGCTTTCGAGGAATCAACAACTTAGCCTTGATGCGCATTAAAGTCGCGGCAACCAATATGAATTCACTAGCCAAATCAATGTTTAACTCTTCCATCGCACGTATATAAGCGAGAAAGTCCTCCGTAATCTTAGCGATTGGAATGTCATGGATATCCAACTCGTCCCGTTCAATAAAGAACAAGAGTAAGTCAAAAGGACCCTTAAATTGAGGAAGTTGTATATTGTAAGTTGCGCTCATTAAATTTCTGTGATTTCAGACCTCAAATATACGGAAAACTACAGCGATTCCGGTAGTTTTGCAGTCTGATATGAAATTTATTTGAGGACATCAATGAGGATGAGAAACACTAAGCCAAGTCTGGCAATCTTCATTAATGCTACTCGACACCACAACCAATAATTTTGAGCAAAAAAGGAAAATTATACCTGATTCCATGTCCACTTGGCGAAAATGCCGGACATACCATTCCTCCTTATGTGGTCTCGATTCTACATGAATTGGATGTTTTTATAGCTGAAAGAGCAAAAACGGCTCGGGCTTTCATTAAAACAACTCATACTACTAAGCCATTTAGTGAACTGACCTTCTATGAGCTGAATAAACGGAGTGAAGATGCAGAAGTCGCTACTTTTTTGCAAGATGCAGAGGCTGGTAAGGACGTCGGTTTGCTCTCAGAGGCGGGTTGTCCAGGTGTAGCGGATCCTGGGGCTGTCATTGTAGAGATGGCACATCGAAAAGGTATTGAAGTGATACCTTTGGTAGGACCATCCTCTATTTTGTTAGCATTGATGGGAGCTGGAATGAATGGTCAATCCTTTACTTTTCATGGCTATTTACCAGTAAAAAAGCCTGAATTAGCTAAAGAGCTTAAGAAATTAGAACAAATATCAGGGCGTTTGCGTCAAACGCAAATTTTCATAGAAACCCCCTATCGCAGCAATGGTATGCTGGAAGAAATGCTCAACGTATTGGCTCCTTCTACTAAGGTTTGTGTGGCAACTGACCTTACACTAGAGACAGAGTTAATCAAAACTAAACGGGTAAAGGCATGGAAGTCGGGAGGATTACCTGATTTGCATAAGCGACCCACGGTATTTTTATTAGAATCGTAATAGGCCATAGTCGTAACTGACAGTTGCAATGTGTAATATGGTTTGGGCTTTTCGAAATCTGAAACTTTGTTTTCTCCTTTTTATATTGTAGATCAGGGGCTTATCTATGCGTGTTAGATTTTTGAACCACGTATATAGAAATAATATGGCTTGTTTCTTGTCTTTAATTAGAGCGATAGAATTTTAGCTTTGAAATGTGAATAACAAAGTTGAAATTTTAGCGTTTTATGTCAAGCATCTATTTAAAGTACCAAATCAAGATTAATGTTAAAATGATTATTTCCTAGCGTTTAAGCTGTGGGAAATTGATTTTAAGAATAATTTTTGTCGAAGATATATTTAACTTTGCATGCTCATGAACATTAACGAGTTGTTCTTCCCCATTACCTAATGGTAATTATAGACAACTTAAAAAAAACTGGATCAGTGAAAAAATTACTCTACACATTTTTGATATGCAGCTTTGCGATGACTCTTTTCGCTCAGCGAGGATGGGAAGCTGGAGGCTGGATTGGTACTTCTCATTATTATGGAGATATCAATTCATCGATCAATGTCAAATCTCCTGGTATAGCTGCCGGCTTAATAGCTCGGTACAATTTCAATAATAGACTTTGTTTTAAATTTGGAGCCAATTATGGCAATGTCAGTGCAGATGATGCTGATTCCAAAAATTCATACGAACGAGCTAGAAACCTAAGTTTTGAGTCTGTTCTTTTTGATGGAACTGGCCAATTTGAATTTAACTTCTTGCCATATACCCATGGTAGTAGTGATGAGTTTTTCACACCTTATCTTTTTGTTGGACTTTCTGTTTTCTATTTCAACCCATTGGCTGAATATGAAGGCGAGATGGTAGAGCTGCGTGATCTGGGAACAGAGGGACAGTTTCTCGGTGAAGAATATTTTACTGTTCAGGGAGCCATTGCTTATGGAGCAGGTTTGAAAATTGATTTGAGTTACGAATGGAGTATCAATGTAGAACTAAGTGCCCGACGTTTATTTACAGATTACCTCGATGATGTGAGTACGGTTTATCCAGATAAGGATGATCTAGAATCATTGAGAGGTCCAGTAGCTGTAGCTTTGTCAGATCGATCTTTGATTACTGATGAGGTTGGTGGCCAGATCGGACAAACAGGGCGTCAGCGAGGAAGTAGCAATAATAATGATTCCATCGTTTATCTTGGGGTTGGCCTAGTTTATTACTTTGGAGACCTTCGTTGCCCTACTTACGGAAGTAGAAAAAGACGATAAAGAAAAAAAATAAGCATAAAAAATCCCGAATCTGCAGTCTTGCAGATTCGGGATTTTTAGTTTTCGACGAACGGGTTTGAAAATATTGTGCTAACGATTTTTTTTATTTACGGCAGCACTCCATTACATCTTTCAAATATAATTAATTGAAGTAAACAGTTTGAGCGTAGTTGAAGCTAAGCGTTTCTTTTACGATTATAGGAAACCCGTCCTTGTCCATCAAATCCGTATCTACCGGCAAAGACAGGTCTCATCCTACTATTAGTTTTCCGCACTAAGTCCACCACTCTTCCGCTCATCCATAGAGCGACTCAACTCAATCAAAGTCAAGAACTCCTTTCTATAACCTTCCTTGTCATCTCCCATCGCGCCACGCGCGAGTTCCTCTACATTGTCATAGTTACTAGCACCTTTGTGAACAGAGTTTCTCAATACCATTCCAAAAGAGGCTACTGCTGAAGCAAAACGGAAATTCTCAGAAGCATTGTGCAAAGACTTATCACTATCACGCGTAGCGAGTTGAAACAAGCTACTCTGATCCTCATCAGGTTTTTTATAACGCAGTTTGATAGTCATCAAATCAGGATCACTTTTGGCGGAAGCCTTTATCTGCTGTTCTTGATATTTTAATTTGTCAATGCTCGCTGTAGTTTCACCTTCTGTATTTGCAGGAACTACTTCGTATAGCGCTGTAACCGTATGGCCAGGGCCCATGTCACCAGCATCTTTTTTGTCATCATTGAAATCTTCATCGTTGAGTAAACGATTCTCATATCCAATCAAACGGTATTCTTTGACCTGTGCCGGATTAAATTCAATTTGCAATTTTACATCTTTGGCAATGGTGTAAATATTACTTTTCATTTCGGTAACGAGCACCTTGCGTGCTTCATTGAGATTGTCGATATAAGCATAATTGCCATTTCCGTTGTCGGCAATTTGTTCCATTCTACTGTCCTTATAATTACCTGTTCCAAAACCTAGAACAGAAAGGAAGACACCTTCTTCTCGTTTTTTCTCAATAAGTTTTACCAATTCGGACTGACTACTTACTCCGACATTGAAGTCACCGTCCGTTGCCAAAATCACACGGTTGTTGCCGTCTTTAATAAAGTTCTTTTTAGCAATTTTATAAGCGAGTTGGATGCCTTCAGCGCCAGCAGTGCTACCACCAGCAGATAACTCATCGATGGCTAGGCGCATTTGACGTTTTTCACTACCCGGAGTTGAAGGCAGTACAACACCAGAGGCACCAGCATAAACTACAATAGCTACTCGATCTTCATGTTTGAGTTGTTTGATCAACACTTTAAACGCATTTTTTAACAAAGGCAATTTATTAGCTTGATTCATTGATCCAGAAACATCGAGTAAGAAAACCAGATTACTAGGAGGCATTTTATCTGTAGGAATGTCTGAACCTTTTAGTCCAATATGGACTAACCTATTTTTTGGATTCCATGGACAGGTAGCGACTTCCGTTGTCACGGAAAAAGGATGATCACCAGCAGCCGTGTCATAGTCATAAGTAAAGTAGTTAATCATTTCTTCGATACGGATAGCATCAACCGGAGGTAAATGACCTTGCATCAAATGACGACGTACATTGCTGTAAGAAGCATTATCTACGTCAATTGATAAGGTAGATAAAGGTGTTCTGAGTACGCTTTTGAAACTGTTTTCTTTGATGAGATTGTATTCCTCCGTATTCATTACAAGCTCGTCTTCAAATCTTTCAATTTCAAATTCTTCAGTTAACTCTTCTATTACTGGCGGCGGTGGTGGTGGTGGCGGTGACTCAGCTGTGCGAGGCGGTTCTATCCGAACATTCTTTTTTGATTTAACTTGGTATTGCGACTGATCACTTCGGTTGGCAGGTGTGCAGGCAAATAGGAATAAACCAATCAAGCCTAGGATTGTAAATAATGAACGAGTTTTCATTGTTCTAAATTTTAGTTTTTTAAAATTGGAGGAACGAACTATTGATGCTTCAATATTCTTTAGATGCACATCCTTATCGAAATGGTGTGCGCTACTCTTTACATAATTTAAATTACGAAAAAATGATGTTATAGGAAAAGAAATTCGACCAAGTTTACTTGCCAAAGTATAGATTGAACAAGGTACTATGAGAATATAAGACAGCTATCTCATTTCTAATACAAATTCTGGAATATGGTCAAAGCAACTTATGGATCAAGAAGAAACTATCGAGTCGACGACTTTTTATTATCTAGCTCCTCTCTTTACTATGAGATAAAGCTATGCTATTGTATTTTTGAGGATGATTTTTCAAAAAGAAATAAAACTTAATCCTTACCCTCGAGGCTTTCATTTAATCACAAGAGAGGTATTGCAAGACTTTTCGGATTTACCCGAAACAGGGATTTTTAATTTGTTTATCAAACACACTTCTGCAGGTATTACCATCAATGAAAATGCGGATCCTTCAGTACGTGTTGATTTTGAGGAGGTATTTAATCGATTGATGCCAGAAAATGAACCTTATCTAACGCATACTATGGAGGGCTCAGATGATATGCCGGCACACATTAAATCAGCTTTGGTTGGGAACTCTGTGACAATTCCTATTACAAATGGGCAGCTAAACTTGGGAACTTGGCAAGGAATTTATCTTTGTGAATTTCGGAATCATGGTGGAAGTCGGAAGTTGGTGGCTACCATTTATGGAGAATAGGAAAAATAGTTTAATTTGCAGGATGACTAAACTATTAAACCAAGTCAATAAAAACAGAAACATTGTATCCTTTATTTAACGGCATATTATGGGGGCTTTTCCTGACCATTCTTGCAGGGCCAATTTTCTTTGCATTGGTGCAGGCAGGAATCGAACGCGGATTTCGTGCAGGCTTCGTCATGGGCTTAGGCATTTGGTTGAGCGATGTATTGATCATTGCACTTGTATATCAGAGTGTTGCTTATTTTATAGCTGCTGCGGAAACCGGAAACTTTAAACTATATATGGGGATGGCAGGTGGCGTTCTTCTGACATGTATTGGAATACTCACATTGTTTAGTTCGCCTCCGGATATGGAGGCTCCAAAAAATATTAAGACATCAACGGCGTCCTACCTGACTTTGTTTGGGAAAGGTTTTTTAATTAATACCATTAATCCGTTTACCTTTTTCTTTTGGGTGAGTGTGATGAGTTCTGTTGTTATAAAGGAAGATATGGAAACCAGCTCTTTGCTCCTTTTCTTTGGAGGAATTATAGGAACTATTATGGTGACAGATAGTTTAAAGATAGTTTCAGCAAAGTTTATTCGTAAGTGGCTAAAGCCTGTACATCTGATTTGGGCGAGGAGAATATCTGGAGGGGCTTTGATTCTTTTTGGAATCGCTCTTTTTATAAGAGTTCTATTTTGAGAAAATAAAAAACCATCCGTCAGACTTCACTTTTAATATTGAAATGACGGATGGTTATTAATGTTTAAATTAACTTGTTAGATTATTTTTGATCAATTACAGTTATCTTTTGACTATCAATCTGATCACCTATCTGAGTTACAACAAAGTAAATTTCTCGTTGAGGTAAATTAAATTCCTTCTCCCAGTGTAGGGATTCGTTACTATTTTTGAAGTTGTGTTCCCAGATTAAATTTCCAGTGCTATCAAACAATTTGATACGCGCTTTTTTTGCATCCGGATTGTGAAGGCTTAGCTTGAATGTTCCATTGTTAGGATTTGGAAAAATTTCGAGCATCTTCTTATTCTGATTGTCCATTAAAACAGTCTGAATCTCTGAGAAGTCAAACTTCCCGTCGTAATCAGTTTGCTTGAGGCGATAGTAATTATAGCCTGATAAAGGACGAGCGTCAGTAAAGTAATACGTTTGAAGTTCACTGGTAGTACCACGTCCTTCTACTGAACCAATCGTTTCCCAGTTTCGAGCATCACTAGTTCGTTGTATTTCAAAACCTGCATTGTTCTCTTCTGAAGCGGTTTGCCACATTAGTTCTACTTCATCTCTTTGAGTTTTAGCAGTAAAGCTTACCCATTCTACTGGAAGTGGTGGGTTGAAGCTACCTGCTGCGCAAAGCATAGTAGCTCCTTGTTGACAATTAGAAGTTCCGCAGTCACCTTCAGGGCAAGGAAATGCGCCACAAGCCACGTTGTCAGTGTCTCCATCGTCAACTCCTCCTACGTCAGAAACACTAGAGCATTTATCAATTACTGGGTTAGTAGATGGAGAAGAAACAGCAATTATACTTAGGTTGCTTAAAGCTGATTGGCAATCCGAAAAACCTAGTTCGCTTAGAGGAAGCATGAAGGTATAAAAAACAGGGTCTGCTCCAGCAGGACAATTAGCATCTGTACCGCAAGCTACGGCAACCTGAGTATTAGTAGCTAAGTCATATGAACTTATTGGACCATCGTCATTTCCAATAGAATTGTCAATGTCATAAACATTAACTCCGGCACTTCCTCCTCCTGTTGCAAGTTGAATTTCTGTTTCAAACCCAGGGTTGGTAGCGCTATTACAACAGGCCACAACTTCTCCTGGATCTCCAACAAATTTTCCATCATTATTGGAAAGCACTTCAAAAGAAAAAGCACCGCTAGATTTATCTGCCACTCTAATTCTAAAAACAATCATTAAGTTTTCAGGATTAGTAGAACAATCTTGATCATTATCAAGATCGGCATCTATGACGGTATAGTACGCATGATCTTGACCTCCGTCGTCATCAGAAACAATATCTGTGTTTCCGCAAGTACCAGATGTTTGAGTGTCACTATCTGGTTCACTGATAAGCCCTGCAAATTTGGTCCATCCAACTTCGCAATCACAGCTGCCAGTAGCATTTGTCAATAGGCTTTCAAAGTCGATTACTTCAGTAGTCCCATCAGGAAAGTCTTGACCTGTCCCTGCGGTAATACGGCCATCTTGATTTGGGTCGAGAATAACTGGGTTGCCAAGTCCGATATTATTGGTGTAGATTTCTCCGGAGCAAGGGGCTTGAGCAAATAAAGTTGATTGAAAAGTAAAAAGACTAAAGCCCATTATCAATAAGAAGGTAAAAAGGTGTTGGAATGAAAATGTTCTAGAATAATTGGTAGATCTATCCAATTGGGAGTAGAGTGGTTTCATGATTTTTGATTTGGTTGAATGAAATAAAAAATAAAAAAAGTGATTTTTTTGTATAAATATTTCCCATCTGACTTCACTCACTGACAAAGAAGTGATGGAAAGTACTTTACTTTTTCTTGTTTTAAAAATGTTATGATTGTAAACGTAATAGCTTGAAAAAATGATTGATAGAATTGCCTAAGCCCATAAGTTTTTAGACATAGATATACATATGCTAAGAACTAAATTGTCATTTTAAACAATAGTCTATTAGTAATCGTACAGATTGGTTGTGTTCGAAAACATAGTGTTATGACTAAGTAGCACTTGTTCGTTCTGAAAAATTTACTGTACCAAAAATGTGTAAAATTAGTTAACACTAAAATTGAGTGTCAATGATTCTTACATTCTTTAGGAAAATTGGAAATTTTTGATTGTCTGTTTAAGACGGAACTTTAGTTATAGACGCCAACTAAAGTGAAAGGACGTGTTGTTCATGTTTTTTGGTTTATAAAGGTAAAAAAATAAAATCGAGTAAAAGTTATCAATGTTTTAAAAAAAAATATTTGATGACTCTCGACTTTATAGAAAAAGAACTAAAAAATAGGTTTGAAGTATTTTTTAATTACAGACAAAGATACAATAGTATTTCTGTTTGCTTTCTCAAAAGTATTATTAAATCAACTTAAAAACAAAGATCGTGCGTTTTTTAACGTATAGCCTTTTTCTTAGATAACATTGATGTTACGATGCTGTCTAAGGTGTGTTTTTTTGTTAAGACAACAAATTTTAGAGCTTAAACTTTAGTGCTTACTACGTCGTTTAGGTGATATGCAGCAATTAATCGGGGACTAAGGCTACAGGGATGGTGAGGTTTGAAAATGGTGTACTTGATGAGTACAGCTTGAGAATTAGCTATTTTTTGCTAAAAATATTATATTTTAAAATACAGTAAATAGCTCGAAAGCCATCCTTCCATCCAATTTTTTTACCTTCTTCATAGGTCCGACCATAGTAGGAAATTCCTACTTCATATATGCGCACCTTGGGGATACGGGAGATCTTGGCAGTCACTTCAGGCTCAAAACCAAAGCGATTTTCACGCAGCGACAAACCCTGAATAAGTTCGGTTTTGAACAATTTATAGCAGGTTTCCATATCTGTTAAATTCAGATTGGTAAACATATTGGAAAGCCCCGTCAACCACTGATTGCCACGAGAATGCCAGTAAAATAATATGCGATGAGGCTTGCCTCCTAAAAACCTGGAACCATAAACAACATCGGCAAAACCATCAATTACTGGCTTTAGTAAAATATTATACTCCTCAGGGTCGTATTCTAAGTCAGCATCCTGAATGACTAAAAGGTCACCAGTAGCATGTTGGATGCCTGTGTGCAAGGCAGCTCCTTTACCTTTATTGACTTCATGCGCCAGATAGCGAATGTTCAACTTAGGGTTAGTTGCCATGTAACGTTGAATGGCTCCTTCTGTGTCATCGCTAGAGCAGTCGTTCGTTATAATGATTTCTTTTTGAATGTCATTGATAAGCTTTACCGCCTTTACCCGATCAAGAATCAGATGAATGGTTTTTTCCTCATTGTAGGCAGGAATAATTATGGAAAGTTTTTGATTCATATTCATTGGCTCATTTAGAATGGGCAAATATAGGCTTTTCAGAGGAGCCATCATGAAAATCCATGTGAAAATATAGAGATTAGATGGGCAGTATGCCTGATTAGTAATCGGTGATTAGCTAGCTAAGATGTGCCGTGACCCGCTTGTTCATCAACTTAAACCATAGAGGTGGGATCAATGATATAAGCATAGACGTTGGATAGCCATAAGGCAATTGCGGACTTTCATCCATATGACGAAGTATCTGATATTGTCGGTCTGCCTTGAAATGATGGTCCGCATGTCGGGTAAGTTCGTAAAGGTAGATACGTCCCATTTCATGATTTGAGTTCCAGGAATGTTTGGAGGATACGCGCTCATAACGACCTGAGTCCAATTTTTTTCGGGACAAACCATAATGCTCAATATAATTGACCGTCTCCAAAAGTAAGAACCCAAAAATAGCTGCAGCAATGGCGTAGGGTATCATTGACCAACTGAAAAGTAATCCGACAGTAGAAAGATAAACGATATGATAAATTTGGAACCAAATCATTTCATTTTCAATACTCAATACGGGCTTGTTTATTTTTTTTAAACGACCTGCTTCTAGCTTCCAGGCATTGATGTAAGTGTTGAAAACTGATCGCAGCCAGAAGGCATATATAGATTCTCCCTTACGGGCCGACGATGGATCTTCCGGCGTTGCAATGTGTTTGTGATGACCGCGATTGTGTTCAATATTGAAATGAGTATAAAGGGCTGGAGTTAAAAGTAATTTTGCAAAAGCTTGCTCATGTTTTTTTGATCTATGCCCTAACTCGTGTGCAACATTAATTCCAAATGAACCTAGGATCATACCGACGTTTAAAGTCATACAAACGAGCTCGTAAGTTGCTAGTCCACCTGTTTCGAGTCGACTGAAAAAGAACCAAAGTAAACTGAATGTTATTGGAATATGAAGATAAAGAAGAAAGTCAAAATATGCGATCTCTTTTCGATCGGTTTCTTCTTCTTTAGGAAAATTACTTAGTGATTGCGGTAAGAAAAACTCTAGGACTGGAATTATAACAAAGCCAACATAAACGGCTCCGAGTGAGCACCAGCCTCCCCAATGAATCCCTAAGAAAGCAGCAATAGGAGCTAGATAAGCAACGAGATATTTAAGATCTTTGAAGTACATCAGAATTGTTGTATTGAGAGGTGATATTCTATTTTGAAATATTGATGTGTTTTATTAGCAATATACAAAAATATAACCTAGCCACTACACGCAATTAAAGTTTGCAAAAAAATAACTTAGATGAATGGGGCTTGTACAACTTATAGTAGAAACCTGATTTTGAATTTGGAGAGAACCAAGTCATTGAGAACTGCCATTTCCACTAAAATTACCATTTCTATGCTCTGTTCTGCTCTTCTCTTTGTTGCAGAAGTGTTTTGTGTTTGGAGTATTGTTGTTCTCTAATGAAATAAAGAAAAGCAGTTAAACCGATCGCAATCCAAATCAAAATAAACCCAAGAGAGAGTATAGCGTTTTGCTGCTCTACAAAGGAAGCAACAGTTAGCCCCGAACCTAGCATGACAAAAACAATAATATATTTTATAATTGAAATCCGTTCTGCTTGAACGTTCTTAGCTATGAGCTTATGAATATGTTCATAACCAACCAGGCCTGTTTTGATCAGATGTTTTTTCATCCGGTAATCCAGCGTAATTTTAATAATGCTGAAAACCGTAAAAAGCATTCCCAAAGTCGTGACTAACATTGCAATGATATCCATAATAAATCAGTTTATTTGGTGACGACAAGTGTTATTCTATAGGGGAGGGTGTGAACAATGTACTAGTTTTGTACATTATTAGTAGGTAAATAATCATTAGAAACAATTACCTAACACTTTTGAGATACAAAAAGTACGCCATCTCCTTAGACTTTAAGCCTTTAAACTCAAGGTCAATTATAAAAAAATGATTATGTTCGCTTATTAACAAGGAAGTGGATTAAAAATGGAGCTTAAAAATTATAACTCTATTTTATGACAACTTCAAAGAAAGAGGATAAAAACAATAATAAATGAGTACTGAATTTAATAAACTGAGTGTTAAGAAAATTGTAACAGAAACGGATGAGGCAGTATCCTTGGTGTTTGAAGTGCCTGACACACTGAAGGATAGCTATCGCTATAAGCCGGGCCAGTATTTAACGCTCCGATTTGACTTGAAAGGGGAAGATGTTCGCCGAGCTTACTCCATGTCAAGCGCAAGCTTTGAGGGCGACTTAAAAGTAACCATAAAGCGCGTACAAAACGGTTTGGTATCAAATCACGTAGCTAGTAATTTGAAAGTTGGCGACACTGTTGATGTTATGCCACCTCAAGGAAGGTTTTTTGTAAAAACAGCTTTCGAAAGTCGAAAAAGCTATTACCTTTTTGGTGCAGGAAGTGGTATCACGCCACTGATGTCTATCCTGAAAACGATTCTTGAAGAAGAACCTCAAAGTACAGTTTTCCTACTCTACGGGAATCGAAATGAGAATAGTATTATTTTCAAAACAGAACTGGAGTCATTGCTACAGAAATATGAAGGTCAACTGATTGTTGAGCACGTTTTAAGCCAACCTGTCAAAGAGAAAAAAGGCGGTTTGGGAGGGTTTTTCTCAAAAGGAAAAATTAACTGGGAAGGGCAAACTGGAAGGATCAATAAAAAAACGATTCGTAATTTTTTGGAAACAAACCCTAAGCGATACGAAAAGGCGGAATACTTTATTTGCGGACCAGGTAACATGATTGATTCGGTTGAAGAAGCATTGTTAGGAAATGGTGTTCCGAAGGAGTTTATAAACACTGAACACTTCACTACCGCTTCATCAAGTACAAGCGCTACTGCTTCTTCAGACCCGAATGCGGCTCGTCGTGTCATTGTTCATCTAGACGGAGAACGAATTGATTTAGAAGTACCTTCCGACAAAACAATATTAGAAGCATTAATTGAAATAAAATACGAACCGCCATATTCTTGTCGCGCTGGTTCTTGTTCAACTTGTATGGCTAAAGTCACTAAAGGTAAAGTTACAATGGATGCTTGCTTTGCCTTAGATGACGATGAGATTGAGGAGGGTTTCGTGCTAGCTTGTCAGGCACATCCAACGACAGATGACGTGGAGCTTACTTTTGATGTTTAATAATAAAATGGTGACTTGGAAGTGGAAAATTTTCCGCTAAGCTAACTCGCGATCGAGTAAAACTTCCACTTCCAACTTACCACTCCTAACTCCTTCCCCTCTATGCAATTAGACAAAAAAATAAAATCTATAATCAACAAACGAACCTCCCTTCATTTAGCAAAATTACATCTCGTACATTTACAAAAACGTCTCGTCGAAGGTTATAAAGAAAAGCAAAGGCTGGAAAAGGTTTTGGAAAAAGAATACGAGGATGTATTGAAACTGGAGCGATTAAGTATTGGCCAATTGTTCCAACGTATTTTGGGGGACAAGGAAGAGCAAATGGAAATAGAACGACAGGAATATTTGCAAGCAGTTCTTGTCCACAAAGAATGGTTGAAGGAATTGAAACTAATGCAATACGAAAAAAAGTTGTTGACTGATCAAGTAAAAGCCTTGCCAGAAGTTGAACAGGAATATAATTATTTATTGGAATTGAGGGAGCAGGAAATCGTAACTCAGTCAGGTAAAAATAAAACACTGATGAGAAGCTACAATAAGCAGATAGATGGAGCCATCGAATTGAAACGTGAAATTCATGAAGCGAAGATTGTTGGAGTTAAGATAAAAAAGAAACTTGAAAAGATGGTTGTTCTACTAGAGAACGCTTCTGATATTGACGATTGGCATTCCGGTATTTTTATACGAAAAGGAGGTAAGGCTCTTGTCCAAAAAGCACAGATCGTTTTTTTTAAATTAAAACCATTGCTTTTTGATTTTAGAACTGAGCTAGAAGATATCTACAAGCATCGAAAAATTCGCCTGCATGATGGTGTAGATAAAATGGAAGAGATGGCCAACATGTATTATGATAACCTCATCAGTGATTGGATCGTTCATAGACATATTCAGAATGCCTTGACCAATGTCAAATTATTACAAGATCGTTTGGTGAGAACCATGCAGTCGCTACAAGTAGAAGAAAAGCGAGCCAATAAAAGTATCATCTACCTAAATTCCCGCAAAAAGGCCTTGATTTTGGATGAGATAAAATAATTTATAGGGAACCGGAACTTCGAAGACCGAAGTTTCCCTCTACCGTATTTTACCTTAGATGAGACTCTTCAGTCTTCGAACTTCCGCCTCTTTGAACAAACAATTTCAAACTTTCTCCAAGCTCAGGCAACCTTTATCCACAAGCCTACACCTTATTAGTGTCGCTTTGATACAGCGATAAATAGTGAGTAAATGTATTAAATAGCGTTTTGAAGAGGTTATTTCGTAGTTATTTTGAAATTTAGCAAGAGTTTAAAGTTGATTTTGAGGAAAATTAGCAAAACTTATAGCTGCCCAAAAATTTCTAAATACCTGTGAAATGACCTCTCTTTTGTTTCTAGACTGCTATAAAAGTTCATTCTCCCGACAAAAACACTAAAAACAGCCTTTTCCTTCCTATTGAGACTCAGGAAATCACTAAACTTTTCTAGCTCCTCACAATCTGATGTTTAGAAAACCCCTACCTTTGTGCTTTTATTAAAAAGTTCGGCTGTTCT
Organism: uncultured Saprospiraceae bacterium; assembly: GCA_937921775.1. GTDB lineage: Bacteria > Bacteroidota > Bacteroidia > Chitinophagales > Saprospiraceae > CALGLS01. The sequence continues at coordinate 164,631 of CAKZUK010000033.1, forward strand.
AAAGAACAAAGCCTTCAACTAAGCTGTTGAAAGAGCAAATAACAAAGAAGCACAATTAATGAGTGATTCAATTCAAATAAAAGAAGAAGTAACGATAAAGTTTGCTGGTGATTCGGGAGACGGAATGCAGTTTATGGGTAACCTATTTACTGAAAACACAGCACTGAAAGGAAATGACCTAGCGACCTTCCCCGATTATCCGGCGGAGATCCGAGCGCCTATTGGTACTATGGCTGGAGTTTCCGGTTTTCAATTGCATTTTGGGAGCAAGCAAATCTTTACACCTGGTGATCAGGTAGATGTTTTGGTAGCTATGAATGCGGCAGCTCTAAAAGCGAATCTAAATAGCTTGAGAAACGCTGGCACCGTGATCGTAAATCAAGATGGCTTCGATAGTAAAAACCTCCGTCTGGCGAAATACGAAAAAGGCAGTAACCCAATTGAAGACGACACCCTCGAAGGCTACGAAGTTTTCAAAATCCAACTGACAAAACTAACGCGCGAATGTCTCAAGGAAAGTTCGCTTTCCATGAAAGAAAAGGACCGTTGCAAAAATATGTTTGTACTCGGATTCCTACTCTGGCGTTATACCCGAAACTTGGAATCCATCCTTACTTTTTTAAAAAATAAGTTTGCACAAAAACCAGAAGTATTAGCTGCAAATATTGCGACGCTAAAAGCGGGCTATCATTATGGTGAAACAACAGAAACCTTCACCACTACCTACGAAATAAAAAAAGCAACGCTTCCTCCAGGAAGGTATCGGAACATCATGGGTAACCATGCATTAGCACTCGGATTGATCACGGCTAGTCAAAAATCAGGTAGACCATTGTTTTATGGTTCTTATCCGATTACACCAGCCTCAGATATTTTACACCACCTGTCTCGCCACAAAGATTTCAATGTAAAAACATTTCAAGCGGAAGATGAGATCGCTGCAGCTACTTCTGCTATTGGTGCCGCTTACGGTGGTGACCTTGCGATTACTGGTACCTCAGGACCTGGACTTGCATTAAAAGGGGAAGCAATCGGTTTGGCAATGATGTTGGAAATCCCAATGGTGATTCTCAATATTCAACGAGGTGGCCCATCTACTGGTTTGCCAACTAAAACAGAACAAGCTGATTTACTAATGGCGATGTATGGGAGAAATGGAGAATGTCCTATGCCCATCATTTCCGCAAGCACACCAACGGATGCCTTCGATGTAGCCTTCGAAGCTTGTCGAATTGCAATGGAGCATATGACTCCAGTTTTGTTGCTGAGTGATGGTTATATCGCAAACGGTGCTGCACCTTGGTTAATTCCAAAAGCAGATGACATCGAAGCAATCGAAGTGAAGTTTGCGGAACCACGCGAAGAAGATGATCCAGCATTTTTACCATATAAAAGAAATGAAAAACTGGTACGTCAATGGGCTTTGCCAGGAACGAAAGGATTGGCACACAGAATCGGAGGCTTAGAAAAAGAAGCGAATACAGGTGATGTCTCTTACGATCCAGCGAACCACGAATACATGATAAAAATTCGTGCGGCTAAAGTAGATAAAATTGCAGAATCCATTCCAGCACAGAAAATAGAAATGGGAGAAGAAGGCGGTGATTTACTGATCCTCGGCTGGGGCTCAACTTATGGAGTTATCCAGTCCGTTGTTTCTGAAATGTTAGGTGAAGGTGCTTCAGTTGCACACGCGCATATTCGATATATTCATCCTTTTCCTAAGAACCTAGATAAAATCGTAAAAGGTTTCAAACGAATTGTAATACCAGAAATCAATAACGGACAGCTTGTCAAGTTGATTCGAGAAAAATATTTAATCGAAGCGATTCCTTATAATAAAATTCAAGGAGTCCCGATTACGCATGGTGAGCTAAAAGATTTCGTAAGCCAAGTAATGGAAATCCCAAGTACCTAAAGATCGCTTAGCCTGTGCGACTTGAAGAGACGTACACCTCGCCGGAACAGTCAGTGATTGCTGAGCTGAGACATAAAATATAAGTCCAAGATAGTTGAACACGAAAGAAGGAAAACTTCGGTCTTCCGACTCAAAGTTTAGAATAAATTTTTTAACAATGACAACAGAGCAAAAATTAAAAGCCAAGGATTTCGCAACTGATCAAGACGTCAGATGGTGCCCAGGTTGTGGAGACTACTCTATCCTTAAGCAGGTACAATCTGTTATGGCGGAGCTAGACTTGAATCGCGATGAGGTAGTCGTTGTTTCAGGGATCGGTTGTTCTTCTCGTTTTCCATATTACATGAATACTTATGGAATGCATTCCATTCACGGACGTGCTCCAGCAGTAGTGACCGGTTTGAAAATCGCGAATCCAGATTTACATGTTTGGATGGTGACGGGTGACGGTGACGGACTATCTATTGGTGGAAATCACTTGCTACATATTTTACGTCGTAATGTTGATGTAAATGTACTTTTGTTCAACAACGAAATTTACGGTCTAACCAAAGGTCAATATTCTCCAACCTCGGAGCAAAACAAAAAGACAAAGTCTACACCCTTTGGTTCATTGGATTATCCATTGAATCCATTAGCCTTTGCGATGGGAGCGAGTGCAACCTTTATTGCTCGTTCGATGGATCGTGATGTCAAGCATTTGAAGGCGATGCTACACCGTAGCGAAGCACACAGAGGAACTTCTATGCTCGAGATTTATCAAAACTGCAACATCTTTAATGATGGTGCTTTCTTTTCCTTTACGGAAAAAGCTTCTAAGCCGGAGACCGCTATTTTTCTTGAGCAAGATCAACCATTGATTTTCGGAATTGATAACACTAAAGGTATTCGACTCGATGGTTACAAACCACAAGTCGTCGATTTGGAAAAAGATGGTTTCTCAAAAGATGATCTTTGGATACACGATGAGTCCGATATTTTCAAAGCTCAAATGCTAACGCGATTTTTCGATGATCCATCCAATGATGAAGGAACGTATTTTCCTCGCCCCTTTGGTGTGATCTATCAGGTGGATCGACCTTGCTATGAAGATCAGTTGCACGCGCAGGTAGCTGAAGCTAAAACTAAAAGCAAGATGAATGGCTTGGATGATTTATTGCAGGGGACTTCTACTTGGGTGGTGGAGTGACCTTCAGTTAGAATTTAGATTAAAATTTTCCCACTATCGCTAGATAGATTGTGAGCAATCTATGGAATTTACGATTAGAGGATTTTTGGTTTTCATTCTTTTACTTCAATACCACGATTTGTAGACAATCGCTGGTTTTTATATTATAACCAAGAGGCTCCCTGATCGAATCAGGAAGCCTCTTGGTCGTTTCAGAAGCAAAGAATTTACCTTAGTTCCTAAAAACAAAAAAGGATCCCATTTACATGGAATCCTTTATTTTGCGCTTCTTCAAGGACTCGAACCTTGGACCCTCTGATTAACAGTCAGATGCTCTAACCAGCTGAGCTAAAGAAGCTGATAAATGCCTTATCTTTCAAAGGCGGTTGCAAAGATATATTATTCGAAAAAAAAGTGCAATCTTTGTGGACTTTTTTTTCGAAGTTTTTTTCATTATTTCAAATAAGGCGTAGAAATCCTTGATTTTAGGGCTTTATTTGAAATTTGATCTTGAATAAATTTCATGCTTAGCGTTAAAATGAAAGTAAAAGCCTCAAAAGGAAGCCTTTATTTCATTTTATCATTGACAAAAGGCTACGAAATGTAAGATTTGAAAAAGCTAAGAAACGAATTCAATTAAAACGGAGTATAGATTTCTTTTTCACACAAAACATTAAATAAAATGAGTTTAGTTACTGTGGGCACTGTTGCCTTTGACACTATTGAGACGCCATATGGCAAAGCAGAACGTTGTATTGGAGGTGCTGCTACCTATATTAGTCTTGCTGCTTCTTACTTTACCAAAGACATCAATCTGGTTTCTGTAGTTGGAGATGATTTTCCAGACGCAGAACTGAAATATATGAAGAAACGTGGTATCAACCTCGAAGGTCTTGATATTAAAGCAGGCGAAAAGTCTTTCTTCTGGGCTGGTCGCTACCATGATAATATGAATCAGCGTGATACGATATCCACTGAACTTAACGTATTGGCCGATTTCAATCCAAAATTGCCTGCTAGCTACAGAGACGCTAAATATCTGATGTTGGGTAACCTAACCCCTGCTATTCAGATGAAAGTGATCAAGCAGATGAAGAAACGTCCAAAACTGATTGTTATGGATACCATGAACTTTTGGATGGACATCGCGATGCCAGAGCTTAAAAAGGTGATCAAGAAAGTAGATGTTCTAACCATCAACGATGAAGAAGCACGCCAGCTATCCGGTGAGTACTCATTGGTAACAGCAGCGAAGGTCATCCAAAAAATGGGACCACGTTTCTTAATCATCAAAAAAGGTGAGCACGGTGCTTTACTTTTTGAAGGCGAAAAAATGTTCTACGCTCCAGCTATGCCATTGGCTAAAGTGTTTGACCCGACGGGTGCTGGTGATACATTTGCAGGTGGCTTCATTGGCTACATTGCTCAAACTGGAAAGATCAACTTCGAGAACATGAAGCGTGCGGTGATCTACGGATCAGTAATGGCTTCTTTCTGTGTAGAAGAATTTAGTATCGCTCGTTTGAAAACTTTGAAGAAGAGCGAGATTAATAAACGTGTGAAGGAGTTTTCTAAGTTGGTGAAGTTTGATATTTAAATGATGTGATGGGACACGGATCTAACGGATTTACACGGATTCTTTTGAAGTAGGTTGTGGGTAGATAGGTAATCGGTGGTCGCGGTCTCGCGGTCGCCGATTACCTACAACCCCATTACCAATCACTAAAAAGATGAACAAACGGCTATGGGTGAGCTTGAGGAGCTACTATTGTCTCGTATCAAGAAAGTGAAAGGTGCCCCTGTATCTTCTAAAACCATTCAACAAATTACGAATAATGAGTTAAGAAAGGGTAAGTCTTAATCCCGCTGTAAGAAAACCCGCTCAGTCGCCATTCCGCCATCAGCAAAAACTGCCTTTACAAAATACACACCATCTGCGAATTGATTCAACTTTATCTCTTGCATTTCCTCTCCTTCTTGTTGTAATAAAGTCCGTCCCCAAAGATCAATCAATTCTATTTTTATCAATCCTTGTTGCTTTTCAGTTACCTGAATAATGATCTGTCCACTAGATGGATTTGGAAAAATACTTATTGAAGACTGTTGCTCTTCCAGTTCATCCAATCCCGTAAACAAGCCGACGGTAATGGAATCTACCAACTCACAACCAATGGCATCTGTGATAGTGACAATATATACCCCTGCTGATAAATTGACTAATGTATTACCGGTATCTCCAGTATCCCAAAGATAACTATAAGGCGGAGTGCCACCATAAACGCTATCAATCGTAATACTCCCATCTGTAGCACCAGTACTGGAAATACTTTCAATAATAGGTTCAATAATAGGTGTGCTATATTGTTCGAAAGCACCAATGTCGACTATGTCTTCCAATATCCGCAACTGCCCTTGGTAATCAAACGGAATAAGTGAAGTATTCGTCGAATTGTTATCGCCAACATTGATAGCAGGTGAACAAGCGCGTAAACGGAAATC
>CAKZUK010000034.1 GCA_937921775.1 uncultured Saprospiraceae bacterium
TCCAATAATCATAGCTTTAAAAGCTTGATACAAAAAAGCATAAAACTTATCTTGTAAAGAAATTAAGGAGCTATTGCCCCTAAATACACTGTAACATAAAATTAATTACATTTTGAAAAAGATCTTTTTATCCAACTCTTCGTTCTGTACTCACCTTGATAGCTAAGGCTACCAGGTTCCGTGCACGCCTCGATTTGAACAAAAATTCTACTTTCAAAACATAAAGAAAATTAGCTTATAGTGTATTAATACTTAAGATCACAAAGAAATTGTATTCAAAACATGACAAAACAAGCCAAAATAGGGATTTCATTTTCAGGAGGAGGCACAAGAGGAGCTGCTCACATCGGTGTCATTCAAGCACTAAATGAGCATGGGATTCAGGCAGATTTTGTGGCTGGCACAAGTGCTGGAGCAATAGTGGGTGCCTTATATGCTGCAGGTTTGTCGGTAGAAAGAATGATGGACTTTGCAGGAGAAGGCAAACTTTTTAAACTCTTTCAAGCAAAGCTACCAACCAAAGGATTAATCAGTTTGGATTACCTTGGCAAGTTGATGGATAAGTATATTGATGAGAATAGTTTTGAAGGACTAAAACTTCCCCTACATGTCGTAGCATCCAACTTAATGTCCGGTCACCCTGAAACCTTTAATTCTGGAAAATTATTTGAAGTAATCATGGCATCCTGTGCTATTCCCCTAATTTTCAAACCAGTCGAAATTGATCAGCAAATTTATGTAGATGGAGGTATTTTTGATAATATGCCTGTCAATTGTTTGAAGCCAAATTGTGATATAATTATTGGTGTCAACTTGATTCCAATTACGCCTTTAAAGAAAAAAAATCTCAAAAGTCTTTACTCGATTGGGATGCGATCTTTTGACATGCATGTTGCTCATAATTCGCAAATGAATTTTCCACTATGTGATGTTGTGATTGAACCAACTGAAGTAAAAGATTTCAGTATTTTCAATTTCGGAGCTTATAAAAAAATGCATCAATATGGCTATGAAGCTGCTATGTTGAAAATGGACGATTTACTTGCATTGGTAGAAAGCAAATAAAAAAAGATCAAGGAGTTCCCCTGATCTTCTTTTACTAAGCTCCTTGTCATTTCTCAAATTCCGATAAGAGAGAATAAGTTGGAGTTAAGCACTCTAATTAAACTTACTAATAAGACCCAACTAAACTAGAGTATTTTGGTCAGCCACAGCTTTAATGATATCGTAGGTAGTCACAATTCCTTGTAACTCATTATTATCAACAATAGGAATCGCATGAAATAAATTCTCTTTGAAAACTTCTAATGCCACCGCAATTCGATCTGTTGATTCCAACTTAGCAATACCAGTAGTCATGATATCTTCCGCTTTATAATGCTGTAAACGAGCTTCATTTAGCAAGTCTTCTTCTTCCTTATTTGCCATTCCTTTGAGGAAATATAGCATATCTAATTTTGAGATGATTCCAACAATTTCTTTTCCAGATACCACCGGAAGGTGATGTATTTTATTCGTATCAAAAATAACTTTGACTTTTTCCAGCTTATCTGAAGAAACAACAGTGATTAGCTCACTAGTCATGATGGTAGATAACGGCGCTAAGATATTCATAATTAATAATTTTGATGAAGAATATATATGATTTCCATTCAAATTCAGTTCATAAATATAACAAAGGATCTAGTAGAAAGTTTGAAAATGAATACAGAAGTTATTTAAAATTATTAGAAGCTAAGCGAGATTCTTTGGTCAGTACCACTAAGAAGATTTGAAGCTTTGAAAAAAGATTTGAAGAATAGACAATCCCCCATCCCTTCCTTTTCTTCTTCCCTCTAGTTCTTCCTCCTATTTCGTATTCTTCAAACCTTATCACCTTAAATACTCAAAGCACCGAATGAATACACTTAAAAGCAATATCTGCATTGATAATCAAGAACTTATCTCTGATTAATAAAAGTCAAAAAACGCAGTGACTAGCCCAAAACACGAACACGCCTAAGCCTCCATAAGCTCAAATGACTTTTCTTTTATTTGATCAATACTCTTAATAACCATTAAATGTTTTGACATTTTACTATTTTGTAAAATTTATAGCACAAAAACATATCTGTTTTACTATTAATTTTATTAATGATTACTACTTTTAAGACTAGTGGTCTATAAAGCCTTATGAGGTTAGTCAACTACAGGTATCTCCAATAATAGTCAATCAGTGCCAACAACACTGTATGACCGATTACTTGTAATCAATTATTGAGATTTTCAATATTCAATTTTGCTTGACAACAACTTAACAAACTAAAACGAAAAAAATGGGAAACTTAACTTTACTCTTCCACAAGAAGGTTTATCTTCTTCTTGTTGTAGCTATGTTCTACATCTTCTCCATCACAAACATTTATGCCCAACCCGCCGATCTCCCATGGCAAGCCAACGCTGACTGTGAGAGTATTGTCACCGACGGAATCGTAGCAATGACTTGTGGCGTACTACAACAAAACCCTGCATCTGGAAACTACACATTCGGAATGGCCGATCTCACAGGCGCCCTACCCGGTGCAGGTCGAATTGATGTAACCGGACTGGTAGATATGTACCACCACCCTAGCTGGCGGATCGATTCTATTGGAAACGTTTTTGGAATAACAATGGACAATTGTGGCTACGCCTACACCACAGCTTCTTCGCAATATTCTTCTGCCTACTTTGGTTCAAACGGTGTCATTCGCTACGGTGAAATAGGAGGAGGAGCAGATGACATAGAAGCAGCAGGAACCATTTATGTGATGGATGCCATAACAGGGCAGGCATCTGTTTTTTCGGTTTTACCTCAACAATCTTTCTCTTTTACGAATATTCCTTGTGAAGGAGGTTCTTCTGTTTCCAGAACAACCGGACCTGGCTTAGGTAACATCGTTTTTAGTTTTGCAACCAACACTTTTTATGTTACCAACTTTGAGGATGGGAGAATTTATCGTTTAGATGCCACCGGCACTATTCTCGATTCTTATGATCCACTAACTTACGATAACGGAGCTGCTGGAATTCCAGCATTTAACGATATGCCTTATGGAATAGATGTTTCTAATGATGATACTAAATTGTTTTTTGGTACCATTGGCAATAACAATGAAAATCCAAAGCTCTACTCTATTGATCTGCAAGCCGATGGTTCTTTCCCTGGAGTCATTGACAACACGAGCTTACCCCTAGGAGCTACTTGGGATAACTATGTAGACTCGGAATTTGAACATTTTGATTTTGCTCCAGATGGAGGTTTTTTCTTTGGAATGTCTTTTATTTCTGATTTAGAATTTACTCCTTCAGGCAAACTTTTAGTCGGTAATCGAGTGGGTTGTAATGAAAGTATTCATACCTCATATAATCATGGGGGAAGGTCATTACTTTTAGAGCCCGATGGCAGTAATGTATTTAATTTACAAACCATTATCTATATTTCAAATGGTTTCATTTCTGACGTAAATTCATATGGTGGTGTTTCAGCTTATACACCACTTGCGGGTGGACTAGATCAGTTCGTACTTTCATCTGCGGATATGCTTTCGGAAAATGGCCCGCATGGAATTTGTTCGCAAGAAGAAGGAGTATATGGAGCTCCCGGCGGAAACCCAGCTTCTCCCTCTGCAGTTATTTCTTATGGCCCTCCAAATGATGTAAAAGGAATTGGCGGAGATGTTCATGTTTTCAAAGAATGCGCTTGTACCGTTACCTGTCCGACTGATATTGAAGGACTCGACATGTATGTTTGTTCTGGCGATACCTTTAACCTCTCTTACACCCTTATTGATGGGAATGCAGATACAGATGCTAGCTGGACAGATTCTCTAGGTAATGAAATTAACCCAGACAGCGTGGTCATTGATCACAGTGCTTGTGCACCTGGAACTTATCCTTTTTATGTAACTGCAATTTGTCTTGAAGACAGCACACAAATTTTCACAGACACCGTCATCATTACTGCTGTGACAAATGACATTAGTCCCTTTGTGAGTTCTTCCGCTGATGACTGCTCAGTAGATGTTACCATAGATCCATTGTGCTTGGATTATCTGACTTTGGTAGATACTATTCCAATTATCAATCCTGGAGATTCAGGAACCGTTTGTATCAATGTGGTTCAGACCTCTCCTATTGTTTGCGACACTTTAGAAATTTGCCTAGATTATGATTGCCCCTGTGATGCCTCTTGTTGCCCAGAAGCGGTTATAGCCACACCATTGACCGTCTGCAGTAATGATACCTTTGATCTTGATTTCGTTTTGGTAAATGGCATATCCAATATGATAGTCACTTGGGAAGATCAAGATGGCAATCTTATTAATCCAAATGATTACAGCATAACGCATACTGCTTGTGCTCCAGGAGATTATACCTTCTTCCTTACAGCAATATGCGAAGACGATAATTCAGTAATTTTAATGGATACCGTTGATATTACAGTTGTTACTGACGACATCAGTCCTTTTATAACAATCATTGAAGAAGCTTGTGAGGTAGATGTAATTATTGATCCAGACTGTGTTGATTATCTTGAGATCATTGGCACCTTCCCTGATATTGAGCTGGGAGATTCAGGGACCGTTTGTGTTTCTATTGTGCAAACTACAGCTATCTCATGCGACACTTTAGAGATTTGCCTTGACTACGATTGCCCTTGTGATGCCTCTTGCTGTCCAAGCAATACACAAACCTTCCCGCTTACCCTTTGTAGCGGTGATCCTTTTGACCTACTGGTCAATGTGACTGGTGGAATATCCAATTCTGAAATTATCTGGACAGATGCCAATGGTACTATCGTAAATCCAGTAGACAATACCATTGATCACAATGAATGTGCTCCGGGTGAATTCACCTATTACGTAAGTGCGATTTGTGAAGATGACCCTTCCGTTATTCTAATGGATTCCGTCGTCATTACCGTCATTACAGATGACATCAGTCCATTCATTACCATCATCGAAGATCCCTGTGAGATTGACGTACTTATTGATCCCGACTGTGCTGATCATTTACAAATAATTGGTACCATCCCAGATATAAATCCGGGAGAATCAGGAACAGTCAACTTGCAGGTGGTTCAAACATCTGTGATTACCTGTGACGTCATCGACCTAAGCTTAGAATATGATTGTCCTTGCGACGCTTCTTGTTGCCCAGATGAAATAATAACCGAACCGCTTTTACTATGTAGTGGCGATTTGTTTGACTTGGAAGTTCAAGTCAATGGAGGTAGTTCGGGTGTTGATATTTCATGGACAGATATAAATGGTAATCCAGTGAATCCAACTGATGTTGCCATCAATCATATGGAATGTGCTCCTGGCGAATATGCTTATATCGTAAGCGTTGTTTGTCAAGACTTCCCTCTAACATTAACAGATACTTTAATTGTAACCGCAGTGACCGATGACATCAGTTCGTTTGTAACATTGGTTCAGGAAGATTGCTTTATTGACGTCATCATTGATCCGGACTGTGAACAATATTTGGCCATAGATGGTCTCATTCCTGATATTATGCCTGGTGATTCAGGTACCGTAAGTATTGATATCATTCAAACCACATCGGTGACCTGTGATGTCTTTACTGTTGACCTAAGTTTTGATTGTGATTGCAGTATCGACGCGGTTATAGTAACTGAAGGCGAATGTCAAGCTGATGGTACATTTACAGCAAGTCTTGATGTGACTGTTACCAATGGTAGCAATAGCTTCATGGTCTTCGATCAAGATGGAAATTCGATTGGAACCTTTGACTATAGTGATCTTCCCATTGAACTAGGTCCCTTCGTAGGTGACACAACTACCGTCTATAATTTCACCTTAAGTGATGTTGCGGACCCTGAATGTAGTGCAGCGTTTAGCCTTGGGCCGAGAGCTTGTCCTGTATGTGGTATTTGCGAAATACCCAATGCCTTTACACCCGATGCGGATGGAATAAATGACAATTTTAGCATCGTCTGCGAGGGCTTTGCGAATGTGGTTGAATTCCAGATTTTCAATCGCTGGGGACAACTGGTTTACGATGAGCTAGCTCCTTGGGATGGAACACAAAATGGCGCTCCAGCTGCATCGGATGTTTATATTTACAGGATTCGGTTTGATACGAACTGTGAACTTGAAGAGATGCATGGAGATGTAACTTTAATTCGTTAGAAACAACTTCAATATGGAAAGTAAAATGAAAATGAACAATGCCCTTGATTCTCAAATGATCACATCATTATAATCAAGTCAATGCGTTTTGGAAATCACAAAAGCATGCAACTATTTTCATTTTACTTTTCATATTAATTTTCATTGAAAGCCTAATTCACAACCAATACATTTCGGCTCACCAGTTTATCACCTTCACGATACTGTAAAGAGTAAGTCCCGGAAGGCATTTCTTTTACAGAAAAGCTCCCAGTATTTTCAAGGGTATTATTGGTTTGCAAAACACGACCAAAGGCATCTAGCAGTAACACCTGTCCAGTCAAAGGTTTTTCTGATTCAATGGTGTACAAAATATTTTCAGATGCTGGATTTGGTGCAACTACGAAGTCGACATTTAGTTTTAAATCGTCCTCAGTTGACAGAGTCGCGTTTACCTCTAAAGTTCCTTCTATAGCAAAAGCATCCTTATTGATAGTAACGGTATACACGCCAGCTTCGCTGATGGTTCTGTTATGATCAGTGTTACCATCTTGCCATTCATAGATGGCCTCGTCACCTACCCAAGCACTCACATTAATGGTTTCATTCGGTGAGAGTAAAATTGACTCGCCCATGTCCATTGGAATGGGACCAGAAGGTATTGAACTGAGATCATCGTAAGACATGTTGATCATTGGTACAACCGCGTTATTTTGGTTTTCAACAGGAATCTGAGCGATAACTGTTCCGTCAAATAAACTGACGATGTATAATTCATTTTGACGAACATAAAAGTATCGATTACCTGTTGGATCAATATCACAGTCTCCCATAGAGAAACCATCATTACTGGTGATCTCTTGAGAAATCAAAGTCATAGAACCAGAGATCGGATCGATGGTAGAGAGTCGCAGTTCTGAAGTTAATGAATCAGAAAATGGATCGGGATTAGGTACGGATAAAAAATGTAGGCAGTACAACAAATCATTTTGCCAATCGTAAGTCAAGTTAGCCGTAAATTGATTACCACTCATTGGGTATTGAATATTGGGATTATCAACAGTTAGTCCACTATCTAGATCTACGGTATAGATTTTATCTGTAGTTGCGTAATAATATTTTCTATTAACGGGATCGATGTCAGAATTACCAATTAAGAAAGGCGTGGTGCTGGAGGGATTGTTTGCAATAATGGTTACTTCTCCAGTTTCTGTGTTTACTTTTGAAAGACGTAACTCTGTATTATTACCATTATATTGGTGATTGACACCATACAATTCATCATCTAGCCAGTTGTATGCTATATTTGTAATGGGGCTAACGGTGTTTCCAGTACCAGGTTGAGATAATGTTGGGCTGCTAATGGTTTCCCCAGTCAAGGCATCCACCGTAAAGAGTTCTGTGTTATTAGAATTACCACCACGAACATAAAAATATCTTTTCTCAATAGGATCAAAGTCAGAAACACCTTGAGCAAAAATATCAGGGCTGAGTACTTCACTGGAAAGTATTTCTACCTCACCAGTATTGATGTCCATACTCGTTAATTTAAGTTCGTTTGCTGAAAAATTTAGACCATAAATTTTTTCTGCTTGAGCAAATACATTATTAAAAAAAGGAACTAGGAATAGAAGTGCGAAGTAAGATTTTAGATTCATTCTTTTAGCTTTTAAAGTTTAGAAATAGTTAGTCAACAGATCAATTACAGATGTATTCAAATACATATGCATAAACTACTTATCTGGTTGCCTCTCTGAAGAAGAGCAATATTATTTGTGATATAGGAGCTAAGAAGGTTGAAACTTGATATAAGAGTCGAAGAAACAACCGATTGAGAATCAAAAATTAGAACAAGGCTTCCATCAAAATGTTTAAACATTTATTTTTCATATACAAGAAGCATGATAAAACAAAAACCATTTTTCAAATCAAACTCAACCCACAAAACGTTGGCTACCAAGTGTTTATGATTTAATTATTAAACTCAGATTCAAATCCCCCTTTTTAGAAAAAAATAAATATTAAGGCTGCATTATTACATAATAAATATATACCTCAAATTTTATTAACTTTGTATACCAAATGAAAAACAAAAGTCTTTAAAATGCTTTTGTAAAAAATCGAAACCTCAAATGAAAATTTCTCAAATCAAGCTATACGCGGTTCAGATCCCGTTTATCATTCCAATCAATTACAACCACAACAGGAATAAACAATCCGAGTCGATTGTATTATCTGTCCACACTGAAGACGGCAAGATCGGCTATGGTGAAGGCACTCTTCGATGCTATGTCAATGGTGATTCAATTCACGAGAACATAGGCATTTTTACAAATGCTTATCAAATAAACCCCGTCAAGGAAATCAACAACCTTAAAGACATTGAAAACTGGTGTATGATTCTTTATGAAATACATCAGATTCCTGCCTTAGTAGCTGCTTTGGAAATTGCATTATTGGATCTACTCGGACAGTATAAGTCTTGCTCTATCGATCATTTTTTAAGTAAGGAAATAACTGCACCTCCCCCATACACAGCTATCATTCCATTTTGGAAAGATGAGATCCTCGAAAGAAATCTAGATCTTATTCGTTCCATGAAATGCCCTGATATAAAAGTAAAAATGGGGCACAAAAAAGACGCAGAAAGGATTTCATATATTCGTGAAACACTTGGTGACCAAGTAGATATTCGAGTTGATGCAAACAGAGCATGGAAATTACATGAAGCAATTAAAAAGATTAAGTTTCTTGAAAAATTTAATATCAGTTGCGTTGAAGAACCACTTTTGGAAACCCACACTTCTAAGTTAGGTGAACTCAGTAAAAATATTGGCGTTCCCATTCTTCTTGACGAATCCGTTTACTCCTTAGGCCAAGCCGCTACTTATGCCGGAAGAATCTCTCCTGATAAACTGATGTTCAATTTAAAGGTATCTAAATCCGGTGGTATGCTCCAAACTTCTCAACTTTACAAGTATGCTAAATCAAAAGGTATCGCTTGTCAGATGGGATGTGGTGTCGGTGAATCTGCCATTCTTAGTGCCGCTGGCCGTTTGTTTGCACAGTCTCATGAACTAGTTCACTTAGAAGGTTCTTTTGCTCAATTTTTCATGAAAGGTGATCTAAGTGTTGAATCTATTACCTTTGGCAGAGAAGGAATTGCTCCACAATTGGTGGGTGATGGACTTGGAATTGAAATTGACGTAACAAAACTAAATAAATACGGGAAGTGTATTGTTGTATTAGGTAAAGGAAGCACTAACATAATGAACAATAGCGCTCGTTAATAGCAGCTACATTCTCTAATAGACTTAAATTTCGATCAATCTAGTTAATAGAAACAACCCCTAATTACTTGTTTCAACAACTGGAAAATTAGTGTCGGTGAGGGCATGCAAAAAATTAACTAGGTCTTGTTTTTCAACAGATGACAATTGCAATGGCTCTAGCATCAGTGTATCCATATTGATTGGATTGGCAACCACTTTGTAAGGATCATCGTAATACTCTATCACTTCTTCTAGCGTTTTGAATTGTCCATTGTGCATGTAAGGAGCGGTGAGGGCTACGTTTCTCAAGCCGGGTACTTTGAACTTACCGAGATCAGTACTGTCCTTTGTAATTTTAAAACGCCCAGAATCGTTTAGCTCCAA
>CAKZUK010000035.1 GCA_937921775.1 uncultured Saprospiraceae bacterium
TAGCTGATACCGACAACGATGGCGTCTGCGATGCTCTTGACATTTGTCCAGGCGGTGACGATACTATGGATGCTGACAATGATAGTATTCCGGATTTCTGTGATGATTGCAGCATCTTGCCAGGTACACCTTGTGATGATGCAAACGTTTGCACCACCGACGATGTGTACGATGCGAATTGTAATTGTGCGGGGACGATAGCTGACATGGACAACGATGGCGTCTGCGATGCTCTTGATATATGCCCTGGTGGCGATGATACTTTGGATAGCGACAATGATGGTACACCAGATTTCTGCGAAAATGATTGTAGTATTTACTTTACTTCCTTTTCTGATGAAATCTTAAGCCATAATGGAATCGGAGAAAGCAGTATCACATTAACCCTTCCAGAAATGTCTCAAGACATTCAATTTACAATCACTGGATTAGATGCTAAAACAAATGGCAATATTAATAATCGTTTTTCTGATAAAGTAAAAGTAGATTATATTGATGAGTCAGGGACTATAGTTGAATTCGGTATTTATTCTGGAGAGGATATTAGTACTGCTGATATAAACATTTCGCCGATTGTAAAATCCATTATTATTAGTCTCTCAGACGGTTATGACGGTGAAGCTAATGCTACTTTAAGCATTAATTTATCAGAGATTGAATTCTGTGGCCCCGTGTGTGCTGATAATGATATGGATGGTGTTTGTGATATCGATGATATCTGCCCAGGATCAGATGACGCTATAGATAGTGATATGGATGGAGTACCAGATGGCTGTGACGATTGTAGCAATAGTTATACACCTTTTCCTAATCCTACATTATTACATGAAGGAGCAGGAGGAACCATGACAAGCGTTTATTTATATGGTCAAAAGGATCCTAGCTTTATAATTAGTGGTTTGGATGCAAAGATCAATGGTAATCCCAATCAACGATATATCGATCTAGTAAAAGTAAGTTATACCGACGCACTTGGCAACGATCATGAATACAACACTTATAGTGGGGAGGATCAGGAATCAGCAGAGATCACACTTTTTGGAGCTATTCAAAGTATAACGATCACCTTAGTTGATGGCTATGACGGGACTTCACCGAAGATTGCAGTAGAACTTTCTCAAGTTACAGGCTGTGCTGCTGATTTAGTAATTCAGGGAAATACTCAGACTACCATAGAAAAAACTGACTCACAAACAGAGATTCTAATCTACCCTAATCCTAGTTTTGGAGATTTCACAATCGTATTTGACACTAAAGAAAAAGAAGCATACAAAGTGACTATTCAAAATCTAATAAGTTATGTTAATTTTGAAAGAACTATTTATGGAGAAGGAGCTGAGACTGCAATTTCAGTTAATACTTCGGATTGGCCAGCGGGAATCTATTACATTACGCTTTCAAATAAAAATCAGAAAATTACTACTAAAAGTATTGCTATTATAAAGGATTAAAAGTACGTTTAAAACTTCAAAATTCTTTTCATATTTTACAGGTTAAACTTGCCTATGGGCAAGTTTAACCTGTTTTTTTTTCTACATATCGCTTCTAGTTTCTTATCACATAGTCTGTATTTTAACAAAGCGATCCCCTACCCCAGAAACATCATTCATCAATCGAAAGTAATAAACACCCTCCGATAAATTTGAAATATTAATTGCTAGTCGACCTCCATCAAAAACATCTTTAATATTTCCTTGCAAAACAGGTCGACCCATTGAATCAAACACAAGGTACTTATTATCTTCAAGCCCATATTTGAAATAAACATTCAAAACTTCCGTCGCTGGATTCGGCGATATTGATATACTGTTTCGATCTTCACAGTCTAAATTTACTGCCCGAACACCCAACAGATCCCGACTCCCATCAAAGTCAAACTGCTCAATCTGATAATAGTAAGTTCCTGAATTAGCCAAATCGTCTACATAAAAATAATCCTTTCTTTTACCAGACTCTCCTGCGGCAGTAATCATCGCCACTTCCTCAAAATACTTTCCATCCACACTACGTTCAATCACAAAATGACTAGAATTAGTTTCACTAAGTGTTCTCCAAATAATGTTGGCGTAACAATTCACTGCTTCAACTTCATACTTATCCCACTCTACGCCCAAAGGTGTATCGCAAGTCTCAGGAGCCTTATTCGCGAGAATAGAAGAATACTTTGGAGCTGGTATCACCGTCGTATCCTGATCCATTGACTCCAACATTCCCCAGCTACCGTAACGTGCACTCCGCTGACTGACCAATGAGAAGTGCATCAATTGTAAAGGTGTATCACCAACTTGTACAGTACGCAAACTATCAAACCATTCATTATACATATTGAACATTGAAGTATCACGCTGCACATCCAACAAGGCTTGCCCGTAAGTTGGTTCGAGCCCAAACGGATGAGGAGTCAAGTGTTGTCCGCCTTCATAAAACACCAGTGGAATACCACGTGGATCAGCCATCTCTGTTTTGTGACGTTCAATATAGCTCAAACTTTCGCTCATACCTGCGCGCGCATGAAAAGCAATATCAGCCGCCGTAGCAGCAGCTCCTAGTGCATCCAAGGCTTCATCCGCAGATTCGGTTAAACCAAAATAGAAAGTCGGTGCAATGGCGTCAAAACTCCCCGGTGTCATATTGGATACAATGGTGTCCGTAATCGCTGGCCAGCCCGTAAAAGCGCCAACTGATCGAGTAATCCGATCCAACTCTCCAGAATATGCATCCGTAAAATGATCCAAACAGTTTTGAACATAAGGCACTATTCCTGCTGGCCAGTCCAAACCCGTTTGCACACAGCCATATTCGAACACCCAATTTGTTTGTCCAAAAATCCAATTCCAAATTTCGTTGCTATATTCCACGGTCAGGTGTCGGTTTGTTTCAAGGTTGTCACGAAAATAAATAGCCATCTCCGACATGTAATTATCACTCGCTCTATGTGGGACACAAACCCATCCATCTAAATCAAAATCATTCATTAATTGCACCATCATTTCATAAGGAACTCCCTTTTCGTAAGCCCAAGTATAGTGATCCATCTGTGAACGATCTGTCCAATCAAATAAGCTCGGATCATTCCAACCATCTGTTTCTCCCCAATTATTGGTTTGTCCCCAATCCATGAATCGAATGGTTTGAAATGTGAGCACTTTTTCTAACCAGACTGGATTGAATGGCTCCATTTCGTAAGTTGATTCAGTGCCCGGCATGAGTACTCTTACATTCCGGATTGGATCATTAATATCTGATGTTTCAATGGTCATTTCAAAAACACCATTCACTGGATTTGGATAATCAAAAACAATTCGATGTGGGGCCGTTTCTGTCAAATTCTGATGGCTTCCCCAAAAAGCAAAAGTTCCTGTACCTTCCCAAAGAATGGTGTATTGCCCAGCTGTCCAACCATCTGTGATTGCCCATATAGTGACCACCTTTTGCGGATAAGTAGATTCCGGAATATCTTGTGGAATGTGTGTTGGATAACCATCGCTACGGAAACTTAAGTCCGCTGTATGACCACTATCAAATGGACCATTGGGATTTCCTATATCCTTTGTATACCAAGTTCTGGCAGTTTTCATAAGATCTACAAAGGGTATTTCAGTTCCATAATCTGCTAGTCCTCCCATATTGGTTCCGATGTCTAGCTTGCATTCATCAGCTAGTTGCGCAACCGAAATATTGGAAAAAAACAGGCATTGTATTGCTATTAGAAAGATTACTGTAGTTTTGATTTTTAGCTTGTTCTTGAACATGATTTATGATTTTATTGAAAACAGTTTTGTTGATTTAGATAGCCCGAAACATTAGCTCATTTACACTAGAAAAAAATTCTCATTCACACCTATCTTTCAGCCAGACAGATTCTCATTTTCATTCTAATCAACCAATATCTTAAAAGTAGAAGTTTGAAAATCAGCAACAAGTTTTACCAAAAAGGCACCTCGTCCCAACAATCCAAAGTCAAAGGAAAGTTCATTTTGTCCGAACAAAACATTGCGTTGTTCTTGCCATAAAATACGTCCCGTCAAATCAGAAACCTCTATTAAAACCTCTGTATCAGCTTCAGCAAAAAATTGCATTCCGAATAGTCCATCCAAGCTAGGATTAGGATAAAAATTATTTTCAAAAGCAAGCGCACGTTTAACCTCCACAGCAGCAATAGGACTGTACTCATATGCACCATCAAAGTCAATTTGCTTCAAGCGGTAGTAATTCCAACCAGTAGTATAGTCCACATGCGAATAGCTATACCGTTGCTCAATTGAAGTTGTATTCATCCCTGCTATTTCCGCTATTTTCCGAAAGGAAAGGCCATCTGTGCAATATTCAAGTTCAAATTTTTCATTGGATATCTCACTAAGAGTTGTCCATTTCAAGTCGATTGTTGATTCAGTTTTAATCGCATTAAATGCTGATAATTCCACCGGAACAGGAATGTCATAAAACACTCGACTTTCTCCATTGGGGAGATTGAAGGCTAATAATTCAGCCCAAATGTGTGCGACCACTGTGCTATAATTATCAGCTACCGTAGCATGAACAATGGGAGGAACCGTATAAGAAGCTGGCGCCTCATCTGCATAGATAGACATGTAAGTTATTAGCCCCGCTAAAAAATAAAGTGTCGCTCGCCCATGCGGAGCATCGTCTTCATAAAGTTCATCAGCGGGAATCGTATTGAGTGCCGTATTCTGTAAAAGGTCACTCAAAATTGGACCGACTGGAATCATGCGCACATTTTCTACGGGGTTTGACAAAAGCAATGCGTCATGATATTCAATCCACCAATCGTGAAAGTCTCCATCTAGATAATCGTAATAATTTGTCAGGTCGGAACTACTCGGTGGAAAGACACCTCCAGTTATATAAGGCGCCATGTCGGGCCAATTTTCGTAAATATATATTTTGATACCCGGTTCATTTAGCTCTAGCCAATCTACGATCGTTTCCGTGGCTGAGATGGGTGATACCCCCGGATCTGTAGGATACTCCTCCTCTGGTCCTTGCCATTGCATAAAGTTGCCAGCAGTAATCAGCACATTATTAAAATCTGCCTCCTCAAATTCATCGTAATCAGAATCCCAAGCTCCTGGCACTATGTCATAGCCCCATTGAGCAAAGGGTGGTAAGTTATCATGCTGCGGCAAAAAACCGTATTGTCCGCCAGCCGAATAGGTTTTACCTGCTTCTGTTGCCAGTAGGTAAATCCAATGCGCTATGGTGGTCTCATCACTTGGCGTCGGAATGGCTGGTGGTCTGTGATCCATTAAACTATGCCCGAACATAAATGATTTGATATCACTGTATTGAGCGGTGATTGTTTGAACGCAGAGGATCAAGGCGAGTACTAAGGTGATGGAAAACGATTTCATAATGCTATTTTTTTCGATTTTAGAATGAATGATTTTTTTGAAAAGTGCATGGCATGGCCAGGTTGAAATTGGTGTATTTCAAATGCAAATCTTGATTTCTTATAATAAATGTAACTGTTCACTGAGTCGGTCGCCGAATTCAACTAAAACAGGTCTATTCACCAATGGCTGCTTCGCCTAAAACAAGGAGCCCCTGAATCCTTACTAATAATTTCCTTAATCAAATGTTGACTCAGCCTGAACAGCTAAGACTCAATATAAAATGAATAAGTGAGCTCAAAACAAATTAACTTCTAGTCTAACAATAGCTTTTGCACCGTCCTAGCTTCTCCGTTACCGACACTCAAAAAGTAAAGTCCAACAGGAATTTTTGACGAAGATAAATCAATTAATAGAGCTTCTTGCGGCAAAGAAAGTTCTTGTTGCCAAACAAGCATTCCCATTTGATTGTACAAATTTAAATCAGAAAAGGCAGTTCCACTTTCTATTGTTATATGCCCATTAGTTGGATTGGGATATACTCTAAAGCTATGCTTTCGCTGATCCTCCACATCAAAAATACTAGTCAATTGCGAAGGATGTTTGATGCCCATGGTGTCAGCATGTGTGGTTATAAATTTATCTTCTTCGTTTTCATCAATACCTAAAACATTTTCAAACATGATGGGAAAAGGGATGCATGCGGTGGTATCCAATTCGAGGCCGAGTACTACGTCGGTAATTACAATTTCAAGTCTAGCGATTCGCCCAAAACCACTTACTGGCATTCCGTCAAAACGAGTCAGTGCCATTCCAATAAAGTCGTGCTCGTCGCTATACTTATCGTGTATCAAAATATCATCATCAAGTCCAAGCCAGTTTTCAGTATAATCGAACAATACATTTTGAACATATTGACTGTCTATATTAATTTGAAAACCGATGCCATAGATATCCGTAATTGGATTCGCAGCTGTCCCCAGATGAATGTCAAAAACCAAGGACTCACCAGGCGAAACAAGCGAATCGACCAAAACAGCAAATAAATCATTCCCGTCGATTTCATGTCCGAGAAAATCTACAAAGTTTGGATTCGTAAGCGTATAATTGACTGCGATAACGAAACGATCCATCTCATCTACAATCCCATTACCATCCGCATCAGAATGCTTAAAATTAGTTGCCAACACTGGTAATGATCCTGTCCAATCTTCTGCCTCCAGTGGCTCCCACATCGTTGACTGATTGGTACGAACTGGCCCCGTTGTTTGATAACAAAACCCAAAAGTTAGGAAGTCCAAGTAGTTGGCCACACCATTGGCGTTTAGATCGCCGGGCCAGACGCAGTCCTCCGTACAATCTTGCGCCTGAGAGAGCGGAAGAAAAATTAAGAGGCCAAAAATAAGTACAATCAGTTGCTTCATTGGATACATGATTTTTATCACGATGTAAATATGCTTTGCTTTTAGTTGTTTTAAAAGTACAAATTTAGTTATTTTTAAGCTAGTGTTATTTAGTTTAAATCATGCATCATTCTGATAAACAGTTATTTATATAAAAAATAAGACTTCATTTTTAAGATATTTCAACCCAGTTTTCATGCAAAAGAGTAAGCTTATCCAATATCTTTCTGTCTTTTCTAAACAGGATCTCCGTTTTTTTAGAGAATTTGTCCAATCCCCCTACTTCAACAAACATCAGAAAACGAAGGACTTACTGGACTATATCTTAAAGGTTAAAGATCTAAATAGTCCACTTTTGCAAAAAGAAAAGGCCTTCAAAAAGGTGTTCCCAAATCAAAAATATGAGGAGCAGACCTTACGTACGACCATGTCATATCTCATGCAGTTGATCTATCGTTTTTATAGTCAAAGACAACACGAATCTAACACTAGTGAACAACAAATTGGACTATTGGAAATGGCACTTCAAGATGGTCAGAAAAAAATGTTTAAGCATCACTCGTTAATTTGGAAAAAAACGCATGAGCAATCCACTAATAGGGACAGTAGTTATTTTCTTCAAGCCGCTCGCTTTCAGCGATTGCAAGATAGCTTTGACATCAATTATGGAAAAAGAGTCAGTGGTAGTTTTCTTGAAAAAGCACTTTCTAATTTTGATACCTATTACATTGGCGAAAAGTTGCGAATGACTTGTGAAATGTTGGCTCGAAAACAGGTAACCGGACAGGATTACTCTTTTTCGCTTTTACAAGAGTTGATTCAATTTTTGGAAAAAGAAAAAACACATTTTGAATCTATTCCTGGTGTTTGGATATATTTCTTGATTTATAAAATGATGACCGAAGATAATCCAAAGCACTTTTTTAAATTAAAAGGTCGATTGAAAAAGGAGGCTCCTCTTTTTAAACATCAGGAAGGTCGCGATCTATATACGCATGCGCTCAATCATTGCATTGGAAAGCTCAACTTTGGAGATACCAGCTTTAAGAAAGAAACGTTTGAACTCTACCAGCAAATGCTTGACAACGGATTGCTTCACATCGATCAGGTATTGCCTCAATGGGATTATACCAACATCGTTTCCCTAGGTTGTGATCTTCAAGAATCTAAATGGATTAAAAATTTCATTTTTGAACAAAAACAATTCCTGCCTAAAGCTGAGCGTGAGAATACCTTTACCTACAACCTTGCTGCTTACCATCATGCACAACATGCCTACGAAGAAGCATTGGTGCTTTTGCAAAAAGTTGCCTTTACCGAAGTTTACAACAATTTACTTACTAGAATTCTAATGCTTAAGATTTACTTTGAAACTAAGGACTGGCAAGCACTGGACTACTTCCTAGAGACCTTCCGAGTTTATCTTCTTCGCAATAAGCAACTTGGTGAAGCTCGCCGTAAAAGTGGCTTAAACTTGATTAAGTATACCCGTAGTTTATCTCGTTTGTTGGAGGCGCAGACTAGCCTTTCTAAAGGAGAATTTGTAAAAAACATGGGTTTATTGAAAGAGCAAATCGAGAAGGACGAGAAGGTTTTGAATAAGAGCTGGTTATTGAAGGTAATTTGATGGAATTTCAAAATGGAGCTAAATAAAAAAAAGGTCATTAAATACGGATATGAAGTTTATGTTAGATAAACACGATGAACAATAGTCCATTTTTTTAGTTAAATTGCCTGAAGCTTGTCAATAGCCCTTACGGCTAGTTTGAAACTACCTTTCAATTATTAGAAATTTATTAATTAAAAACTAAAACTATGAGTAATCAAATAGAAACCAAACACCTCGGTGATGTATTAAAAAATCACTCGCAAGACATGACGGACAAAGTAGTGGTAATAACTGGAACTACCAGCGGAACCGGATTTGTATGTGCCCGAGAAGTAGCAAAAAAAGGAGCTACAGTAGTCCTTCTAAACCGAGCCAGCGAACGATCCGATAGTTCAATTCAACAGCTTAAGGAGGCCGTTCCTAGAGGTAAATTTGAAGGCATCACTTGCGATTTACAAAATTTTGAAAGTGTACGCAAAGCCGCAGAAGCGATCAAAGCAAAGTACCAGACAGTCGACGTTTTGGTAAACAATGCAGGCGTGATGGCACTCAAGGATCAAGCAACTGCAGATGGTTATGATGTACAAATGCAGACCAACGTGATTTCGCACTTCTTACTCACCAAGGAATTATTTCCATTGCTTAAAAAAAGTACCCAAGCACGAATCGTGAATCATAGTTCCATGGCTCGATTAGGCGGCCCACTAGAGCGCCATTATTTTGAGCAAAAAGGCGGTGACCTTGGAGGTGATGGTACTGAGGAAGAAAATTTCAGCTTCCAAGGGCCAAGATGGCTACGCTATCACCAAACCAAATTGGCCAACGCTAATTTCACCTATGGTTTAAAAAATAAAATGGAAGCATCTGAGATATCGAATATCGTTCCCTTACTGGCACATCCTGGTCTTGCTAAGACCAAGCTACAGGTCACTTCTGCGATTGATGGAGGGATGGACGGTCAGGCAGAATTCATGGCAATGGCACAATCCGCTGAAGATGGTGCTGCAGGTATTATTCGAGCAGCAATGGATCCAGAAGCCAAGCCTGGAGATTTCTTTGGGCCTTCTGGACAAGGATGGAATGGCTTTCCTGAGCGATTGACTCCAGAAGATCTTTTGCTAGATGAATCGAACATTAAAATTAATTGGGATGGATGTGAAAAGGCGGTAGGTGCATTTAAATTTTAAACACTTGGCGATTGGCTGTTGGTGATGGGCTATTCGCAATTAACCAACAGTCAATACGCTACACTTAATTTTAATTATGTCAGATATAAAGAACACATCAGAGCAAAAAAAATACTGGTCACAAAGATACGAGACGAATAAAACGGGTTGGGATATCGGATACCCTTCTACCCCATTGAAAACCTACATTGACCAACTGGAAGATAAGTCCTTAAAGATCCTGATTCCTGGTGCAGGCAACTCCTACGAGGCAGAGTACCTATTCAAGCAAGGCTTTGAGCAGGTCTATGTTTTAGACATTGCGGCTAAGCCCTTAGCCTCCCTACAAGAAAGACTAACTAATTTTCCAAAAGATCAAATGATTCAATCTAACTTTTTTGAACATGAAGGACAGTATGACTTAATTCTTGAGCAGACCTTTTTGTGTTCATTTCCGCCCACAAAGGAAAATAGAAGTCTATATGCAAAGAAGGCACACGATCTTCTAGCTGAAGGTGGAAAGTTGGTCGGACTTTGGTTTGATATACCGCTAAGCGGAGACATGGAGAAGCGTCCTTTTGGAGGTGACAAGGAGGAATATCTTGGCTATTTTGATCCTTACTTTGAGACTAAGATATTTGAGCCTTGTCATAATTCGATTAAACCTCGAGCAGGGACGGAATTGTTTGGGGTATTTTTGAAAAAGTGATCTATTGGGTCGTTTGCTATTGGAGATACCATTTCAGATCAAAGTCCGATAAGATAGCTGAAGAATGGTCACGAATTCTTGATAAGAAAGCTTAACAGTGCATTACAAAAAATCAATCATAGGAAGCTCATTCGCATTTATAGTTGCCA
The DNA here is from genome assembly GCA_937921775.1 of uncultured Saprospiraceae bacterium. Lineage (GTDB taxonomy): Bacteria > Bacteroidota > Bacteroidia > Chitinophagales > Saprospiraceae > CALGLS01. The sequence continues at coordinate 10,388 of CAKZUK010000035.1, forward strand.
CCAGTTGCTGCTGGCTACCTGCTCTTATTATTGCACTAGGAGGAGGAAGTACGCTGATTGGATTTAGCAATGGACTAGAACAATTCAGTGGCATTTTTATGATCTTTGGGATTGGACTTTTAGTATTTGGAATTTATCAATACAAAAACAAAAAAAACATGTCAATCAATAAAGAAGCTGTTTTACAATCAACCATCACTTGCCCTGAATGTGGACATAAGAAAGAAGAAACCATGCCGACGAATGCTTGTCAATATTTTTATGATTGTGAAAATTGTAAACAAGTGCTTAAACCGATAGGTGAAGATTGTTGTGTTTACTGCAGCTATGGGACAGTCCCTTGCCCTCCTATTCAATTGGACCAAAGTTGTTGTTAAGTAAACCAACCGCCACCTTCTAAGAAGGTGGTTTGACAATTTCTGAAGGCACAGCCTTCTAGGCCTCAATGCCAATGTCATGGTCATAGAGAAATTTTGAACCTGTCGGAACTGCCAGG
>CAKZUK010000036.1 GCA_937921775.1 uncultured Saprospiraceae bacterium
GTAAGTAATTAAACTCAAAACCTATTTGATTATATAAAATAAATAAAATTTAGCTCTGTTCAAAGTCCTAGGCGCTAAAATCGTTTTATAGCCACCATTGTAGTGAGAAAAATGAATATTGAAGGTCTGCTCAATGACAAAAGGCAAGTATAATTTTTTGAATAATTCAAAACTTATACTTGCCTTCTACCCTATACAGGTTATTAACTTTAGATTTTGTTCAAACCATGATCAACTAATCCCTCATCTCTTTATATGCGTTAATCAAACCATTTGTAGAGACATCGTGTTGATTTATAAAATTATCATCTTCTAACTCGGGAAGAATCTTATTGGCAAGTTGCTTTCCTAGTTGCACACCCCATTGATCAAAACTAAAGATATTCCAAATAACTCCTTGAGTAAAAATCTTGTGCTCATACATTGCGATGAGTTGTCCGAGTGTGAATGGCGTCAATTTTTTGACGAGCATTGAGTTGGAAGGACGATTGCCATCAAACACTTTGAAAGGACTTAAGAATTCTACTTCATTATCTTCTTTACCAGCGTTCATCAATTCTTTGTCGACCTCACTTTTGTCCATACCCATCATCAAGGCTTCTGTTTGTGCAAAGAAATTGGACAATAAAATTTTGTGATGCTCCCCTATCGGATTATGACTATTGGCAGTTGCAATAAAATCGCAAGGCACCACTTTTGTTCCTTGATGAATTAATTGGTAGAAAGCATGTTGCCCATTCGTTCCGGGTTCACCCCAAATGATTGGTCCCGTTTCATAATCAATTTGATCACCATTTCGATCCACACATTTACCATTACTCTCCATGTTTCCTTGTTGGAAATAGGCTGCAAAACGATGCATGTATTGATCGTATGGAAGAATAGCCTCAGAAGCCATTTTGAAAAAGTTGTTGTACCAAATACCAAGCAGCGCCAAGTTGATTGGTATGTTTTGTTCTATAGGAGTTTCTTTAAAATGAATATCCATCGCATGAAGTCCATCTAGTAAATTCAAAAAATTGTCCATTCCAATCGTACAGGCAATCGGCAAACCAATCGCTGAGGACAAAGAATATCGACCTCCTACCCAATCCCAGAATGCAAACATGTTAGATGCTTCAATTCCAAATTCGGTCGCGGCTTTTATATTGGTAGAAACGGCAACGAAATGTTTTGCAACAGCAGATTCATCACCACTCTTTTCCAAAAACCAGTTGCGTGCTGAAAAAGCATTGGTCATGGTTTCCTGTGTAGTAAATGATTTGGACGCAATGATAAACAAGGTTGTTTCAGCAGAAAGGTTTTTGAGCGTTTCTGCTACGTGTGTTCCATCTACGTTTGACACAAAATGAGGTTTTATCCCCGCATTCCAATACGGCTTCAAAGCCTCTGTCACCATCACTGGTCCGAGATCAGAACCACCTATTCCTATATTAACAACATCCGTGATTTTCTTTCCAGTATATCCTGTCCAAGTTCCACTATGCAGCTTCGACACAAATTCACCCATTTGATCTAGTACTCGATTGACTTCTGGCATCACGTCTTCCCCGTTTACCATAACAGGATCCCCAGAACGATTGCGCAAAGCAGTATGCAAAACAGACCGTCCTTCCGTTTCATTGATGGTCTCACCTCCAAACATTTTTCCGATGCCATCCTTCAATTTAGTTTCATTTGCCAAGTCGTACAACAACTGCATTGTTTTATCTGTGATGATATTTTTGGAATAATCCACCAACAGATCCCCCATTCGCAAAGAGAAATGCTTAAACCGATTAGGATCTGCCTCAAACAATTCTTTCAAATGAATTTTCTTCATTTGTTGGTAGTGGCTTTCTAATGATTTCCAAGCTGCTGTTTGACTTGGATTTTGTCGTTGTAACATGTGTTGTTGTTTTGTGCTGCGAATTTAGGTGAAAAAGTTGGAAGTATGAAGTAGTAGCTTGGAAGTTTCCCTCTCACGCAGAGCTTCGCGTTCGTCTGATCTTCCTTCTTCACAGCTCTCACTCCCAACTTATTTTCCTATATTGTTAGATGGCCAAACACAACATATTAGGAGAACGAGGTGAAACCATCGCCTTCGATTACCTCTGCCATAAAGGCTATAAAATCGTTGAACGCAACTGGCGACACCGCAAAGCTGAGATTGATCTCATTGCCTGGGATGATAAGACTTTGGTATTTATTGAAGTCAAAACCAGAAGCAATGATGTTTTCGGGAAACCGGAAGTATCAGTTGATGATAAAAAAGAAACGCTTGTGATTGCAGCCGCTTCGGCTTACATGGAATCCATTGATTATGAATGGGCTATCCGCTTTGATATCATTTCTATTGTTGTTCATAATGATGATGCTGCTAAGATTCAGCATTTTATAGATGCTTTTTAGTGAGACCGCTACCCTATCAAACCGTGGCGAGGTCTTGCCACTACTGAGCAATCGCCTCGCTGAGGAAATTATACTCTAGCTAGACCTTCATTCTACTACTCTCATAATCACTGCGCGCTCACATCCCCTCTCTTGAGACAAGTCATCTATTCTTTCTACTTCTAAAATCCGTTCTTAGCTGTTGAATCCCTGTCTGATCTGGCCTTCAATCCGTGTCCGTCTGGTGAAAAGGCGCCAGCTCGACAGCTGCTCATCCTCCATCGAAGGGCTACGTGATAGAAGAAAAGCCTCTCCCTTTTGCCAAAAGGCAATACAGTAGTCACTCAGCAAAGCTGATCTGACAGCTCAATCTTGCCATATAAAGTCGATACAATAAAGATGTTAATAACTTTTTTCCAAAAAAACAGGCACAAATTTTGGCAACTTAATACTTATTAATATTTTTGCCATGTTACCAAAAGGTAACATGTTAAAGTTTGCAATATGATTTGGAAGGCGCTATCGGATCCGACCCGACGATCAATTCTGAACTTGTTGAAAACGGCACCACGAACTACAGGAGAAATCAGTGATTATTTTCAGAAAAACCTCTCACGCTTTGCAGTAATGAAACACTTAGGCGTTCTAGAGAAAGCCGACTTGATAAAAGTCAAACGGAAGGGGAAGTATAGGTGGAATCACCTTAATCCCAAACCAATCGAAAAGACCTACGAACAGTGGGTCAGCCAACTGATTCAACTGAAGTTCTTGACCGAGTCAACAAGCCAAAAAATGGGAGACACTGAGATTCACACGACAAAGGTTTCTGTTGAAACAAACCTTATAGCCTCTAAAGAAAGAGTCTGGAAGGCATTTACTACGGAAATCGACCGTTGGTGGATCAAGGATTTTTATGTCAACCCTAAAACTCAAAGATTTGTGCTTGACGCAAAACTGGGTGGGCTTATGTACGAGGATGCTGGTAACGATGAGGGTTTGGTATGGGCAACTGTCATAGGTATAGATCAACCCAATAACCTTATTTTAAAAGGTCAATTGAGTCCTAAACTAGGCGGACCCGCCATCTCTTTCGTCAACATTTTTTTGGAAGAATCAAAAGAGAATACGGTTCTTCAACTTTCAGAAGTTATTTTAGGGAACATTTCCAGCAATCTTCAATCAGATATTTCCACAAGATGGAAACAATTACTCGAAAAAGGGCTCAAACCCTTTGTAGAGGCAAACTGATCAATTCGTTTATAGGGAATCGTAGGTAATGGCATCAAACTACTTTGAGGAATCTGAAGAATGATAAAGTTATATTTCGATTCCCTACTTAAGCAGGCAGTCAAATTTGTCTTTAGGATAAGTTCTGATGTATTTTGAATTTAGACGAGCCAATTTTCAAGGTAATAGCTGTAGCTATTGCTGAAGGAAATTGGAGAAGTATAAGTTTAAAAGACACAGAAATTATTATATAGTTTAAATTGAGTACCTGCTTAATACTTTGTAACATAAATTTATCTTACAAAGTACTTAATTCACGGAAGTAAATTTACTAAAAACTTGAACACCTTTTTAATTACTTTACAGAGCTATAAATCCTATAAATTATCAGCTCAAAACGAAAACCAACTTTAAGGCCTGCAATTTTTTGTAGGCTTTTTTTGTAGAAAATGATGCCCTCTGGTGGAGATGGGAAAACGGATTTAGCTCTGGCTAACTGAACAGACAAAAGACGGATACTTCACTTACACTCAGTGCAAGTTTTTTTCGTGCTATGCGCTCCAATTATACATCCCCCAAGGATATAATATTAACAGGAATACGCTGGCTCAGTGGGGCCGATTGAGGTGCTACATTTCAACAAATCGAATTACATACCGAAAACCTAAAGTACTGTGAGACTTACGGGGAGATAAAAAAGTTTTTGCCTGAATTCCTGCTTTGTTTTTCCCTCTAATAATGGAGAAACGCTCATCGTACCAATTTCCACCCCGCACAAGGTATCCGTCTTTATCACATTGTCCATCATAATACAAAGCGATCTGACGAGCTAGACTTGCTTCTGCTGTTCCAGTTTCTTCCAGTCGTTGCATTTGCCTGTTGAAGGAAAAAGACCAGCTTGAGTAGGGCTCATCTATCCATTCTGATACGTTGCTCCCCATAGAAGAAATACCATTATGATCTAGGTTGCAAAACACTTGATGACACAAAGGATTTTTCTGACAGTCTTTGTATCTCTTCTTCAATTCCTTCACTGACAAATCTGCTTGATGTGTATACAATGCTCCGTCAATACTATAGCCCAAGTGATAATGATCCGAATTTGATCGATACGGTTTTAGCATTCTTTCTTTTTCGTTTCTAAATAGTTGAAGATCCGCGACCCAAGTATCATCGCTTAGGTATTGATCTGACTTACAATCATCACAAGCTTCCGTTGCTAGCCATTCCCATTCATATTCACGAGGCAAGTCTACTTTAATCTTTTGAGCTAAAGAGGAGCTAAGTGAAGCTTTAATTTGTTTGGTTTTCCAATGACAAAAAGCTTTAGCTTGATGATAATTTATTCCCACTACTGGGTATTGATCAAAAGCTGGATGTCCAAAATAATTATTGATCATTGGTTCTCCGTAGCTATATGGAAAGTCATTGCCCCAACTCGTGGTATCCGGATAGATAGGAATTTCAATAAGCTTCCCTTTTTCATCCAAATAGCCAGCTACTAAGATTTCAGTATTGAGTTTTTTTACTCCATTCTCAATGGTATAAAATGTCTTTTGAAGCATTTCATCTTCCCAGTCTATTTTAGCATTCCAATCTAAGTTTTCTTCTCCTTCCTGTTCGATAAAATGCTCCGAATACGTTTTTGCAATAGAGTCTCTAACATACCAAATGAACGCTCGATATTCTTCATTAGTCACTTCATATTTTTTAAAATAGAAGGGTTGAAAAATGGGATTTAATTCCTCATTAGAAAGATTAAAAACCTGGCAAATGGTGTCGTTTATAAAGTCGGTGTTTAATAGCCCAAAATAGTTCAAATCTTCTTTCGCAATCTTATCGGGCATCCTGGTGTTTACCAGATGGGAAGAATTGAATAAAAACCGCCAACTATAAAACATACGGATTTTATTGTTCAAACGTTTATCTTCGACTTGAGGGATCTGCTTTACTTTATCCCATGGATTAAAATAGACCATGTCTGGAAAATCCATTTTTCTTGGTTTCCCTTCGTAGCATTTGATGCTATGCCCGTTTTTATCAGGCCCTATTAGTTCAAAGTAGTCTGGTAAAATAAATGGCACTTCCTTAGGTTTCAATCCTTTTTGAGCAATCAAAATGGAAGAACCAAAAGCACACAGAAAAAGAAGTATAAGTTTTTGAATTTTCATGTTGTTCCCATAATTCGTTTGGTTCTTTGACAAATCCTGGGGTAGAACCCAATGTTAAAGAACGATTCGTTTTAAATAATCAATGAAAATAAAACACTGTGGAAAGCTAACTGAATTGCGAGTTAGTCGTAGCATTTTCGTTTTAATCCTCCGAACTTCTCACTTTAATTCAAAGCAAAAGAATGCAAAGCAATTTTATGCGCCCCATCCTCCTGTTGACACCAGATCAATACATAATCCACATCACTAATCTTGATCTCACCGCTATCCGTTTTATACTGGATTTTGGAATGCCCCATTTGATAAATCGAACTTTTCCCCTTCAGCTTCTCTCCTACTGATGCCTTCCAATCTGGTGGTTTATTATGCCATTTTCGGTAAATCTCATTGCCCAGAATAACCGATTCATTCCTGCTAAAAGCAGAAACCGCTAAATTCCAATCTAAGGGTTCTTTTATCTTTGCCCAGTAATCGCGAACTCCTGCCATACCCTCTATCTTAAATCCATCAGGCCCCAGTATGACCGCATCATCCGAAAAATAAGCCGCCACAGTTCTCATGTCTCCCTTCTTAAATGCATCTTCCAAACCGCTAGTTAGGTCAATAACTAGCTCCGAAAGGTCCGGTTCAGGTATAAAATCCCCCCGTAAATTGCCTACTTCATCTACTTGGCTTGAGGAGGAATTATTTTGACAGGAAGTCGCAAAAATTAGAAGTGAAAAACAAAAAATTTGGGTGAAAAAAGTACATTTCGTCATAACTTATTGATTTATAATAGTTTAGGTTGAATTTGTCATTTTAAAATACCTTAAAATTATTCTTCCTTAGGGCTTCTCTGGAGACGGAAAAAGTATTATCTTTGCAGTCCGATAATAATAAAATTAAGTATAATGAAAAGTAATACGCATCCGGAAAGCTACAGAATGGTTATTTTTAAGGACTTCTCTTGTGATAAGGCCTTTATGACTCAATCGTGTGCTCCTACAGAAGATAAAATCGTTTGGGAAGATGGAAAAGAATATCCACTAATCAAACTTGAAATTTCTAACGAATCTCACCCTTTCTTTACTGGTAAGATGAAATTTGTTGATACCGCTGGACGTATCGATAAATTTAACAAGAAATTTGGTAATACTAAATTTGCCAAGAAGGATATGGGCGAAGAAAGCACAGAAGAAAAGCCAGCAGAATAATACATCCTGCTTCTTTCTAGAAAATTTATAATATCTCTATAGTCCATTGGACTTTGGTGAGTCCCGAATTTTGAGTGATCAAAGTTCGGGATTTTCTGTTCCAGCTGTTATATCCTTAGATTAGCAATTGCCATTTCGGCCACAATTATTCTACACCATAATAGCTCATCCTAACTAAGACAAATTCAAAAGCTCCTACTTTTTCTCTATACTCAAACTTAACTAAGTCAATTAAATTTTGAAAACTCCTTTATTTTCAAGACTTTTCAGAATAAAAACCGTCTCAAGTATGTTAATATAAGACTTTTAAAACGTAAATTCACAAACTAAAACACTACCAATCACTCAAGTATGCTCAACGTCATTCTTTTTGATAACGAAACACGCGATCGACTTCTCCCTCTTACTTACACCCGCCCAGTTTGCGAACTAAGAATCGGGATTCTCAACATCAGAGAAAAGTGGGAACAACAATTAGATGCACAAGTATCTTATATTACTCAGGACTATCTTTCTGAAAAATACCCAATCAATATCAGCGACGACAACCTAGTAATCAACGGAGGAGTACTTCCCTCTGCCCCACTCTTGCGACTCGTCAATCAGTTAGAAAATAACGAGGCTCTACTAAAAAATGAAGAGCTCATCGCTGCTCGCCTTAATGCTAAGCAATTTGAGCGCCTCATGCATGAGGAAGAAATTGACGAACTAGAAGGTTTCGAAGTAGGTGATACTCCATTTCTGAAAATAGAAAGTCTTACTGATTTGTTTAGCCTCAATGATCAAGCCCTATTACAGGATTTTTTGTTTTTGACAAAAGATCGAAGCTCTCAAGCAATCAGCGAGACCAATACCGTAATTGGTAATCGAAATAAAATATTTTTGGAAGAAGGCGCTTCTGTTGAGGCTGCCATTCTAAATACGAATACAGGACCAATTTACATTGGCAAAAATGCAACGATTATGGAAGGTGCCATCATTCGAGGTGGACTAGCTTTGTGTGAAGGAGCAACTGTAAAAATGGGTGCTAAAATATACGGCGCTACAACCCTTGGCCCTTTCTCAAAAGTCGGTGGCGAAATCAGTAATGTTGTTATCACAGGCTATTCCAACAAAGGTCATGATGGTTATTTAGGCAACTCTGTTATTGGAGAATGGTGCAACATAGGAGCTGATACCAATAGTTCTAACTTAAAAAATAATTACGCTGAAGTGCGCCTTTGGGATTACGAGAAAGAATCATTTACCGGTACAGGAACACAATTCTGTGGCTTGATCATGGGAGATCACTCCAAATGTGGAATCAACACCATGTTTAATACAGGAACGGTGGTTGGTGTCTTTGCCAATATTTTTGGAAGTGGATTTCCACGTAACTTTATCCCTTCATTTGCCTGGGGCGGAGCTGCTGGTTTTTCAACTTACAAAACAGAGAAGGCTTACGAAGTAGCCGAAATAGTGATGGCACGCAGAAAAGAGGAATTCCAAGACATTGATGAAAGCATATTGAATAAAGTATTTGAGGATTCAGCAAAGTTTCGCCGCTGGGAAAAAGTAAGTTCTTCATGATAGCTCCCTTATGGAAAAGACTTCTAAGTTATTTATTCGAGTTGCATATTGAAAGTACTTCTAGCGAACACAATCCGCATCTTTACGTCAGTCTCAAAAATGGTCGCTATCAACTGAGCACCGCCAATGCCATTTATTCTTATGGCGATTTGTATGATAATTTTTCTGAAGCTTTTCAACAATTAAACCTTGAACAACGCGAAATAAAAAACGTTTTGATTCTTGGTTTTGGGTTGGGAAGTATTCCTGTTATTCTGGAAAAGATGCAACTACAGTATCATTACACTGCTGTTGAAATAGATGAAGAAGTGGTTTACCTGGCCAGCAAATATGTCGTACCACATCTACATTCAAAACTGGAAATTATTTGCGCAGATGCTTTTGCATTTATGCACCAAAACAATAAAAAATACGACATGATCGCTGTTGATTTATTCTTGGATGATATCATTCCTGATAAATTTCAACAGACTGATTTTTTAAATCAATTAAAAGAAGCAATTCGTCCAAATGGCCTGCTACTTTACAATCGCCTCAACTACAACGATACCGATCACGAAGCCAATAAACTATTTTATAAAAATACGTTTAAGACCGTTTTCGAAGAAGGAAGATATTTGGAGGTGAAGGGGAATTGGATGTTGTTGAATGATTGATAATTGAGGCGGAAGTCTGAAAACCGAAGACCGAAGTTTCCCGAGATCGTAAACCCGCGATTGAGAGAAAATTCCGTCTTCGGTCTCCTGTCTTCCATCTTCTAACTCACACATATTTTGAACAAGAAAACCCGTTTACTCCTAGTCTTTTTATTTATCGTAATTGGCATTATCCTACATTACAAAACTGGAATTGGAAGTGCCTGGTATCTGTATGCAGCTGCCTTCATTCTGATGATCACGCACTTTCTTTTTGGCAATGTGTTGACCGCTTTTTCTTTGCTAAATAAAGGTCAGCTTGCTAAAGCAGAAGAAATAATTGACGATATCAAACGTCCTGATTTTTTATTAACAGGACATCGCGCTTACTATCATTTCGTAAAGGGTATGATCGCTTTGCAACACAAAGAATATCCTGAAGCAGAAGAAAACTTGAAACAGGCGCTCGATACTGGTCTACGAACTTCTACTGATAAAGCGTTGACTGGTCTCAATCTGGCTCATATGTGCTTTTTACAAAAGCGCTTCCCAGAAGCCCGGCAATACCTTGATAAAGTGAAGACCTATGAGAGTACGGATTTGATGATTAAGGATAAGGTGAAAGAGTTAGAGAGGGCTTTAGGCTAATAAAAGGCGGAAGTCTGAAGACCTAACAGGCCGACCAAGAATTGATCTTGGCCTTCGGAACAGGGTCTAAACCTATCGAATCTAGCTGCCAGGTAGATCCGACAGATCTAAAAATATTGCTAAAATAGATACAGTCGCTTCCCTCTATCGTAAATCTGCGATCGTGAAAAACTTCGGTTTTACATCTTCAGACTTCAGACTTCCTTCTCCACTTCCACAGAAAATTGTACCTTTGTCTAGCAATTTTACTTTGAGATTAAAATACAACAAACATATGTTTACAATTAATATATACCTTCGATTCGGACTCATAGCTTTAACATTAATTGGGGGTACCATACTCGCTTTTGCTTATGGATTTTGGTATGCCTTCCCATTTTTATTGGTTGGCTTAGCTTTGCTATTAGGTTACGTCTTTTTAGGTACAGTACAATCTGCAGCCCAGTTGGTACAAAGCCAAGACTTTACAGCAGCAGAAAAGCGAATCAATATGACCATGGCGCCAAATCTACTGTACAAAACCAATCGTGCCTTCTTTTATATGCTAAAAGGTACACTGGCGATGCAACGTCAAGAAACTGCTGAAGCAGAGGTATGGTTGACGAAGGCACAGGAGATTGAGTTGCCATCAGACAATGAAAAAGCAATGGTTCAGGTACAACTTGCAAATATCCATGCCAGCAAAAATAAATGGAACAAAGCAAAAGCCATTATGCATGAGGTCAAAAAACTGAAGGTAACTGAGCCTCAATTAAAAGAGCAAATTAGACAATTTGAAAAAGCAATTACTAACCGTGGACAAATGAAGCATCAGCAACATGGTGGCCGTGGAGGATATCGTAAGAAACGATAATTCAGTATCAATTGTAGTTTCAATTTCAGTCTTCCCTATAACACGTTTCAACGATTGCTGAACTGAGAATTTTAAAATAAAAAGCCCTTAGAGATTACGACTCTAAGGGTTTTTTATTTGTAACAAACTTTATAGTAGACTCAACAATTGTTTGCTATTCTAATGCACATTTCAATTCTATTTTTTTGTCTCAACTCAGCAATCTTTTATTTCTTCATGCGCCTGTCCGGCTGGCCTGTTTAGCAAGCAGTTAGACCTAGCGAATTTTCCCATTCTTTAAAGCGCGTTCTTCTTGGAGCGATTCAATAAGCCTTTCGCAATTGCATTTAAAAGAAGGAGTATTGCTGTAAACAAGGAAATCCGACCAACCGCATCACCCCAAATCGTATAGAAGGTAATTTGATTATTAAAACGAATACTACCTTTTACCGTTCCGATTTGACCATAAGCAGATGCTTGAAAAACATCACCTCTTTGATTAATAAAACCACAGGTCCCCATATTAGCAGAACGGGCGATACTTCGACGCGTTTCTATCGCTCTCAACCTAGCGAAGGCCATGTGTTGACGATGACCGGCCGTATTGTCCCACCAACCATCATTGGTAACTATAAACAACGCTTCCGCTCCTTTTCTAACATACTCCGTACAATACTCCCCAAATACCGATTCAAAACAAATCACTGGAGCAACTGCCGTTCCATCTCCTTCAAAAACAGAGCGTTCTTTTTGAGTAGCAAAGCCACTTACCGAGCCCCCTAGTTGGTTCACCAAAGGTTCCATAAACCAAAGTACTTTCCGATAAGGAAATATCTCTGCTCCCGGAACCATCTTTCCTTTTAAGTAAAAATCAACGGCTTCTTTCCCACTGGTAAGTTGGATAGCAGAATTGTGGCTTTCCCAAAAAATAGTGTCTTTACCTGGTCTTGCAAAAGCACGCACCGCTGGTCCATGCGTTTCACCTGCATCGTAAATTTTTTGTGAGCCCAATCCTGTAATCAATTTTAGTTTAGGAAAGCGATCTACAAACTTCTTTAAGGAACTTATATTTTTATTGACATAAAAGTCATTGGTTTTCACTCCATCAAAACTGGTTTCTGGAAAGACGAGATAATCTGTTGTTTCATCTACAGCCTCCACTGACAATTTCATAAACTGGTTCAAGGTAGCAGTATTGGAAATATCAAATTTGACGTAGTGCGGTTCGAGGTTAGGTTGTACCAAAACGATGTTGCGTTCAATCCCTTTATCTTCGTAGGAAACATATATAGCGAATGAAACAAAAATGGGTAACAACAATAGTAAACATACCGTTATCAACGACCCGTTTTTGCCAGAAGGCAGCAAGCTATTCATTGCTAAGACAGGAATTTCTTTTTGCTTTAAGTTGAAAAATGATTTTAATCGTGGATAATGATTTTGTATCAATTTAAAAAACAAAACATTCCCCGCTAATATCCAGAACGAACCTCCAAAGACTCCAAGGTATTCATACCATTGTACCCAAGAAGGGTAAGTAGAAAAACTGTTACCCAATGTTAGCCAGGGCCAAGTCAGGTCTTGACGCATGTGTAAGTATTCAAATGTTATCCAAAAAGCAATGAAAGAAATACCCATTAGTCGACCACCCAATATTTTTTTCACCTGATGGAAAAGCACGATGGGAATGCACATAAAAAAAGTGTTCATGCTAAAGGCAAAAATTCCCGCTGCAAAGGCTGTATTGGCCACCCAATAAGTTGTCAATATATTCCAAACAAAAAGTGCATGATAACTATATTTGAATACTTCCCACTTTGCTGCTCCTTCCCGTGACCTAGAAATATCATCTTCTACCAAAAGTAGCGGTACAAAGGCGATAAACATCAGGGGCGTCAATGGCATTAAAGGAAAACCCAACCAAAGTAAAATTCCGCTAAGCGTGGCTAAACCCAAACGGGGCAGATTGTTTTCGTGTTTTGAAAAACGATTCTGGAGTGCCAATACTATAGTTCCCCAAATTCCAATAAGAAAAAACAAAGGTAGATAGCCCCATAGCTCATCTGCCTGAAAACGAGCGAACATCAGATAACCTGTGCTAATGGCCATCAAAATAAATATTAGCAGTAGTGGAAGGCGTAATTTCGAGTATTTCAAATTAGTTATTAGTTAGGTGCTAAGCCAAAAGTACAAAATTTTATTTGAGCGACTCTTTCGGATGATTGTTATTATGCTCCTTCCGAGTCACAGGCATGTTCTTTGCATCTCAATAAACTACAAAGTCTTCAGACTAAAAAGACAAATTTAGTTAGTCTTCCTTCTAATTGTTACTAAAGTTCAGCCTCATCGTCTAAAATGACAAGCAGACAAATAAGTCACCTAGCGTGGCACAAAACACAAAACAATGAAGTATACACATCTACTACTTTCAGCTTTATTCCTATTACTGATTCCTTTTCAGGTATTCTCCCAAGCGGAAGAAGTGGTATCTGAAGAACGAGCTGAAGCCTCTTTTTACCATCAAAAAAAATCACATTTAGTCAATTTAAGCACTGGCCTTATCACAAATCCAACAAGCTTCTCTTTTGATCTCTTTAGTGGAGGAAGTGGTACGGGTAAACCTTCACCGGCGATCAACCTTAGTTATGAATACGGTCTAAGTCAGAATATCGGAATCGGTGCATTGGTCGGTTATTATCGAGTAGATGCGCAACAGGAATTCAGTATCGAAGAGCTATTGGGTGGCGATTTGCTCGACGATCCACAATGTTTAATTGAATGTTTATTACCCATCAATATTGGAGGAGATTGTGATTGCGATAGCAAAACGATAGAGGAACGAATTAACGTGGTGACCCTTGCCGGAAAGTTTTCATTTCACTTTATCAAGTTACCAAGAGTTGACACTTACACCAATATAACGTTAGGCTACAGTTTTAATCGAAGAAAAACAATTGGAGAGGAAGCACTGGGTGTATTGTTGGATGAGGTGAGCCCTAAAACGAATGTTCCAACTTTTGTTTACTACGTCAACGGAGGAATTCGTTATTACTTTACACCTAAGTTTGCTGCTTTTGGAGAAGCAGGTTACAGTAATGTGCATCTTTTGAACTTAGGTGTTACTTATCGTTGGTAGGGAGGAGATGAAAAAGACGGAAGCTTCCCGCAAAATAGAGAGCCCGCTAACGTATGATACGTTAGCGGGCTCATAGCTTAGAAGAGAACTTCCAACTCTTCCGTATCAACTAACCCCAAATCCATTGCCCCAGTTATCATCTTTCGGACTAACAAAACAGAGCTTTCCTTCTGCGTTTTCAGCCATCAGAATCATTCCCTCAGATGGAATTCCCATCATCTTACGTGGTGCTAAGTTGGCTAATACCAAAACTTGTTGACCAATCACTTCTTCCGCTGAATAATGCTTGGCGATACCTGACAAAACAGTTCGTTGTTCAGATCCAAGATCAACTCTTAGTTTCAAAAGTTTATCCGACTTAGGCATTTTCTCAGCTTCGATAATGGTAGCCGTTCGAATGTCTAGTTTTGTAAAATCTTCAAACTTGATCGTTTCTTTTATTGGTGCACGCTCCTCCCCTTTTTGCGCTTCTAAAATCGCTACTAACTTTGCTTTTTCTGCGGCGATGATATCGGAACGACTGCTATCTTTACGATCGTTTATTTTTTGAAATAACAATTCAGGTGCATTGATCTTGTGGCTACTTGCTAAAAGCGGATTCCCTGCGTCTAGACTTTCAAGCGCAGATTTCAGATCACCATTTTTTAGCGCTGGTAAGTTGAGCAATCCACGAACTTTATCCGCAGTGAAAGGCGTAAAAGGTTGACAAATAATACTCAACACCGTTATCACCTGCAAACTGATATAAAGACTTTCCTTTACCACCTCACTATCTGGCTCTTCCTTCCAAATTTTCCAAGGCGAAACATCCTGTAGATAGGCATTACCCCAAGATGAAATATCCATTACTTTTTGAATCGCGTTTTTAAAATTGAAGCTTTCCAATTCAGTATCTAATGACGCCAAAAGTTCGCGGACAGGGCCTAATTTTTCTTTCAAATCAACAGATGATGTTGGGACTTCACCTTCATAATACTTGTTGGTCAGCGTGATTACTCGATTTACAAAATTCCCAAAATTGTCGGCCAATTCCTTATCAAAGCAATCTACGAAATCATCCCATTTAAAATCTGCATCTCGATTCTCTGGCATGTTTCTAACTAGGTAATAACGAAGTGCATCTTCCTTGTTTTGAAAATCCTTGAAGAGTTCTAAGTATTCGGATTGAGTAATCCCCCAACCTTTTGACTTTGAAAATTTATCGCCTTCAAAATTAAGAAACTGGTTGGCAGGTACGTTTACCGGAAGGTTGTATTCCCCATGTGCTTTTAGCATGGATGGGAAAACGATGCAGTGAAAAACGATGTTGTCTTTTCCAATAAAGTGGAGCAACTGGCTATCCTCGCTTTTCCAATAATCTTCCCAATTTTTCCCATTGTCTTTTGCCCATTGCTTGGTAGCTGAAATATAACCAATCGGTGCATCAAACCAAACGTACAAAACTTTTCCTTCTCCTCCTTCTACTGGCACTGGAATACCCCAGTCCAAGTCACGTGTAATAGATCTTGGCTGCAAACCATCTTCTCCATCAATCCAAGATAAGCATTGTCCGATTACGTGTTTTTTCCAAGTCTTTGGATCGTGCAATTGCTTGCCATCGAGGGTCCCTTCCTTGATCCAAGTACGCAACCAATCCGCGTGTTTATTTAATTTAAAATACCAATGTTTGGTCGTTCTTTTGGTCGGAGTCTTCCCACTTAATTTGGAGCGTGGATTTTTTAGTTCTGTTGGAGAAAGTGTGGTTCCACAATTTTCGCATTGATCGCCGTAGGCATTTGGGTTGCCACATTTTGGACATTCTCCTTCTACATATCTGTCTGCTAAAAATTGTTTGAATTCTTCGTCATACAATTGCTCTGATTCTCGTTCTTCAAACTCTCCTCCTTTCTCTACTAATTTTTTGAAAAAATCCTGAGCCGTTTCATAATGAAGTGCTTCAGTAGTTCGCGAATAGATATCAAAAGCAATTCCCAATTTCTCAAAAGTAGCTTTATTCAACTCGTGGTATTTATCGACAATATTTCGTGGATCAATTCCTTCTTGCTTGGCACGAATAGTAATCGCTGCTCCATGCTCATCTGAACCACAGACAAAGACGACGTCCTCACCACGTAGGCGCAGGTAACGAGTATACACATCTGCGTTGAGATAGGCACCTGCGAGGTGACCAAGGTGGAGCTCACCATTAGCATAAGGCAAAGCTGAAGTAATTAAATATCTTTTTGGCTTATTCATTATTTTTCTGAATTTCTTTGTGAGGACGATCTTGAACTTGTGTGAAGACCATCGTGTGGGCGCGAATATACGAGATTATGAATTAGAATTGGAATTGGAATGTGAATTAGAATGGCCTTCTTTCGTAATATTGATCACTGACCCATGGAGCATTCTAATTCTGATTTCGATTCCTATTCTAATTCAACAGGCTTCCTTTCATAAAAAGTATACTACCTGAAGAAACGTTCTAAGCCTAATTTAGGTTCCAATTACTAATTCAACTGGTATTCTTAGCTGAGAAACACCTCAACGTCCTTAAAGAAACATTCTAATTTAGATGCTAATTAAACCGGCCTACATAACATAAAAAAGGGGGCTCGACATATGCCGATCCCCCTCCTAACTTAAACATTAATAAATGTTCTAAACATTTTATTATTTGACAATCATCATTTTTCGTGTTGCCGTGTGGTTTGGTGTAGTCAACTGATAGTAAACCATACCTGAACCATTTAAGTCATTTCGTTCAATTGTAACTTCATTGTATCCTTTTACAAAGTCTTGTTCTATTACTTTTAAAACTCGACCTGAAACATCGTATATCTCCAAAGTAGCGCGCACCGTTTCTGGTAAAGTGAAACTAATCACTGTTTCATCCTTAAACGGATTCGGTAGGTTCTGATACAAGTAGAATCGATCCGCCTGTACTTCCTCATCACTATTGAATCGGAAATCTATGTTTAACAATCCAAGATCCTTGGTATAAGCTTCAGCTACTGTATAAGTAGAACCAACAGATAATGCTTCACTAAGTAGTAGGTCGCGCTTCGCTTTGAAGGTCAGACTAAATACTAAACTTCCATCTCTCAGTTTCACTCCATCTGCTTTATTCCAACTAGTAGTGATAACACCTTCGCTAAGCTTGGATAAACCGAAGTTACCTTCTGATAATTGATCTAAGTTACCAGGAATCACATCTTGTAATTCCATCAACTCTTCATCAAACTTCATGGTAAATTGATAACCTGCCGCTTCAAACTCTTCGACTGTAAAGTCTACTGTAAAGACTTCTTCAGCAGCCACTCGTTGATCGTCAGCACGGAAGATCAAGTCTCCAATCATTGTACGATCTTCACCTCCCATTAAGTCATTTGCTGTAACATTACCAGTGACATCTCCTATCTTAACTCCCACAAAGTTACCCAACTCATTCTGCGTCAAGCCATTCACATTAAACATTTCTGGGAAGGTTGTTCCAAACGGATCCGTTGGATCTGGGAATACAAAGTCAGCATCCACAAATCTCCAAGATGTATTGTCCACAAATGCAGTATCAATGAAGAGGATCAGCTTACGCAATTGAACCATATCAAATGTCGTAATCGTACCTGACTTATTAATATCCGCTGCAATCATCTTATAAGGTGAATCTAATAACTGTAAAGACAGAATATGCTTAGATATTATAACAAGGTCATAAGTACTAACACCATTCAAAGGATTGTCTAAACGCTCAGGAGTTACATTGTAATTTTCATCCAATGGTAAGTTATCGAAGGCATACAAACCATCGTTACCTGTCACCATGGAACTATTCATAGAGCCTCCAACAAGATCTACCGTGACATATTCTACGGCATCCCCTACTTCTGTATTAATAGCTCCTGAGATAGATGCCATTTCTACGTTCGTACAGCTATTATCATTGTCCTGAACAATTACAAATGTAGATACATAAGACCAATTGTTGGAGCAATCTTTCACCCAGAAGTCAACCGTTTCCTGACCTAATGTAGAACAGTCAAAGACAACACTACTAGTTGTTGGTGGTACCGTTTGACCTGGTCCTTGTGATGGCGAAGCAATACGCATATCGCAGATACCGCTACACTCATCCGTGCTACCTTCATCGAAGTCAGATGCCCAAAGCGTAGCTATAGCCACTCCTCCTCCTTGATTGACTAAGTTGATTTCCAAACCATTATCTGCATAAACCAGTGGTGGTGTATTATCCTCAACATGGAATAAGTAAGAACATTGGGCAATGTTGCCACAGCCATCTTCTACCGTCCAAGTGATACTATGCGTTCCTAATGGATAGTTACCCGATAAGCTATCACCTGATCCAGATAGATCAACCGTACCATTATTATCCGCATCAATAGTCCAGCTCCAGACTAAGGCGTTTTGATTGACACAATTATCAATTGCATCAGCACTTAGCGACACCGCAGCAAAACAACCATCATTTGGATCACCATTATTATCAGTATTGATATCAAAGCTTACATCTGTACAAGTAGAAGTAATCACTGGATCTTCTGTATCCTGTACTTTAATAACCTGCTCATGTGACCAATAGCCAGGACCGCTAGGGTCTCCAGTATAAGCACACCAGTCAATCACCAACCAAGTTCGTAAAATCTTATAGCAAGCAGTATCACCATTTAGTGGCAACAATATATCTGGCTCACTAGTAAGCACAACTTGAGAACAAGCATCCTCACTAACCGTTGGTGTACCTGTATTAGTTGGATCTACTGGACAAGTGATGGTTACATCATTCGGCCAAGTAATATCACTTTCGTCAAAAGCATTGTTGTTTTCTACCAAATTCAGTTGTGTACAGAATTCATCTGCCTCGGACACAAAAACACTCCAGTTAGAAGACGGATTCGTTACATTTCCAGAATAGATTGCATAGTATCTGCGGAATGCGCCAGGAAGGTCTTCATTGACTAAGTAAGACTCACCACAATTGTTGATACCTCCTCTGTCAAGGATGAAAACATTGGCACCACAATTATCAAATCCATTACCATAATATCCTACGTTATCCCAGTTACCTGTTTCTTCATTGTAGTAGAATGCTGGTACACCACCGTTGTTGGTCGTACTCACACCTTCCAAATCAATATCTGAGGTTTCAGCAATATCCGCTGTACAATCAAATGTTTGATTGGCTGGGCAGGAAATGACTCCTTCTATCATATCTTCTACAATTACAGTCACCATGCAAGTATTGCGGTTACCATCGATATCAGTTACTCGGAAAGCAACCATCACTTCCGTTCCTACATCACAACAAGAGAATGGTACCGCTGGATACCAGCCTGCTGTTTGAGAGTTCGGATTACCCGTTCCTTGATCTGCATCGTTGACTACGCCGTTTGGCAAGAAGTCAATACCTGCTCCGTCAGTTGTCCAGTCGTAGTCGATACAAGAATCCATTCGACGTACATCCATTGTAATAGGTCCACAAGCATCGTAGCTACCGTCATCAAAGGTTAGCGCCCAAACTAAGGTAGGCTGTGGAGTAGACAAATCAACAGTATGTGTTGTTTCACAAATGGCTACTGGTGGTTGGCTATCCCCTACTGTTACGTTAACTGTACAGCTTGAAATATTTCCACAACCATCTTCCGCAATATAAGTAACGGTATGTGCACCTGCTGGTAAATCAAAAGTACCTGCAGAAGAAACATAAGTCAAGTTTGCTACACCACTACATTCATCAGTAATGGATGGCCCGTTGGCCACTGGATCAAATGGGAAAATACAATTTGTATTCGTCACACTCACTTCTATCGGATTCGCACAATCAATAACAGGTGGAATAGTATCCAATACCTTAATTGATTGTAGATGCGTAATTGGATTGTCGTCACTTATCGCTAAGCAATTGTCTTTCACCGTCCAAGTTCTAAGAATCTCAAAGGTGTTCGTACTTCCTGCACAAACCTCCAATATCTGATCTTCGAAGCCAATAGCCATGTCGCATAAACCTCCAGGTACAACCTGCATGCCGTTGATAGATGGCCATCCTCCTTCGTTGTCAGGGTCTGTCAATGTCGGATCATTCACAACATCTGCACAGTACAATGCTGTACCTACAATATTGTCGCGATCAAGTGGCCATTCAACAGATTCCAATGAAGACTTCTGTATGCTAATGGTCTGTACACAGGTGACTGCATTATCTGAATCATCTGTTACTGTCCAAGTTCTGATTACTTGCGCTCTTGGATCATTACATCCCAAATCAATAAACTCATCGGTATATTCTGTTGTCGTACTCAACTCACAGGTTAGTAATTCAGGAAAGCCCGTCACTTCAGGTTCCCATGATGAAGTACATGCAATCGTCGTATCAGGTGCACAGTCAATTTCAGGAATTAGCTTATCCTCAATGAATATATATCCCCAACAAGCCACGCCTGTTTCTGGATCAATGATCTTAACAGCAAGGGTATCACCCACATGCTCTAAACCAACACAAGGACTAGTTGCAATTGGATCACAATCTGGATCGTAGCAATCTAATACCATTACAACATAATCATCGTAACAACCATACGGTCCTCCTTCCAAAATCATATCTGGAGTAATACAAGCTGTACAAGTTGCATCTAATGATAAGTTGATACCAATATTACATGATAAGGTCGTAATTGGATCTGGATATTCTTCTACTGTAATGGTAAACGAACATGAGTCTAAATTACCAGAAGCATCCTGTGCATAAATGGTAACGCCATGAACACCAATTTCAAAGAAGCTACCTGCTGAAGGTACCGACCAAATAGAATCAACCGAACAGTTATCTGTTGCATCTAGTGGGAAGTAAACTGCTTGTTCACACTCTCCTCCATCCAAGCCAACAACTATGTCATCTGGACAAACTAAGACTGGCAATTCTACATCTAGTACCGTAACTGTAAATGAACAAGTTCCAACATTTCCACTCTGATCAATTAGTGTATAAGTAACCGTTGTGGTTCCAACTCCAAATGTTTGAGTTGTGATAGAACCGCCCGTTACCATACCGCCAGTTGGTACCGCAATATTATCGTCACTAGTATAGTCAACCATAATAATTCCTAAGCAACAGTTGTCGCCTACCAGTGGATGCTGCCAAGTATAGTCTGCAGAACAAAGTCCAGCATCATTATTCAGTATTGTATCAACTGGCACGTATGGTGACAATTCGTTTACTTCAAGTACAAAATTATCAATCGTACCGCTAGCTACCGAAGAGCTCGTCACCTCAAGTGTCCAAATACCCAACGAACTCTCTCCAAAGAAATCTTTAAGCGATCCCATTGGAATATAACTAGCTCCACCTCCAAGTGGTCCACATGGTGCACCAGCAACAGGAGAAGTAGCTTGATCATCCAAGCCAAGATTAAAGTCTGGCATTCCATTACACAAGCCACCAAATAGGTTGACCGTAGTTCCAGATGGACTGCTTAGCTTAAAGCTCAAGTCACCCATATTTGGATAAGTACCAGCAAGGTTTACAATGTTCACATCACCAACCGTATAGTTTATCGGAACAGTAAGCGTCACATTCGTACATCCAGCTAATGGTGCAGGTAAAGTAGCAATCGTATATTCAAGTGTATCGTGTATTGCGCAGAATGGTGCTTCATCATCAATCACTACTACATCAAAGCTACATGAACCAGCACTTGCTGCTTCTGATTGCAATGAAGTCATTGTACCGTTTGCCGTCATCGTTGTTAAGCCTGGGTTAAGCGTACCTATATTCGCAGGATTACAGGCATCTACTACCAACCAGTCGGCTGCGTCATTTGTATCACAAATTATTGTTCGGTAAACATCTCCTCCAGCAAGCGTACCTGTGAAATCAATACCAGCCAATCCATTGACACATACCTGATCAATATTGTTATTACCATAAGTAATAGCGTAACATGCAGGCATTCCGGCACCTCCATCAAATGCAAGGTCTTGTACCCATACACCTCCTGACGGAATAATTGTTCCAGCCGGTACTACTATCGTTTGGTCTGCTGCCGGGTTAGAGGCAACTCGACTAATCACTAGGCAACTGATATTCATATCCGCTGGCCCAAAGTTTGTAATCTCAATTTGGTCAACAGCTCCTGATTGATTGATTTCTGTAATCAACATTAAAGGCTGATCCTGAATTGTATATTCAACAGTACTGGTACCCACTGGGAATTTATACCCACTAGCATCTTCAAAACCACATTCCAATAAATCACCTGCACTATTCGTAATGCTGTAAGTTATCACTGCATGGTTCGGGCAATTGTCATAAACAGAGTCAGGCTCAATATTATTAACAATAGCACCACACATCATCGGATCATTGAACACAGTATCAACGGTAGGACAGAAAATCTCTGGTGGTGTATGGTAATCATTTACGATTACTTTTCGAGTACACTGAGAAGTATTCCCACACTCATCTTCCGCTTCCCATGTAAGTATCGTTGTTCCTACTGGGAACAAACTTCCAGAAGTTAATCCTGTACCATCTATTTGTGTAACCGTTGGGTAACTACAATTATCAATAGCTAATGGCAAAGAGAAATTAGCGAAAGCAGCACACCATCCAATCGGTGCATCCACGATTACCTCTGGCTCAGGGCAGTTCGTGAAAACTGGCGCTGTCATATCCGTAATGGTAAAGGTAGATGTTCCTGTCATGGAATTACCACAATCATCCGTTGCCGTAAAGCTTACTGTGTATATTCCTGTGTTGCCACAAGCTTCAGTCCAGCTAGTTATTGGATCAAAATCGTTGCTCCAATTAATGGCATCAGAACAAGCATCTGTTGCGTTCCAACCGCCATTCGCAGCCAACCAAGCTTGTAACTCTACATCGTTGTTTCCACCAAAATCATCACATTCTTCAACCACATTTACGCCGTCAGCAAGAGCAGGTGCCGTAGTATCTTCAACAATAAAGTTTGCTTCGGTCGTAGCGGTATTACCACACTCATCTGACACTGTAAAGCGGTAAGTATAAGTAGCCGTGTTGCCACACATATCCAATTCACTAACTAGGTCGTATTCCCAAGTCAAGGTTGCGCTACAATCATCAGAAGCTTCAGCTCCACCATTGTCATTCAACCAAGCTGTCAATACCGCTGGGTTACCAGTTGCATCACAATCAACCGTTTCATTAGAAGCAACTACATCAATCGTTGGTGCAGTTAAGTCCTCCTCGTAAATAATGTCTTGTGTGCAGGTAGAAGTATTTCCACAGGCATCAGTAACAACATAAGTACGTGTATACGTCAATTCTCCATCATCTGGACATATTGTTTTGTCATTATCTATCTCACTTAGTAAGGCTACTATAAATCCATCGCCATTTGCTACTACTGAACAATCATCAGTGATCGTTCCTCCTGCCAGAATAAAGGCTTCATACGTTATATAAGGTATTGGTAAATCCTCACCACAAGTCAAGCTTATAGTTGGTGGGCAAACAATATCCGGAGCTGTAGTATCTACAATAGTTACTGTAGCGGTTACTGTTGTGAAATTAGTACATTCATCTGTAGCGGTAAACGTAACTACCGTACTTCCTGTCCAAACACTACATCCACCTGTATTCGCATCACCTACCGTATAGTCATTCGAGAAGGTAATAGCTGCACAAAGATCTTCGGCATAGCCTTGACCTTGTATCGACAACCAAGCTCCAATCGCTCCTGCTGGATCAACTGAGGCATCACATTCTACTACGAGATCAATCGGGTTAATCGTCCAAACAGGTGGTGTTGTATCTTCTATAGTAAAGGTCGCTGTTGTTGAACTGGCGTTTCCACAATCATCCGTCACAGTGAAGATCACCGTTACTGAACCTGTCGTACCACATTCATTGGTCAAGATACCTCCTGTGCTTCCGTAATTATTACTCCAAGTCAAATCAGAGCAATCATCTGAAGCAGCAGCTCCTCCATTGGTAGCCAACCAGCCAGTCAATGCTGCGGAGTTATTGGCATCATTACATTCTACTGTCATGTCGGCAGCAGGTGTATCAATGCTTGGATCTGTCGTATCTATTGTTTCGTAAGAAGCTAAAGCCGTAGAAGCATTACCACAATCATCCGTCGCAGTGAATAAGTATACTTCCGTAGAAGTTCCTCCACAAGCACTTATTGTATTCCAAAGTACTGCTTCGATTACGATGTCTTCATCAGCTGTACAGAAGTCTGTAGCTGTTGCTAAAGCAATCCATTCTGCTACCGTTATTTCTGTTGGATCAGCACATTCAACAACCACATCATCCGGTGCTGTTAATGCTGGTGCTGTTAGATCTTCTTCGTACATGATATCTTGTGTACAATATGCCGTGTTACCACAAGCGTCTGTAACACCGTAAGTACGGGTATAGATCAACATGCCATCATCCGGACAAATCGTTTTGCCATTATCCACTTCACTTATTAATGCTAGTGTAAATTCTGAAGCGGTAGAACAATCATCAGCAATCGTTCCTCCTGCTGCTATAAATTGAGCTGGAGTAGTATAAGCTGCTGGCAGTTCTTC
>CAKZUK010000037.1 GCA_937921775.1 uncultured Saprospiraceae bacterium
TAACTTGAAAAAAGGAGATTCAAAATCTGAAATGAATTTTGACTTCAAGGCTGGATCAATAGATAGTTTGATTCGTTTTGTTCGTCAAAGTGAGGGAGTGACTTTGCTACCTTATTTAGCAGTTCTAGATTTTTCAAAAGCAGATAAAAAACGAACTAGCTCTTTTGAAGGAGTGATACCGGTTCGCTCCGTAGGTGTTCTCACCCATAAACATTTTGTGAAAACGAAAATTAGAGATTTGCTTATTGCTGAAATTCAGAACAAGGTGAGTAGCGTTTTGCGAGTAAATGAGGGAGAGGTGCAGGTGGCTTTACCGGTTTAGTACGGATCAAGAGTAGGAGATGAGGAGGAATTTTGAGCGTAAAAACGTTTACTAAACTTCCACAAGTTTAGTAAACGTCCGATAAGTTAGATTGCGGAATGTATCTAAACAACATCTTTAGCTTTCCCAAAAGCAGCAATCGTCCGCTCAATATCTGCTTCCGTAGTCTGCCATGAGCAAATGCTAACGCGAATTGCAGCTTTCCCATTCCAAGTAGTTCCACCCAACCATATTTCACCAGAATTTTGAAGATATGCAACCACCTTTTTTGTAGCATCATCAGTAGCGCAGGCAACAAGCACTTGATTGAAAACTACTTCATTCATCATCTTAAAACCTAGCTGCCGTAAACCGCTTTCCAATTGCTTTGCGCGCGTATGAAAAGTAGTGATCATTTCATCCATTCCATCTTTACCCAAGTATTTCATGGCAGCCCACATTTCAATTGCTCTGGAACGTTTTGACATTTCAGGGCCGTAGAGGATAGGGTCACGTTGCTCACTATAAACGAGGTATTCACCAGTGGCTTGAAGTGAAGTAATCAGTGCATCAGGGTAGCGACAAAGTACGATGCCACAGTCGTAAGGTGTGTTCAAGGTTTTGTGGCCATCCACGGCCCAAGAGGATGCTTTTTCCATACCTTTTGTGAGGTAGGATAGCGACTTTGAGGCTGCAGCCCAAAGTCCAAATGCTCCGTCGATATGAACCCAGGCGCCTGCTTCATTTGCAAGGTCGCAGGCTTTGTCAACATTGTCAAATGCACCAGTGTTCGCATTTCCAGATTGTAAAAGAAGCAAGCAGCTATTGTCTAATTTAGGCAACTGATCTAATAATAATCTTCCTTGATCATCGGAAGCAATCCATTCGATATTGTTGACACCAAAGCCAAGAATTACCAGCGTTTTTTTGACGCTGGAGTGTACCTGCTCATGTGCAATGATACGTATAGCCGGAGCGCCGTTGAGGCCATCGGCATTGATATCCCAAGCAAGATTTTTAAGTAGTTGGTAGCGAGCGGCAGTAAGTGCGGCTAGGTTGGCCATGGAAGTTCCACTAACAAAACCTGCGACCGTTTCTTCTGGTAAATTAAAAATATCTTTTAGCCAGCTTTCGCAAATGGCTTCTAGTTTTGCGTTAATTGGTGAAGTATAAAATAGCCCCCCATTCTGATCCCATACATCAGAAAGCCATTTTGCGCCAAGCGAGGCTGGAATGGCTCCTCCATTGACGAAGCCGAAATATCGACCACCTGTTTGCGCCATCGTTGCTGGTGAACCGTAGGTGTGCAACTGCTGGAGGATTTCTTTTGCTGGTGTAGATTGATTGGGAAGTACCTCGTCAAAATGAGACAAGTTTTTTATGTGCTCTTCGGAAGGTGATACGCCCATTTCATGTATGCCGTCGATGTATTCGTAGGCGTACTGGCGTGCTTGTTCGAAGAGTTCTTTTGACTTTAGTTCGGAGGCCATCTTTTTTTGGATCATGTTTTTTAGGCTTACTGACGAATGCGTCGTCGGGTGATGGATGTCGTAGTGTTGCAACTAATTGTCGGGGATGGTGTAGGCTAGCGTTAGGATTATGTGATTGACTTTGACGTCGGGTTCTGTGTTTAGCGAGGTTTGGGGGCGGAGGGCGACTGTGATGCCTAGTTGTTTGCTTGGTTTGAGTTTTAGGCCGAGGGCATATCGTAGGCGTTGGAATTCGTTTTCACCGTTTAGTCGGAAGAATGGTTCTAGAAAAATAAATGGTTGAATTTTTTTATATGTTAGTAAACTCAATGTCGTTCCCCAGCGTAGGAAATCGGCGTCTTTTCGATCCTTGATAGTTAGTGCATAGTGTGTTCTGAAATAGCTACTGATTTTGAATTGACTAATTTTTTGGCTGTAGCCAAGATCGAAGAAGAAAAATTTTCGGTATTTATTTTCTGGTATAAACCATACTCTGCTAAGGACTTGACCGTACCAGTTTTTTGCAAATTTATGTTTTACCGAAAGATCAATGGAAGAATTTTGATAGTGAGAAATATCATCGTCCAAACGTAGGATAGGCGCAAGTGTGACAGAAGTTTTTGAATTAAAATTTTTCTGAATCTTGACCGCTGCCCACATTATATTGTCATCTACTTGAGCGTTTAAATGTTGGGTAGAAACAGAGAATACGTAAATTAAAAGAGCAGAACTAAGTAGTTTGTACATATTGATGGTTGTAAATGAACTTGCATCAAATATGGTTGTATTTTTTGAGGATGCCAAAGATTTGGGGGAGAAATAGAATTAGAATGCCCCTCTACCGTCTACGCGATAGAAGAGCATTCTAATTCACACTCTAACTCTCTACTCTCGTGAAATCAAAATTTTGTGTACCAAACTATGTCGGCCATTTGAAATTTTAACTAGATAGATACCATTGTATAAAGTCTGTACATCAAAATAAGCGATGGTACTTCCTTTTTCAATTTTAGAGCTGCTGATTGATTTTCCAGTAATGTCCAAAAGTTCGACCTTGAAATCTTCGGTGACCAAAGCATTGATTTGAATGGCAATTAAGTCAGTTGCTGGATTAGGGAAAACACTGATATTAAGATTGTTGAATTCAGTTTCCGAAAGGGAAGAAGTACCGTCATAAACAGTGGTAGCTTCATCAACTGAGTTTACTCTTCGATTCTCACGAGTACCATAAAAGGTTGGTCCAACCACATATGGATAAGCCGAATTCCAACTATCATCTACTGTGGCGAAATAAGCATAGGTTCCATCAGGATACTCTGGCGTTTTACAAAAACGACCATTGTGTTCATCCAAGTATTCTTCTTCACCAGCATGCTCAATCCATTCATAGTCTTCTCTGAAATAACCTAGGAAATAATCACCACCAATATCGGGGCCATCATCTACCGTAGAGCCATCAGCATATGTATTTCGGACAGTAATATTTCTCAATTGGTAACCAGATTTGATTCGAACAATACCTCCAGTTCCATCTATATTTTGGAAACCATAAGCACCATAAATTGGAAAGCCATCATAGGCAAAACCAATCAAGGGAGCATGTACATTCGCATCAATTGCATACAAGCCATCAGCGTCATATAAATTACAAATGTCAGAAACCACATCGATATCTAACTTGAATGCAGATGGGTTTTGGTGGTGATGATAATTTCCCATGGCAGGGTGTGCCTTGGAGCAATCAAAGCCAGGCATTTCTGCAGGAATGGCATCTCTGGTCCAATCGGTTGCTGCCATAGGTCCTCCTGGGCAAGGAGGATTTCCTGGGCCACCGCAAAGTGCATTGGTGCTTGGGTTCCATCCCACACCATCACGGTAGTCGAATAGCGAAACACCATTAATGAAAACGCCAATATTACCACCAGTAGTGGTTTCATTACCAGTCCCAGGTTGTGGGTCTAGAGGTATTTTATAAATGGCATCTTGGTCAGAAGCTTGTGATGGATTTCCATCAAGGAATGGCCCAGTGGGGTAGGCTGGAATGCCTTTAGTATGTGCATAAACGAAGTCGTCAGAATATTCTACCATTTGACAGTTGTATAGAATATTGTTGTCGAGAGCGGTAGAATTTCCACTGACATAATAAGTGCCAGTTTCAGTGGT
>CAKZUK010000038.1 GCA_937921775.1 uncultured Saprospiraceae bacterium
TCGGATTTAATGACTAGTTCGACGAGTTTCAGACGTCATTGGTATAGGACCATTAGGAATGAGGAAAAAAAGCGCCTAAGTTTACTTCTGTAATCACAATCGTAGCAATGCGATTCTTTTTTTTCACCATTAAATTCTTAATAATGAAAACCTTAAAATCTGGTTTAGTATGTTTTGTTCTTGTTCTTAGTTTTATGTTTTCAACTCAGGTATCTGCCTACAATGTAGAAGACTCGAATGCAGGTATCAAAATTGAGCTGGAGAAATTGGTTAAAAACCCATGCCTCATTGAAAATGGATTAGGCAATGAGGAGGATATCAGCATTTCTTTCAGAATCAACGAGAACAATGAAATAACGGTAATAGGAATGAAGTCTGAAAGCAAGTATCTAAAGCAATTTGTTTATGAAAAGTTGAACAATCAATCTATTGATTTAGAAAACTTTGAAGCAAATACAACTTATAAAGTTACGTTCAAGTTTAAACTTAAATAATATAAATACGGAAGAATTAGAGTCGAAATTAGAATAAGTTTTTATTGTGACCTCGCGACTATGTAAGAATTCTAATTATTTCTTCCAACTAAAATATATATCAGCATGGAAAAAGGACGAAGTGTTCTAGGATGCTTTGTTCTTTTCTTTTGAATTTCCCAAAACTAGTCGTCGATAATAATGCAACCTTCGTAGATTTTTGAAGTCCTTTGGTATAAGACCAATAGTTAAGAAGTAACAAATCCATTCTTTAAAGCGTCATCTCAGTACAATTGTCATAAAGAAGTTTAAAGCTATTATTTACAAACTCTAAAACTAAAATGTTATGAAAACCCTGAAAACCGGTCTACTAAGTATGGCCATCATTTGTTGTCTTTTATTAAGCAACACAGTTTCTGCGAACAACATTATTGAACGACAGTACAAAGAACTGAAAACAGAGCTCAGTAAGATGGTTCAAAACCCAGAGCTTTACCAGAATGGCGTTGATTGCCACAAAGATATTACCGTAAAATTTAAGATCGATGAAACAGGAGAGATTGTTTTGATTGGTGTAAAGTCCGATTGTACCTACCTCAAACAATTTGTTAACGATCGCTTGCACCACCAAAAAATTGATCTTGAGAACTTTACTGCGAATGAAGTTTATCGCGTAAAATTGAAGTTTGAATTAAAGTAATGTAAAGAAAATTAGATGAGTTGTCATTTCAAGTAAGCGGCAGCGAGTCGAAGAATTTGAGCTAAAGTAGAATTGAGCAAATGGATGCCTGGTTTTATAACGTGAACTGGGCATCCTTGCTTTTTTTCTTTTTACGTGACCCGTTTTTAATTTTTTTTCTCAGGTAAAAAATCCGTCTTCATTCCGTTCAATCAGTTCAATCCGTGTTCCCATCCCCGTTTAACGAGCCCAAGAAACAACCAACTCAGAAACAGCAGCTTCACCACCCACCAGCAACATACCATCCTCATCTGGCAACATCTCTTCCAACTTCAAATACCCAGTTACCTTAGTCAACTCACGAGCAAAGTGACTAACTAAAGCAGGAATAGTAAAATCTATAAACTGTGGTTTATGTAAATCACCTTTTCCTTCAGTAGCATCTGTTTCTCCAAATTCAGTTGGACCTAAAGTGAAAAATAATTGTTGTGGTAGTTGATATTGGCTACGCCATAAATTAAGTCGTAAATAATAAGTCGATTCATTCTCCGTTTTTCCGCGAATGGGCAATTCACTTTGAGGAATACCCCAGGCTTTTCGTTGCAAAACCAGATACTCGCCAATATTAACTCTTGGCAATTTATACCAAGCATTTTCTTCTTTTCGGGTAAGCGAAACCAATAACATTTTCAAGACACCAATCCGAGGCTGAGCTGGACCAAAAGTTGTAAGCATTTGATACATTGGGGAGCGATTAGAAATGGCTTCCAGACCCAAATCAAATACAGTAACTTCCGTTTCACCTTTTAGCAAAACCAATCCTTGATCCCTCTCATCCCATTTGATTTGAAGATCAGTAATAGGAATTTGATTAGCAGGCGCTAGTCTATTTTCACCACCAGGCATACTTATTTCGAAAGGTAAAATGGAAGGATGTGCATTCGCATTGAAGATAGAAGCATCAACATTATCAACCCAACATTGCTCCTCGCGCATGTCGGCCATCCAATTGGAAAGTGTATTTGTTTTTTCTGTTGGGAAAAGATGAAGAAAGCGACCAAGCATCTTCCCATAACCGGTAAACGTAGCGTCAACATAAGATTTATATGTATCGCCTTTAGCAAAGAACTGAATCAAAGCGCCATATGAATAGGAGCTTCGAGGAGGCTGTTTTTCCAGTCCTTTTATTGCTGTTATCATTCTCAGATCAACTAGGCTTAAATCTACAGTAAAATCATTAGTATACCTAATATCAGTTGAGAGTTTTTCACAAAATTCATTCCGTAGCGCTGTGACCTGAGTCAAGTCAGGTTCAAGGCGCCATTCGTTCTCTTGAAAGTATGCGCTATAAAATTGCATCAGCCCTACTCTATCCTTTCCTTTATAATGGTCTGCATAAAAATTCCGCATCTTCGTTCCCATTCCATCTATTTGAAAAGGTGAGATTAGATGGAGTAATTCATCTAATTCCACGATGCTCGCTTCCAAATCTTTTTGTCCCCAATTGATGTCGACACTGCGCTCGGTATCTTCATAATATAAGCGCTCGGGAATAAAAATAAACTCCCCTGCCTCAAAATGAGTAAATGTATTTTTATCTGCAGGTAGCCCCTCCCATTGATTGGATTTCAAACGAGCACAACAGTCTTTGATTGACTCAAAACTCTCCAATACCAATGCCTTACGCGTAGGGACATCTGCCTCCTCAAAGTCTAATCCATTCTTACGAAGTAATTCCAATGAATTGATAACTGTTGCGCGTAAAGTGAAGGGTTTCATTTCCTTAAACCACTCGACCAATTTTATATCCCACTCTGTATCGTTCCCAGAAACTGGCCAATGCCATTCGAGCAAACCATATCGTTGCAATTGTAAAACATAAAGTCCCAACTCTTCTGGTTTGGCATCCACCATTTCCTTCAGCTCTGCAATCAATTGCCGGAAAGCCACTTTACCTTTATAATAGGCAATGATTTCAAAAACTTTCTCGATTACTTCATCGTGTTCTATCCGCTGAACCGATTCTATATTTCGACTATTTAACAAAAACACTTGTTGGTCTCCTTCGCGATATACAGAAGCATTTGCCTTTAGCTCTAAGCCTATAAAAAAGGCGTCGAAGTTACAAAGCAATTCTTTTAGATAAGTGTGTAGATAATTATTGATACGCACTTTGGATCGTACCTTTCCATCCCCTTCCGTAGCTTTTTTTCCATCCAATGTGTTGATCGAAAGATTGGTAAAGGTGCTAAAAGGAGATGTCTTGGCTGCAATACGAGCCAGATATTGCGCGATGGAGCGCTCTGTTTGTCGTTCCTTTTTGCGAAACTCTTCGGGAGCTTGTTTCTGATATTTCTCCACCCGCTCCACAAAAGAATGACTAGATTGCAATAGTCCTTTTCGTAAGACATCCTTTCCCGCTAAGCTTAAAATAGCTTTACGTGGCTCTAAAACGGCTTCCTGATAAAGGCTTTCGAAGTCGGATTCAAAACGAATTAGATGCTGCTTGTCTTCTGGAGATATATTGTTGGAATCTAGCTTCTTTGCAATATATTCCTGTACAGCCTCTTGTTTAGGAAACTGAATGGAGCTAAGTACTTTAAAAGGCAAGGCACCTATTCTGGCCAGTATGTTGGGATAGATTTTCATTAAGGTAAAACTAGGCTTTTTTTTGGAATGCCTGCTAAATTAAGATCTGATTTCCCACTATCGTGATAAAGGCAGAGTTGATTTCTAGTAGGAACTGGTGTTTATTATTTGGCAAAAATCATTGGCACTGATCTTCCATAGATTCATAGTTTATTTCCACCCCTGCACGGGTATAGCACCTAGCTTTGATGATGGCGTGGAAACTTATCCCATCAAAATCGAAGGTGATGAAATTTTTGTTGGCTTGGAAGAAGAAGAAGATCCTCATGAAACAACCATCACTGACCTCATGGTAGAGACAATGGTTAATTGGGGAGATATGTTTACAGGGCTTTGGGATGCTAAAGTGGATAGAGCTCGTATTTTGGCATTGACAGGTCAAGTAGATACACAGGTCGTTGGAACTGGAATTGTAATCAAAGTCTATTTCGAACTCAAACATTACAAATGAAGTCAAAGTTAAACATGACATTTTCGTAAGGCGAAGGAAAAAATCCTGTCAAAATCATCGCCGACGAACCTTAGAGACCAACTTCTCAAACAATATTTCGAGCAAACGCTTTTCCTCTACTACGATCTCTGCGATTCCAGTCATCCCCTGATTATAATGTAGTGGTTCTTCATTGTAAGTGGTATTCAATCCATCAACCAATGCAACTTCAAGACGATAAATATTCCCGCTTGGCATCAATGCAATATCACTTACTTCTCCACGTACAGATCCAAATTCAGCATAGGGATAGTTCTCGAATTTGATGATGACCTCTTGTCCTTTTTCTACTTTGGCAGAACCAGCAATAGGCAACTCACCTACACAAATCCATCCGCCTCCTTGGTCAGGTAAAACATTTAGAATGGGGTCACCACTTTTGACGTATTGGTTTTCTTTGGTTACATCAGGAAAACTGATGGTGCCATCTATTGGAGCGTGTAATAGATATTTTTCCTCCCATTTATCAATGGCAGATTGTAGACGCACGATCTCTTGAGTGAATCGAGTATAGTCAAAACTAGTTGTTTTTTGTTTGCTGTCGCG
>CAKZUK010000039.1 GCA_937921775.1 uncultured Saprospiraceae bacterium
CTATCCTGGCCTGAGTGCTCAAATAAAATTGGCACAAACCAACTCTGATGCAATCGGTTCTAAGGAGCCTCTTGGACGTGTATCTCTTCGTTATGCAAAAGCAGTCAATGATAGATTTGCATTCAAGTTAAACTTCTCTGCCTTATCTGGAAATGATTGGAAAGCGAACGATTACACCACTGATAGAAATGATGCTAGTCGTCTGCCAGGTCATCATAATTTTGATGGATTGAACACTTATGGTGATGAATCTGAAATT
Source organism: uncultured Saprospiraceae bacterium (assembly GCA_937921775.1). Taxonomy (GTDB): domain Bacteria; phylum Bacteroidota; class Bacteroidia; order Chitinophagales; family Saprospiraceae; genus CALGLS01. Next base: position 260 of record CAKZUK010000039.1, read on the forward strand.
CCAATACCAATTCCTCTATTAGCTCCACTTCTTGCTAATAATTTGGAAGATGTAGTTGGTATTCCTGCGGCGCAGTTACAGCCTTTCTTTCAAACTCTTGATCCAATTGCCATCAGACGAACTGGTATCAAAGAAGAAGATTTACTGGACAACAGAAAAGCTCAAAGTTTGAAAGGTGATGTTTCTTTACACTATCGTGTCAACGATAACGTAGAAGCTTCTTATAACTTCAGAATGGGACGTGGTTCAAGTGTATATCAAGGATCTGAACGTTATGCATTAAGAGATTTCCAACAAAATTTCCAAAAGCTAGAATTGAAAGGCAATAACTTTTTTGTTAGAGCATACACTTCTCATACTGACGATGGAGATTCTTACAATCTAACTGCTTTAGGAGCTTTTGCTAACGAGGCCTTCTCACCTACTGCAAGCTCATGGGCTTTGAATTATGCAGGAGCTTATGCTGGTTACTTAGCAGTCCTAGATGATAATGGAGCACCTATTAATGCTGGAGCAATTGAGCAGGCGCATGAGCGTGCACGTCTGACGGCTGATGCGGGTACTCCTGGATCAACAACTGACCAATTCAAAAGGACTGTTGCAAGTGTACGTGAAGGTCTTTTCCAAAAAGGTGGAGCTGGATTCATCGATAATTCTAAACTAAACCATGCTGAATTTCAATACGACATCTCTGATGCATTGGATCACATTATTGATATTCAAGTGGGTGGTAACTTTAGAAGATATGACCTCTTTACAGATGGTACTATTTTCAATGAGGACCCTGAAGGTACAGGCACAAATGAGCGAATTAAAATTGACGAATGGGGTGGTTACTTACAGGCTTCTAAAAAACTGATGTCTGAAGAACGTCTTAAGCTAACAGGTTCTGTTCGTTATGATAAGAACGAAAACTTTGATGGTCAGTTCTCCCCTCGTATCTCTGCTGTTTACTCCGCAGGTACAAAGAGAAACCACAATATTCGTGCGTCTTACCAAACTGGTTTCCGTAATCCAACTACTCAGGCACAGTTTATCTATTTCCCTACTACTAACATTCTTTTGGGAAGTACACCTTCTAATGCTGAACGTTATGGTATTCACAATGGTGGTTCTTACACTGAAGCTTCTTACAATGCATTCCGTGCGGCTGGTGGATTCCTCAACGATGATGGATCAATCGCTGTTGGTGATGAAAGCTTGTTAGAAACTATCGACCTTGATTATATCCAACCAGAACAATTGTCCTCTTTCGAATTAGGATATAAAGGTGTATTGAATAACAAGTTGATGTTAGACATCCACGGTTACTTCAACATTTACAACAACTTTATTTCTCAATTTAATGTAATCAGTAAAGATCCAACAGAACATAGAGGAAATCCTCTTCCTGCTGGAACTGTATTCCGTCCTTACGTGAATGCAACTGAGCAAATTACTTCTACTGGTGCTGCACTTGGTTTGACTTACAAACTATACAAGGACTGGGAATTAATGGGTAACGTATCATGGGCAACTGTTGACTCAGATGATGAGACCTTTGAAACTGGATTTAACACTCCTGAGCTTCGTTATACTGTTGGTATCAACAACCGTAAAATCTGGAAGAACATGGGATTAGGTGTGACCTACAGATGGCAAGATGAGATGCTTTGGGAAAGTAGTTTTGCAAATGGTATAGTACCTGCTTATGGCGTACTTGACGCTATGGCAAGTTTCAAATTAACTGAATTGAGATCTACCATCAAAGTAGGTGTCAATAATATTTTGAACAAAGAGTACCGTACCAATATCGGAAACCCATTCATCGGACAAATGATATTTATGTCTATCACTTATGATGAGTTTGCGAGATAGAATATGAAATGATATTAATTATTCAGACGGAAGTCTTCCCATTTCTTGTCTTTGATCTGAATGGTTAGAATTAAAATAGGCAAAGGCGATCACTCAATTGGGTGGTCGCCTTTGTTCATTATTTAACGCCAATAATTATTCGGTTTTCATCAACTAAAATCTAATTTTTCTGTTTTCATATCATGGCAAAAAATTTAAACCGTCCTAGCAACGACAATAGCGACATTGAATACGGCGAAAGACCTATGGCATTTCATCCGTACAATATTCTCATGACCCTTGTGCTTATGGGGGTCACGATGTTGTTTATTGCTTTTTCAGCTGCTTATATTTATACCCGCTATCAAAGTAATGTTCCTACCATTGAGGTGCCAAACATTTTCATTTTTAATACTTTTGTTCTTATTGCCAGTAGTCTTTCAATTCGTTGGGCCAACCAATGTTATTTAGATGACAACACTAAAAAGTACCAACAAGCCTTATTGCTCACGATTGCGCTGACCTGTATTTTCATGGTTTTGCAAATGATAGGATGGCAGGACTTGGTACATCAGGAGATCTTTTTGGCGACTAGCAACATGTCTTCTTACTTGTACCTTATTTCTGGCTTACACTTTATGCACGTGATTGCTGGACTCCCCTTTTTGATTCTTTTTTTCCGAGCTGCTCGCAAAAACATGAGGGAACCTGTCAGTGTTTTGGTTTATTTTTCTGATCCTGAAAAACGTCTCAAACTTAAGTTACTTACTTTTTATTGGCACTTTTTAGATGCTTTATGGATCTATCTTATCTTGTTTTTTCTTATTAATCGGATGTTTTAGAGCTTATTATGAACTTGCTGATGGGGATGGGAACGCGGATTTTGTGGATGGGGCCGAATAAAAACGGATTTTTTTCGTAAAATGTTAAGCTCGATAAGCCTGTACAGTTCGAAGAGGCATGCACTTCGCTGGGGAACGACTAAGTGATTGCTGAGCTGGGTCAATAAGGGTGTACAGTTAGCAGGTAGAGGTCGAACTCACACTTAAAAGGGTCTTCCAATCAGCATTTTCTAGCAATAGTACAAGCACATATTTCATAATTGGTGGCAAGTCACTATATTTGTAGTCAGAATCAAGCTTAGATGGCTGGCTTTTTGTATAAAATCTATTTATCATATAAGTCTCATCGATTAACAAATCAACCATTAGAATAATTTAAAAATCAATCAATATGAAAAATTTAGGGCTAGTCTTAATTGCCTGTATTATGGTCATTGGCATGAATAGTTGTACCTCTGGAGGGAGTGGCACTTCATTCTCAGGAAAAGGCACACAGATCAATGGAGCTATTACCGGAGCTGCCAATCTTCAGGCTTTTTTGGATAAAATACAATTTGACAACAGTAACACTGTGGTCAGTACCGTCCCAATAGACGGAAGTGGAAAGTTCGAAATGAGCATTCCTGATGGAATTGAAGCTGGAATCTATCGCTTAAGAATTGGAGCGATCAAAACCATGCTCATCTTTGATGGTTCAGAAAAAGGTGTTGCCATCACAGGTGACCTCGCGACTATGCAAAAAGGTGAAATTACTATAGAGGGTTCAAAGCCTTCTGCAGAATTCTCCAAAATGGTAAAAGATGTACAAGCAGGTACTATGACTTTAGATGAGGTCAACGATTATGCTAAAAGCTCAACTAATGTATTGTCTGCTGCTTTAGCTTCAAGATCTTTATTGGGTGTGAATGAAAAATACCTTGGCACTGTTCAATCTATTGCAGGTAAAATGACTGCCAGCATGCCGGGCACTCAGTATACCAAAGATTTTGCTCAATATGCTTCTCAATTGGGACAGCAAATTGCTGCTCAAAAAGTGAAGCAACGTATCCAAGTTGGACAACCTGCTCCAGACATTAAACTCGATAGCCCTGATGGCAAAAGCTATGCACTTTCTGAACTTAAAGGAAAAGTAGTTTTGCTTGATTTTTGGGCGAGCTGGTGTGGTCCTTGTCGAAAGGCAAACCCGCATGTGGTTGACCTTTATGATAAATACAATAAGCAAGGTTTTGAAGTATTTAGTGTATCACTAGATGGTATCAATCCAAGAGCTCGTGGTGGCAAATCTCCGGATCAATTAGCACAGCAATTGGCATCTTCTAAGCAACGTTGGATTCAAGCTATTGAAAAAGATAACCTAAAATGGAAATACCATGTAAGTGATTTACAACACTGGAAATCTGCTCCTGCAGGTGTGTACGGTGTGTCGGGTATTCCACGTACTTTTATGATTGATAAGAATGGTGTAATTGCTGCGGTGAATCCGCGTGGTGCTGCTTTGGAAGTTGAGTTGAAGAAGTTGTTATAATAAATAGCTTCTTTTTGAAAAACCGGATATGGACTTGCGCTGTATCCGGTTTTTTGTTTGAGATCGTTGCGCTGTCAGATCGCCTTTGGCTGAGAGACCGTAATGGCTCTGCCATCACTGAGAGATCGCTTCGCTGTCAGACTTTTCACTACCGCGGCACTATGTTAGCGGGGAAGTCTGACAGCTGAAGGCGATCTGACAACGAAGCGATCATCAAGTTTTATTTCATTAGAATTATCTTACCGATCTCTTTATTTCCATCAAGGGTTAGCTCATAGAAATAAGTTCCAACCGGATAATCTGTAGTATTCATTTTGAGTTCTAAATCTCCAACTTTAAGTGGGAAAGTAGCAATTACTTTTCCATTGATATTTATCAACTTAAGCGTTGTATCGTCCTTTAAGGGTTGACCGAAACGGAAACTGACCAAATCTCTCGCTGGATTCGGATAGATAGCAACACTAGTTTGTGTACTTTCTAATAAGTCTGATGTACCTAATTCGCTGTTTGATACAGCTTCTCCCAAATCTAAATCTAGTTCAAAGTTATAATCATAGAAAAACTTAAGCACTCCTTGTGCTTGTGCACTAGGTAATCCTGCATCAGCTTCTGCGATATTGTTCAAATCAACTAATTCTGTACTATCTAACTCAGCCCAAGTTCGGTCGTCTGTCATCAATTGCATTTGAAGGGTTTTCAACAGTTGGAATTGATTGTATTTTGCTAAATCAGATCCACTCAAATTCCATGTTGCTCCGATATTGTTCATATACTGAGTAGCTAATTCAAAACTTTTTTCTGCGATATAAGTTTCTACAGTAGCAAGTTCTGACTCAATCTGACCTTTTTTCTGTAGCCAAGTTCTTATCGCTACATAATCAGTGGCAGTTGAATCGGACACTAAACTCTTCAATACCTTATCCGCCAGATAAGTCATAGTGGCTTCTTTAGCAGAAATCTCACCTTCTAGTTGTGTACGACTTGAAAAATTCTGACTTACTAACTTCAATGAACTCATATGGCTTGCAGAAAGCGAAGCTACACTGTTTTCAATATAAGTAAATATGGACTCATCTCTAAGTTCTACAGGATTCGCCGCTAAAATATCATGTCGCTGATCATCTGACAATAAATCAGAGCGCTCAATTACTGCTTCTAATGAAGATCTTGATAAGAAAGGCGAAGTTGCTAATAAATCGGACGTCAAACTTTTTCCAGTACCTGACCAAGTACTTATGGTATTAACCATTGCCTGTGTATTTCCATCATCTATGCTTGCATTTAACTGGGATGTAAGACTTACTAAAGTTGTTTTATGACTAGTATAGTCATTTGACAAATCGTTTAACTCTGTTGGACTCAATACAAACATCACATCTCCATCTTTAAAATTATCAGGACAGATATTTGAATTGGCTGCATTCGGATTGGCATAAGTATTTAATAGGCCAGTTACAGGAACATCCTCTCCTTGCGTGTGCCAGTAAATTACTGGATTGAAGGTTGAATTATTCCTGAAATCACTCCAGTTATGACTAAAAGAGTTTCCTGCACTAACAAGTACATTACTTGTTGTTGACGACGACATAACGCCTTGATTG
>CAKZUK010000040.1 GCA_937921775.1 uncultured Saprospiraceae bacterium
TAGGATAAGTTCTGATGTATTTTGAATTTAGACGAGCCAATTTTCAAGGTAATAGCCGTAGCTATTGCTGAAGGAAATTGGAGAAGTATAAGTTTAAAAGACACAGAAATTATTATATAGTTTAAATTGAGTACCTGCTTACTTATTAATCCTAATTCCAGATATAACCAGAGTTATCAATAAAAAATATCTAAAAAATGGACAGAAAAAAATTTCTTAAAAAAGTAGGATTAGGCCTCAGTTTAGTAGCGGGTACGCAATTTATGACCTCTTGTAAAGAGAAAGAGGATCAACCCAACGCAGAAGATTGCAAACTTACTGGTAGCGATATTCTCGGGCCATACTTCGTGGCAAACAGTGCCAACATAGTTAACCTCAACACACTAAACTTCCCCGGTACTCCTATGATGATGATGGGAAAAGTATACAGTGGAGAAGGTACGAACACTCCCGTAGTCGGAGCCAAAATAGAAATATGGCATGCTGATGATGGAGGCGCCTATCATCCTGAAGGGTCTGGAGATGTAAGTGATTATGAGCCCGCTGAAATTACATTACGTGGTTTTGTGCTGACCGAAGCAGACGGTTCCTATGCTTTCCAGAGTATTCGTCCAGGATTGTACGGAAGTCGTGCACGTCATCTCCACTTCAAAGTGACGGTGGCCGATCATGATGACTTGGTTACGCAAACTTACTTTGAGGGAGACAACCGAATTCCTGAAGATTCATTCGCCAAAGATGCAGGCGATTGCCGAATTGTAAACTACACAGATGATGGGAATGGTGGGATTAAAGGCGTGATGGATTTTAACTTGGCGAAGTAGAGGGAGAGTCGGAATAGACTGGCCCTTAACTGATTTTGATATACGGAACAAGGTTTAATATAAAACCGAAAAGTTTAAAACCTGTCGAGCCGCTAGGCAGGATGTAAAAGTTGTCAGCGAACGAGAAAAAAACGCCACGCTTACTATGATTTTCGAAATACTTTTACATCCTTCCTGACGGCCAGTCTAGTTGCCAGATAGCCCCGCCAGATTTAAAAATATTGCTAAATGAGATAGCGCCAAATTTTCAGAGAACTGAATTAATGCCCCTCCTTCTTCCTTCCCTGCATTCATTCTTCCAAAGGAATAAGAGCACTCAAATCGTCCAAGTACAATTTAGTAGGCCCATCTTCCGATAAAAAATACATCTGTTTGAACTTTACACCAGTTTTAATTTCACTATAAATATAAGAAGTATTGCTGTGAATTTTTTGGTTGTAGCTTTCATCATAACCAATAGTCATAAGCAGAAATTCTGCGTGCATTTTTTTTAAGTCATCATTCGTTTTTCCAAAAAGAGGACTGTTTTCAGTAATGGGATGTACCAAGGTCCAGTTCATTGGGAATAAGTCCAGCTTCTCACGTTCTAATTTCAGTTTTGAATACTTACGTACGAAAGTTCCTTTACTGGTTTCTTTTAACCAAGTCAAAGACATCTGTGCTTCTATATTAATAATGTTGTGTGTACGGGTATTGACTAAGCGACATTGAAAACTAGTTACATCCTGATAGGGAGTAATGATAGCTTGCTTACTAAAGGCAACATGAGACCGAGGTCGCGAAAAGCGAGCGAAAAATAGACCAGTAGTAATTGCAAAAACACCTAGTCCTATCGTGGCACAAATCGAAGCAATAAAATTAGCTGAAATACTATGGGGACTAATGGCACCATAGCCAACGGTGGTAAAGGTTTGTACACTAAAAAAGAAAGCATAGAGAAAATCACTGACGATAGATCCTTCAGGAATACCATTTAATTGCTCAATACCAATCATCAAAAAAAGACCTGCGAATATGCTATTGCTGACAATCAAGAAAAGAAGAGTGTATCCTAGGAATTTCCAGCTAGACATGTTGATGAGCGATTGGTAAACATTGGTGCTCATGTTACCTTTTCGAATGATGTTGAACGAGCCATCCTGCTTGATTAGCCGTTCACCGGCTTTTATAATCTTGGTGCCAAAACCTAAGTCTTGAAATCGGGGAATTTTTCTAGGCATGTTGTTTTTTTTGCTTGAAGCAATAGCTAAAATGCTTGCTGCAAAATACAACTATTTTTTGACTCAAAAGTTCGCTATGCGACAGCCAAGGGGGAAGAATGTAGGGGATTTAAACAAGGATGGGACCTGCCTATGGCAAGTCCCATCCTAAATCGAGTGCAAACTGTAAGTGAAAATGAAGTTTTAACTACAAGTTCTAAACCTTATCCACCATCAACTTATACTTCGGATCCTCCATTACATTCACATCAATAATCTCCTCCGCATTTTTAAGCAAGTTTCTACAGTCTTTACTCAAGTGCTTAAGGTGTACTTTCTTACCCACTTTAGTATAACGTTCCGTGAGTTTATTAAGCGCCTCAATCGCTGACATATCTACCACACGGCTTTCTGCAAAGTCAATAATAATCTCATCAGGGTCATTGAGTACATCAAATTTTTCATTAAAAACAGAGGTAGATCCAAAGAATAATGGACCATATATTTCGTAGTGCTTGGCACCATTTTCATCAATACGTTTTCTAGCTCTAATTCTTTTTGCATTGTCCCAGGCAAAAACTAAAGCAGCGATGATTACACCGATAATTACGGCAAGTGCTAGGTTGTGTAAAAATGCCGTTACCAAAGTAACCAAAACCATTACAAAGATATCAGACTTCGGCATTTTGTTAAAGGTACGAAGTGAAGCCCATTCAAAAGTTCCAATCGCAACCATTATCATCAAACCAGTCAAAGCTGCCATCGGCATTCGTTCAATAAGACTAGCACCAAACATAATAAAAACCAAGAGCATGATAGATGCCACGATTCCCGATAATCGAGCACGTGCTCCTGACGAAATATTAATCAAACTCTGACCAATCATCGCGCAACCACCCATTCCTGAAAACAATCCAGAAAGAATATTGGCAGCTCCTTGAGCAACTGCTTCTTTATTTCCTCGACCACGAGTCTCCGTGATTTCATCAATGATATTTAGCGTAAGCAAACTCTCTATCAAACCAACACTAGCCATGATCGCTGCATATGGAAAAATAACCATAAACGTTTCAAGGGTAAAAGGAACCATGGGAATGTGAAACGGTGGAAATCCACCTGAAATAGAGGTAATGTCTCCTACCGTTTTAGTATCAATCCCAAAAGCAACAACAACTCCAAAGACCGTAAGAATCGCGACCAAGGAAGAAGGAACTGCCTTACTAATTTTTGGTAAACCCCAAATGATAAACATCGTCAATAGCACCAATCCCACAAGAATATACAATTGTGGACCAGTCAACCAAGCACCCGCTGTATCTTTAAATTGATCGAGCTGCGACATACCGATGATAATCGCAAGTCCATTTACAAAACCAAATATAACAGGGTGGGGGACCAGTCGCATCAGTTTACCCAACCTCAGAACTCCTGCGGCTACTTGAATGATACCAGCAAGTATGACACAGGCAAAAATGTATTCAGCTCCATGCGACAATGAGAGCGCCACAATAACAGCTGCCACGGCTCCAGTTGCTCCAGAAATCATACCCGGACGGCCACCAAAGATGGAAGTAATGAGCCCCATCATGAAGGCTGCGTACAATCCAGTCAAAGGCGAAAGCTTAGCAATCAATGCAAAAGCTACTGCTTCAGGGATCAATGCCAGCGCTACCGTTAAACCAGATAGTATCTCGATTTTGTAGTCGACTTCTTGTGAAAGGTCAAAAAGGTTAAAATACTTTTTCATGAAAGACTAGTTTATTGTTGGTGTTCGCACCATTTTTCGAAACAATATATTTGTGAATCGAAAGATGTGCAAACATTCAATAAGTTTGTAAATTTGTGTTGATACTGAAGGAATTGCGAATATTAATTACTTCAGATATAAGCGGGCAAAAGTACATTAAATTTGCACTTAATACTCGAAATGGAAAGTTAATTTTGAGGATCTGGCAGGGATACCTGCTTTTACGGTAATGAACGCTTTGTTGTTGCTGGTTTGTACCAAAATCTTGTTTTTGTAGTTTGATCGCTTAATGAAAGAAGAGTTAAATGGTAAAAACTCTTGGCCCTGGATCAGATATTTCTAAACAAATTTTTAAAATGCTATCAACAAAAAACTTAGATCAATTCCCAGACATTCCAAGTCTCCAGAAATTGTGCAAATCAATCTCTGCCTTAGAAGCGATTATTTGTCCAGATTGGCAGTACCGCTACTATTCTTACAATAATGCTTGGTCTGAACACGAAGAATTTTGTGAAATGAGAAATGGTCAAGGTGATCAACTGCTAATTCTTTTCAATCCAAAAGGGACAGTCGTCAATGGTTTTCATCAGGAGAGTAAGATGAATACTTGGAAGTCGGTTGTCACCGAAACGGGTGATTCAGCATTACAACAGAATATATGGGAAGGTGTAACAGATGATTTGCCTCAGATATTTAATGAGTTCATTTTCGGAGAACCTGTACGCAGTATCGGAACAACTTTTTGCTTTTGGCGAAAGCCTACTGATACGAAATGGCAAATTGGAAACATTGAATTTCCCGAAGATCAACTTGGAGATGGTTCTCCTGATTTGCTAGAACTATTAGATGGCAATCCGGAAAGCTATCGCGACTGGGCAGAAGTCTATTATGAAGAAGAATTTGAAGAGCGTGATTTAGATTTAGAATTGGTACGTCATATTTATGCTGCTAAGCCTTTGACGAAGGAATTAGTTTTGCAAATTAATCCTGACTTGGAAGATTTTGATCAGTTGTGGAGTGACTTGAAGGGAATAGGTTATTCTTTCAGATAGGCTATGTAGCTGCGGCAGAATAACGCGATTAATAAAAATTAAACAATAATATTAAAGTAATAAATAATATGATGAGATGCACTTGGATAATTATAGCACTAATTTTTTGCTCAAACTGTAGCACAGATAACCCAATAAATACAATGCCTAACATTGCAATTACTGGTGTGGTTAAAAGTGAGACCTTAAAGGTTGACGATGGCGAAGAGGTTTACACCATAGTTGACGAAATGCCACGACTAACCGGTTGTGGTGATGCTTTTGATAAAAAAACTTGTTCGGAGAGGAAATTATTACAGTATCTGTATTCTAAGGTAGAATACGATTCTATTGCCTTAGTAGAGCGAGACTTTGAGACGAGTATTGTATTTTCAGTTGTTATCGAAAAAGATGGGACCGTTAGCAATTTTGAATTTGTTAAAGGAACCGAATCTAAATGGAATGTTAGGAGCATCGTAGAATCAATGCCACTTTGGTTGCCTGGTAAACTAAAAGGTGTGCCTAAAAGAGTGAAAATGCATATTCCTATGAGACTTCGCTTTGAGTAAAATAAATAAAGGGTGTGACGAATTATCAGAATCTCTTTTTTAAGCTCTTTGCTGTCGACTTCCCTCCAGGCGCGCCCTTCTGACGAATAAGCCCTAGGATTAAATAGGATCGATAGGTTTGAAGAAAGCCAACAGCTAAGGGCTAATTGCTAACAGCAAACAATTTGTCATGCACTCAAACAAATACGATATCTGCCTTTTGTTTTGATTGTTTCAGCTGTAATAAACGATTTATTGTAGCGAATTATATTTTAGTATTTTTTATATACATTGAGATTAAATAAAAAATAATTACTATATTGTGACATAATAAAAGTCAATATTACTAATAACCTTTAACCAAAATAACAAAAAAAAATTCATAACTCTTGATTTTCTAGTAAGCCCATTTACTGTTGGTCTCTAGATAAAAGACTGATTACCTGTGGATTACTATTATAGTCGTCCTGATCTTTTCTAAGTTTACTCCTGCATAAATCCTAAATAGAATTTTTTATAGTACTCTATCACTAGAGTTGTTTGAATTTTATAATCTGCTACAGAGCTAATTCAGTTTTGGGGCTTAAAATCTAATGAAAATTAATAAACTTTTTATTAAAACTTAAGAAACGATAGAGTTATTAAGCCTATCCTTTACATATCATTTTTCCACATTCCAAAGACTGTATTGCTTTTTTAAAAGCAATAAAAAAGCATTAAAAAATAACTTGAATGAAGTTCATTCTATTTATTTTTTGATGATTAATATTGACTATTGAGTCATCGTATTAGCTAGTATTTATGTAAATACAATACTGGTTTTGTGCAGACCTTTGTCGTTATTTAGCTGTGAAAATTAAATATTTTACTTCAACTAAAATGTTTTTAAATAAAAAATAACATTGTTTTTACTTATTTTGAATATAATGAAATTTGTCAATTTTGAGTATTGATAAAGGCCGTGTTGGCCCTTAGCCATATATTTTATAGAACCCTTTTATTAACTTCTAAAACAAAATTTTTATGACGATGAATTACCCATTTTTTAAAAACAAAAATAGGCGGATATATTCCACACTCTGCCTGTTGCTATTATTCTCCATTAGCTCCTATGCTCAGAAATCAGAGGGAGAAAAGACGGAGGCTTCCAAAGCGAACATTGTAAAAATTGAATCAAAGGATGACCTAATTATGAAAGAGCTTGTCACCACATTCAATCAAAACAATCAACAAGCTTTAAATGAATTGAAAGCACAAGACCTAGCCAAATACACTAGCTTGATGAATTCAATTCAGGATATTTACAAGATTGAAAAAAACATTCTGATTCTTACCAATACATCCTTTTCTAAAATCAATGAAAAAGACCAAAAGGTAGGAATGATTGAAAAAGACAAGCAGATGAAAAAGATCAGCTTATTAAAAAAGGAATTAGCAGACATTAAAAACAAATATTCGCTGAAATAGCAAAAACTAAAAACGAAAATAATGAATAAATATATTTACTTATTTGCCTTAGTCTGCTTAGCATTTAGCAATGCTTTTGCACAGGCAACATGCGCTACTGCAGTACCACTGTGTGCAGATGGTACTACAGTTTTTGATGGTACTGGTGGGGCTACTAACGTGGCTACTGCTGAACCTACCATTGATCTGGGATGCCTCGGTTCTGGCCCCAGCCCATCTTGGTTTTACATTGAAGCTGCCACCGCTGGCGATATAGATTTGGCCTTAACTCCTGACCCTATAGGATCGGTTGATTATGATTTTGCCATGTATGGCCCTTTCGCAGACTTAGCTACTGCTTTAGGTTCTTGTGGTGCCGGATTAGGAGCACCTTCAGATTGTAGTTTTTCAGGAGGAACTGGAGCAGAAACACCATCCATAGGTTCAAACGCTAGTGGAGATACAACCCCTGCTGCTGTAGGTGACGTATATTTGCTTTTAGTCTCAAAATTTGGTGCAGCTGCAGCAAATTTCACACTTAATCAAACTGGTGGTGCTGGTTCTACAGATTGTAGTATCCTTGCTACTTGTGATCTTACACTGGATTGCACTGTAGTTGTTAATGAAACTTGTGCCGGAGATATGGATGGTAGTATCACGGTAACAGCAAATTCATCAAATACTATAGAATACTCCAAGGATGGCGGTACGAGTTTCCAAGCTAGCAATACCTTTAGTGGTTTGGCTGCGGGAACATATACTGTAGTCGTACAAGACATGGGTGATCCAACTTGTACAGAGATGATAGATGTAATAATTGCACCGGGTGTAGATGTTTCTGATCCTACGCCAGGAGCAAATGTAACTATAGCTTGTAACGATCCTGCTCCAGATATAACAGCGGCTTGTGCTATAGAAGAATGTACTATACCTTCATGTGCATTTGATCCAGCATCAATGAATATTTCAGTTTCCTTTACCGGAACCCATACGTTCGTTTCTGACTTGGCTTTCTATTTGGAAGGACCTGCAGCTTGTGGTTCTCCACTGTTGACCATTGTACCTAACCCAGGTATTTGTAACACTGGTGACGATTTTACCAATTTAACTTTTACAAATAACCCCGCAGATGGTGACTTTGATTTATGTAATGCGGCTACTCCACTAACTGGCTCATATAGCTCTGTAGCTGGAGTGCCAATAGACTGGTCTTCAGTAGCTGGCTGCGATATTAATGAGGCCGGCTGGATGGTTATTATTGGAGATTGTGTCGGTGGAGATACAGGAGAATTAGATCAAGTAGTCGTTACCTTTTCAGATGCAGGTGGAGCTTGTCCTACTTGTCTAGGAGCAGGAGGTTCAACTGTATATGACTCGGGTGCTGGCTTAGCAGCAGTTATTGATGATGGTGCATGTTTACCAGGGGCTGCAGCAGCTTTTGCAGTGGCAGTTCCACCAGCAGGAGATCCAGTAGTAACATGGTATAATGCTCCGACAGGAGGAACAGCTATTGGAACTGGAAGTCCATTTAACGTAGGTGGAACAACAGCAGAGGAAGGTGCATTTAATGCAGGAGCTACAGGAACTTATACTTACTACACACAATGTGAATGCCCTGATGGCTGTACTTCTGATAGATCAGCAGTGACAGTAACAGTTGGAATTTGTTGCATGCTTGACGTGACTTGTCCAACAGGACCAGTTGCTTTAGAGTGCATTGACGAGGTACCTGCTCTTGCAGATGCCGCAGCTATTTTAGCAGAATTTACGGCTAAGGGGGGGGGTATTGTAGAGAGCTGTAACCCTGTTGTTATTACTTTTGTCGATGCAGATGATGGTGCAGCGGGTTGTATGGGGACTCCACGAACAGTAACCCGTACCTTTACCGTTACAGATCCTATAACAGGAGAAACGCAAGACTGTCCAATTGATTATGTAATCATGGACGTTACTCCACCAGTTACACCAGCAGCACCGTTAGCTGTAGATGTAGAGTGTGCATCAGATGTACCAGCACCAGCAGATTTAACTGCAGTTGATAACTGTGATGGAGACATAACAGTATCACCATCAGTAGTGATTACACCGGGTACTTGCGATAACCAGTTTACAATGGTTCGAACTTGGACGTTTATAGATGTTTGTGGAAATGAATCAAGTGTAAGTCAGACAATTAATGTAGATGATGTTACAGGGCCAGTTATCACCTGCCCAGCAGACATAACTTTATCTTGTGATGAAGATACAGCCCCCGAAGCTGCAGGATCAATGTCTGGAACGATTACAGGAGTAAATACAACAAGTTTATCTTGGCCTGATGCTGGTACTGGACTTATAGGAAGTCTGACAGCCGCAGCTGCCGGAGCACCAGCCGGAGCTGAGATTACAGGAGTAACTGTAAATATAGATCTAGATCACTCATGGGTAGGAGACCTTACTCTAGATTTAATAAGCCCTGACGGAACGACAATCCCTTTAATCGCTGGTAGTTGTGGAAATGCAGATAACATTTCTACTACATTTGATGATGCAGGAGGAGCACTTCCATGTAATGCTTCTGCAACTGCAGGTCCTCATGAAGATTGTCCTGGTGATTATGCGACAAGTTCGTCGATTTCAGGGACAGTAGCGCCTATTGGTAGCTTAGCTTCGTTAAATGGAGAAAACGCTAATGGTACTTGGACACTGAATGTAGTAGATGGTGTAGGAGGAGATGCAGGTTGTGTGATTAACTTCTCTGTAGATGTAGCTTGGGAAACGATAGGAGGAGGAGTTGGTGGAGATGCTGGCCCAGCAGCAACAGCGATAGATAATTGCGATGTAGCACCAGTTATAACATTCGCTGATGTAACCGTAGCAGGAACTTGCAACGGAGCATCCGCAATCACTCGAACGTGGACAGCGACAGATGCATGTGGAAATGTCTCCACTTGTGATCAAATCATAACAGTGGAAGATGCAACACCTCCAGTGATTGTTTGTCCTGCCGCACTTACAGTAGAATGTGATGCAAGTACTGACCCCGCAGATACAGGAATGGCCACAGCTACAGATAATTGTGATGCCGCACCAGTTATAACTTTTGCAGATGTAACAGTAGTAGGAGCTTGTCCTCAAGAATCGGTAATTACCCGAACGTGGACAGCGACAGATGCATGTGGAAATGCCACTGCTTGTGATCAAATCATAACATTGGAAGATACGACACCTCCAGTGATTGTTTGTCCTGCTGATCTAACTATAGAATGCGATGCATCAACGGAGCCTGCTAATACAGGAGCACCTACAGCGACAGATAATTGTGATGCCGCTCCGGTATTCACTTTTGTGGATGTCGCAGTAGCTGGTACTTGCGATGGAGAATCTGTAATCACTCGTACTTGGACTGCTACAGATGCATGTGGAAATGCATCTACATGTAATCAGGTAGTAACATTGGAAGATACAACCCCTCCTGTTCTCGCTTGTCCTGCTGATATAACATTAGGTTGTGATCAAAATTCTGATCCAGGAGCTGGTAGTGTTACAACGACTGGAACGATTACGGGAGTAAATGCAGGGAGCTCTAGCTTTGGAGATGGAGATACTGGTCTAGTTGCGAGCGTAACAGCACCAGCTAGCGGAGCACCTGCCGGAGCAGAGGTTACAGGAGTAACTGTAAATATAGATCTAGATCACTCATGGGTAGGAGATCTTACACTAGATTTAATAAGCCCTGACGGAACGACAATCCCTTTAATCGCAGGTAGTTGTGGGAATACGGATAACATTTCCACTACATTTGATGATGCAGGCGGAGCACTTCCATGTAATGCTTCTGCAACTGCAGGTCCTCATGAAGATTGTCCTGGTGATTTTGCGACAAGTTCGTCGATTTCAGGGATAGTAGCGCCAATTGGTAGCTTAGCTTCGTTAAACGGAGAAAACGCTAATGGTACTTGGACACTAAATGTAACAGATGGTGTAGGAGGAGATGGTGGTTGTTTGATTAATTTCTCTGTAGACGTAGCTTGGACATTTACGGAAAATCCAGGTGGCGGCGGAGATGCTGGGCCATTCGCAACAGCGGCAGATGCTTGTGATCCTAACGCAGTAGTTACTTATACTGATGTATTGAATCCGTTGACTGTTGGCTATTCTATTTCCAGAACTTGGGTAGCTGTAGATGCTTGTGGTAATGAAAGTAGCTGTGTACAGACCATTACAGTAGAAGACTGTGACGTAGCAATAACAGATCCTTGCGCATGTGTGAATAATTCTTCCACAATTGACTTAGATACAGGATTAGGAGGAGGAGATGGCCAGTTTTCAGAACTAGTAGCCATCACAGGCCCAGGAGGAGGTCCAGTAAATAATCCAAATTTAATCTTTGAAGTAATTGCAATTACGGGAGGTGTTGATGCCTTTGCAGCTCCACCGATACCACCGGCTCAGACAGCAGGTGTGCCAGTTCCACTTGGAACACAATTGGTTTACAACCCAGTAACGATGCATTATGAATTGCCTTTCTATCATTATGATGGAGTAGGATACACGATAACAGTTCAGCAAATAGTAGGAGGTTTGCCAGGTCAGATTCTAGGACCTATCGGCAATAACTGTGCTTATCCTGATCCAATTTTTGATCCAGCACTACAATCATTGTACTGTCCTAACGGAGCAGCCGTGACGCTAGGAGGTATTGATCAAAATGGAGTAGGAGCAGATGGTGTAACTTTCACAGTTGATGGTGCTCCAGCCACTGTTTTTGATCCCTCTGCTGTCGCAAAAGGATTTTATACGATAGTAATGACTTTCGATGGAGCAGATGATGGAAATGGAGGTCTCTCACCAGACGGAGGAGCAACTCCAGCTCAACCAGGATGTATTCAGGAAGTAACGCAAACCGTTGAGGTCAATGATGTAGAAGCTCCAGTAATTACTTGTCCTGCAGATGCTACATTATCTTGTGATGCTTCAAGCGATCCGGCGGATACAGGTGAAGCAACAGCTATTGATAATTGTGATGCGGATCCAGTAATTACTTTTGCAGATATCACAACACAAGGAGCAGAAGGATGCGGACAGTTTACTTATAGTATTGCTCGAACTTGGACTGCAACAGATGCTTGTGATAACGCGACTACTTGCGTACAAACGATCAACGTAGCAGATACAACACCTCCAGTGATTACTTGTCCTCCTAGTCAGACTTTGACTTGTTTCGAAGTAATGCCTGCTCCATTTACAACAGCAGCTGCATTTATTGCTGCCGGAGGAACAATTGCTGATGATTGTACAGTGGACTTTACAGACTTTACAGTTTTTGCACAAAATGATGACAATGGTGGTGATAACTGCCCAGCTAATGCAAGACTTGTTACCAGAACGTATTTCATACAAGATGCCTGTGGTAATACTTCTACTTGTGAGCAAGTATTCACTTACTTAGAAAGTACACAAGGTCCTGTGATTACTTCTGTTTTGCCAGCTTGCTATAAGTACTGTGCATCATTGGCTAATCCAATGGAAACGGATATAACTTATACGACAGATTGTTCTTTCGGTGCAACCGTAAATATTGACGGGCCTACTTTTATTGGTCAGGATAACTGTCCTGGTTCAATTGTACGATATACTTATACTGTAACAGATGACTGTGGTCGAACCTCAGAGCCAGTTGTGCGTGACTTCATCGTTCAGAATGATGGACCAACAGTTGAGTGTTCTGCATTTAACTTGTTATTAGAATGTGGTGATCCGAATAATTTAGATTACATTGCGGCGCATATTGGAGTAGTGAATGCTAACTCTTCTTGTGGTTCTGATGTAACGATTAGTCACTCCCCTCAGAATTTCAACAACATTACTTGTAACTCTTCAACGGTAGTTACTTTCATAGCAACAGACGATTGTGGACGTACTGCTTCTTGTACAACTACAGTTAATATTTCTGACAACACTGCGCCAGAGATTACTTCAGTTTATGAAGATGGTATCTGCAACGAAGGAGTTTGCGGATCTAACTTAAACTTTTGGTACAATGCATGGAAAGACAAAGTGATGGAAGGTTTATCTGCAACCGATGCTTGTGATACTAATGTAAGTATTTCACCACAAGGCCCTAGCTCACCAAATCAAAACTGTCCAGACGAAACGACTGAAACAGTAGTAAATTTTGTGGCAACAGATAACTGTGGCAACACTTCTTTCATTCCATACAGTTTCTACGTGACCGCTCTTGATACGCCAGAACCACCACAAGCAAGTAGTATTTCTGGTATGGTTCATACGGAGTCAATGGAGGCAGTTGAAGATGTGGAGGTTTATCTCTCAGGAGGAGCCAGCTTCTTCGAAATGTTTGTGACTGGTAATGACGGTAACTATGCTTTCAACAATGTACCCTTAGAGCAAAACTATTCTATCACACCATTATACGATCAGTTCCCGATGAATGGAGTAAGTTCGTATGATTTGATACTGATCGCTCAACACATCCTAAGCGTGGACCAATTGGATTCACCATACAAGATGATTGCAGCGGATATCAATCGTTCAGGCTCTATTACTACACTTGACTTGGTAGAGTTACGCAAGATGATTCTTTACATCAATTCAGAATTTACGAACAATACTTCTTGGCGTTTTGTGGATGCAGACTTTGTGTTCCCATATGCAGATAATCCGTTTGCAACAGCTTTCCCTGAAGTCATTGGTATCAATGGTCTATTGGAATCAGTTCAACATGATTTTGTAGGTGTAAAAACTGGAGATGTAAATGAGAGTGCCGTTCCAAATAACTTAAGCGGAGCTGATGACAGAAGCTTTAATGACGAACTTCCTTTCAAGGTACGAGATGTACAAATGAAAGCAGGGGAGACCTACGAAGCAGTATTTAGCTCTAGCGATTTTAAAGCAATTGCGGGTTATCAGTATACACTTAATTTCAATGATGATTTGTTAGAGTTTGTAAATGTAAACGCTGGCGACTTAGCTGGAATGAGCGAAGCAAACTTTGGATTGAGTCTATTGGATGAAGGTGCGATTACAACGAGTTGGACGAATAATGTACCAGTTAGTATGAAGGCAGATGCGGAACTATTCCGAATCACTTTCAAGGCTAAGCGTACAACACAATTGAGTGAAGCATTGAGTATCAACTCTCGTTACACTACAGCAGAAGCTTATGATGTAAGTACAGAAAATGGTCAGTTGAATCTATTGAATGTAACACTTCGATTCGAAGATGCTGCAGGGATTTCAACACCATTTGCATTGCTGCAAAATACACCGAATCCATTCCGTGACGAAACGGTGATTGGTTTTGTATTACCAGAATCTACTTCAGCGACCTTGACGATTTTTGATGTGTCAGGAAAGCAATTGAAGTTGATCAGTGGTGATTATGAAGCTGGTTACAATGAAGTTAGTTTGGATAGAGGAGATCTAGCAGAAGGTATGTTGTATTATCAGTTGGAAACAGCTAACAATACAGCGACTAAGAAAATGATTTTGACTAATAAGTAAGTTTTTAATAGATTTATTAAGCCGGCTTCACATTCATTTGTGGAGCCGGATTTTTATTGGAGAATTAATCGAATAGCATAATTGGGTTGATGTTTTAGTTGTTTAGGAATTTACAGATTAATGAAATGGAGTAGGGATATGAGATAAAGCTAATTATTGTTTACATTAGTGTAATCAACTTAAGTTAACTCCAATGAAGCCATCTACCATCGATCAGGTCATCAAAGATCTAGAAGCAATCATCGCACGCTCAGAACAAACGAAAAGCCCACTCGGCTACTTTGCTGCACTCTACCACCGTGTTACCATAAAAGTAAAAGAGGGTATTGATTCAAATTTCTTTGAGGACGGTGCTCGGATGGAGCAACTTGACATAGTTTTCGCCCAGCGATATATCGACGCCTACCATGCTTATCAAAATAATGAACCCCACAACCAATCTTGGAAAATAGCATTTGATTTATCCAAAGAGTTTTGGCCCATCGTATTACAGCATCTGCTGATTGGCATGAATGCACACATCAATCTCGACCTCGGAATTGCTGCAGCTGAAATTTCTAAAGGAAAAAATATTGATGACTTGAAAATTGATTTTTATAAAATAAATGACATACTTTCTTCACTAGTTTATGAGGTACAGGAAGAATTGGTAAACATCTGGCCTATGTTAAAGCGAATCTTGCAACACACAAGAAATGTAGATGACTTTTTCGTTGATTTTAGCATGGAACTAGCAAGAGATGGCGCCTGGCGTTTTGCCCGTCAATTAGCCGCAACTCCGGAAGGGGAGTGGGCTAAGATGATTCATAATCGGGATTTGAAGGTTGCTCAAAAAGGAAATCTTGTAACTGTACCTGGCTGGGTCGCTAGTTCTGCTTTTAAGATTGTGCGCCTAGGGGAGCGTGGCTCTATCATTGATAAGATCGATCAGCTAACTGTAAATGAATGAGTTAAAGAGAATTTGTTAAATAGTAGCATTTAAATAAGACCTGACTCTAACAACGGACACGCTTGTATTTTAATTTTTAATATTAAATTCAAATTGGTTATGTTAAAAAAATATGTAATACTTTTGTTTGATTTTCCTCGAAACAATATTATATTTGAAGGTACATGAAGTTAGAACTAAGCATTTTGTGCTTACAAATGTAAAATTAAACAGGTTCTTTTAAGAAAACGATTTAAACCAAATGGAAATATCCCTTCTCTTTTAAAATCACAGATTTAGGATGTTTCTTTTAGAATTAACGACTTAATTTACGCATCTATTTATGAATTGAATAGATCTTGAATGTGCGTTAGCTAACAGACGTTTGTCCCGTCCGATCTTACCGATTTAGGTAGTTTTGTCACCTTGTTAACAAAGCTATGAAGCCATTGCTATGTTACAGCGTTACTCTTTTCTACCTTAATCGTGTTTTCCATTAAAGTTACCTGATCCATATGTTAATAATAATGCAATCGTAACGATTGTGTCTTTGTTGTTTTTAGTTGATAACAATTTAAATGTAATTGTTATCATGTCATCCCTATGCTTAGTCCGCTTTTAATGCAATTATTTTAAAGCGAATGAAATTATATTGTTATTTTTTTATCATCAAAACCAGTAGTTAAGCACTGGCAATTGTTTTTGTCCTGAAAACTGCCCCTTATAAACTAATTACTCATTTTAATCTTTTAACTCCATAAAAATGAAAAAAACATACCCCACTACTCAAGTAAGAAATTTAAAGCGCCCCCCGTCTGGCCGCAAATTATTCTACTTTAATTTTAGGCAATTTTCAAAAAAGAAACCTATCGTATTAAAAACCTTAAGCTTGCTTCTAATGCTCTTCTGGACTATTAATATTCAAGCTCAAACAAACTGTGAAGACGCTCCTTGTGCTCAAGCTATAGCGGGTAACGGTCCTATTCCCTGCGAATCAAAACTGTATTGCTCCAATAGTGATGCCGTTGATAATGGTTTTATTGCTTGTACCACTGCTGCCGATACTGACGGATGTGGTATAGACGCATCAGTACCTGCAGTACCTACTGGTGATACTGAACAATTACTCTTAAATCTGAATGACCCCAATTGCTTTGAGGCAGGTTGGAACGTGCAATGGATTCGATATCTCACTGACGACTTTGTCAATGATGTTAAAATTCAAGGTGTTGGCGGAGCATTAGATGCATGGGCTGTATACTGGGCTCCCAACTTTATTTATGACCCTATAAATGATCCACAAGCTAGTGATCCTGCGACTTGTGATATGCCACTTGCAGACTTGCAACTAGTCAGCACCTGCATTACAGTTAATCAATGGACTACCATAATAAATACAAACGCTACTACAGAAGTTAATCTGTACTACATCGCTTTGATTTACGAAGATACTGGTAATGGAACCATCAATTTCAAAACCAAAGAATGTGATTCTGATGTTATGGTTTGTGTCCCTATGATTGAATGTCCTAATGATACTATCCTCGAATGCGATGACTTAGCTGGACTCAATTTCTGGTTAAGTGAAGTAGAAGTTACTGATTGTGGTAATGGTTATACTACCAATAACGATTATGACCCGACTAATTTCACTGGATGTAATGGTACGGGAACAGTTGATATTAATTACATCTTGATCGACTCAAACGGTGATACAGTAGAAGTTGCTGGTGTCCCATTTGAATGTTCTGCAGAACTACAAATCGTAGATACAACAGATCCAATGATAAGTTGTCCAACAGGTTTCACTGTTCAATGTGCAGCTGATGTACCAGCTTGTGTTGCTGATGATGCCACCGCAACAGATAACTGTAGTATGCTAACGATATCATGTAGCCAAGGAGCTTTAGTAGGCGGCGCATGCGGCGGAATAGTAACAAATACCTATACAGCAGAAGATGATTGTGGTAATACAGCATCTTGTACGCAATTGATCACAGTAAATGATACAACAGATCCAATGATATCTTGTCCAGCAGGAGGCTCAGTAGAATGTGGTTCGCCAATCGTGTTTGGAGTGGCAACAGCAACAGATAATTGTGGCGGAGCAGCGATAACGTTTTCAGATGTGAGTACAGCAGGCTGTGGTTTGACCGAATCAGTTACGCGAACATGGACAGCAACAGATGATTGTGGCAACACAGCAACTTGTTCAGCGACCATAAATTCGGTAGATACAACACCGCCAAGTATTACTTGTCCGGCTGATGAAACAATTTCCTGTGATGAATCAACATCGCCTAGTAATACGGGGACTGCAACTGCCACAGATATTTGTGGTGGAACTCAAATAGGTTTCAGTGACGTATCTAACCAAGGTCAAGGTTGTAGTGCTTACAGTTATAACATTTTACGAACGTGGATAGCAACAGATGATTGTGGAAACACTTCAAGCTGTGTACAGTCCATTGATGTAGCAGATACGGAAGCACCAGTTATTACTTGTCCTCCGAATCAAACCTTAACTTGCTTTGAAACGGTACCTCCTGCTATTACAAGTGGAGCAGGTTTCATTGCAGCGGGTGGTACAATCTCAGATAACTGTACGGCTAGTTTGAATGAATTTACCGTTTTTAGTCAATCGACTGATAATGGTGGTGACAACTGTCCTGGTAACGGAAGAGTAGTCATACGAACTTACTTCATTCAAGATGCTTGTGGTAACACGTCAACTTGTACACAAACCTTCACTTACTTGGAGAGTACGCAAGGCCCAGTGATTACTTCTGTTCTTCCAGCTTGTTACAAGTACTGTGCGTCATTGGTTAATCCAATGGAATCAGATATTACTTATGAAACAGATTGTAGTTTCGGTGCAAGCGTAAACATTACAGGTCCAACCTTTATTGGTCCGGAAAATTGTACTGGATCTATTGTACGCTTCACTTATACGGTGACTGACGATTGCGGACGTACTTCAGCACCAGTTATACGTGACTTTATTATCCAGAATGATGGACCAACAATAGAGTGTCCTGCATTCAACCTAATCTTAGAATGTGGTGATCCGAATAACGAGATGTACATTCAAACACATTTAGGATTACCAACAGCTAATAGCTCTTGTGGTATGGATGTAAACATTACGAATAATTTTAACTTCCTGAATTTTACCTCTTGTACAAATTCTACGAAAGTAGTCATCTTCACAGCAACAGATGCTTGTGGACGTACAGCTACTTGTTCAACGACGATTACAATTCAAGATAACCTCGCTCCAGTGATTACGGCTGTCCCACCAGCTATTTGCGATGCCGCTGAATGTGGCGGAGATGTCAACTATTGGTTTAACCATTGGCTTGATTATATGTTAGTTGGTCTGGAAGCAGAAGACCAATGTGATAATAATGTTACTTGGACAACGATTCCATCTAACCCACAATTGAATACCGACTGTGATCCGGTATCAGGTGATGCAGTGACTACGATTACTTTTGTTGCAAACGACAATTGTGGTAACACAGCTACTCATCTAAGTAGCTTTACAGTAGAGAATGAATTCCCTGCGGCTTTTGAAAATGTGCCAGCAGATGCAACAGTGACTTGTGGCGCTCCAATCGTTTTTGGTCCTGCACCAACAACAATAAACACTTGCCAGACGACGGTAACGATGTCGACCTCGGTTGATGACACTGACCCATGTAACGTATTACATACACGTACTTGGACTGCAACAGATGCCTGTGGTGGATTGACTACTGCTGTTTCGCAAACGATAACAGAAGTTGATGATCAGGATCCATTCTTTAGTTCAGTACCAGCAGATGCAACAATTGCTTGTGATGCAAGTCCTGTTTTTGGAACTCCAGTTGCGGACGATGCTTGTTCTTCTGTCACGATTAGTTCATCTGATAGTAGCTCCGGTAATTCATGTTCTGGAACCTATACACGTACTTGGACAGCAATGGATGACTGTGGTAATACATCAACCGCTAGTCAGACCTTGAACTATAATGATGATACGGCACCAGTATTTACATCAGTACCATCAAACGGAACCATTGCCTGTGATGAGTCAGCAGTATTTGGAACACCAACAGCCAGTGATGATTGTAATGGTGCTACGATAACACATGTTGATTCACAAAGTGGTAATTCATGTTCTGGAAGTTATACTAGAACTTGGACGGCAACAGATGATTGTGGAAACGCGAGTAGTGCGAGCCAGACCTTGAACTATACAGATGGTGAAGGGCCAGTGTTTACTTCAGTACCGTCTGGAGGAACCGTAGCATGTTTTGATCAATCAATATTTATCGGAACAGCAACAGCTACTGATAATTGTTCTGTACCAGCAACGATTACACATCTTGATGTATCGATAGGTGATAACTGCAATGGATCTGTGACGAGAACTTGGACGGCAGTAGATATTTGCGGAAACGCTACGACAGCATCAGCGACGTTTATCGTTAATGATGATGTGTCACCAGTGTTTACATCAGTACCATCAGGAGGTACAGTTGATTGTGAAGCGAATGCCAACTTTGGAATAGCAGAAGCAAGTGATAACTGCGGAACAGCGAGTATTACATTTGATGATCAATCGAATGGAACGGGTTGTGCAGGAGGAGTTACCAGAACCTGGACAGCAACAGATGCTTGTGGAAATACAGCGACTGCATCCGCAACGATTACGTTTACAGATGATGAAGAGCCAGTATGGACTTTTGTGCCAGGAACATTGGACGTAGGTTGTGGTGATAATCAAGATTTTATTGAACCAGAAGCTACTGACAACTGTGGAAGTGTGACCCTCACATTTGTGGAAACACAGTCTCCTGGAACTATATGCAGCAATGGATTTGCAAAGCATAGAGTTTGGACAGCAACAGATGCCTGTGGTAATACCACTACAGCTGAAACACAAGTTTGGGTTAACCCAGATGAATCAGATCCAGTATTTACTTATGTACCGCCGGGAGATTATGGTGATTGTGCTAACTTCCCTCCAGTATTTGGAGATCCAGTAGTAGAAGATGATTGTGGTAGTGTAACACTTACCTTTATCGATGAAGCAATTGGCAATCCGAATGGCTGTGATGACAATGAGAATTTCGATTACCGAAGAGTTTGGACAGCAACAGATGCTTGTGGAAACACAGCGACGGCTAAACAAACTTTCTGGATTTTGGTAGAAGGGCCAAGTGCATCTGTAGTAGGACATGTGTTTACAGAAATGGATGAAATGGTAGAAGATGTGGAAGTAACGATTCAGGGAGGTATTGCCGGATATTCTGAAATGTATGAAACGGAGAGTGATGGAGCCTATGGTTTTACCAGTTTACCAGTTGATAACAACTATACGGTAACACCATATTCAAATGAGTATCCGATGAATGGAATTAGTTCATTCGATTTGGTATTGATTGCACAGCATATTCTGGATATGAACGAATTGGATTCACCTTATAAACTTATTGCAGCGGATATCAACCGTTCGGGGTCTATTACTACAATTGATTTGGTAGAGCTACGGAAATTGATTCTTATGATTGATACAGAGTTTACAAACAATACGTCTTGGCGTTTTGTTGATGCAAATTTTGTGTTCCCTTATATAGATAATCCGTTTGCGACATCTTTCCCTGAGCTTATTGATATCAATGGCCTATTAGGAACTGTTGAGCACGATTTTGTAGGTGTTAAAATTGGAGATGTAAATGGTAGTGTTGTTCCAAGTAATCTAACAGGAGCGGATGACAGAACCTTTAATGGTAAGCTTCCATTTGAAGTAGAAGATCTAAGGATGAAAGCAGGGGAGAGGTATGAAGTAGCGTTTAGCTCCAGTGAATTTGAAGCGATTGTTGGTTACCAGTATACGCTTAATTTCAATACTGACATGTTAGCGTTTGTAGATGTAAATGCTGGCGATTTAGTTGGTATGAGCGAAGCGAACTTTGGCTTGAGCTTATTGGATGAAGGATCGATTACTACGAGTTGGACCAATCAGGATGCGCAGTCATTGACAAGAGATGCAAACGTTTTCTACGTGACCTTTGAGGCGAAAGAAAATGTATTGTTGTCAGAAGCGATTGCCTTAACTTCTCGTTACACAAGAGCAGAAGCTTATAATGCTGCCTTTGATTTGTTGGATGTTGAATTAAGATTCAAATCGGATAAGTTAGTTCGTTCTAAATTCCGATTGTATCAGAATACACCCAATCCATTTAAGGAGGAAACGACGATAGGCTTTGATTTGCCAGAAGCAGGAAGTGCAACATTGAGGGTGTACGATGTATCAGGTAAATTGATGATGTCAGTCGAAGGCGAATATGCTAAAGGTTACAACAGTATTTCATTGTCAGGTAATGACTTGCCTGTTGGCGTGTTACACTATCAACTAGTAACATCCAATGGCTCTGTTACTAAACGAATGATTATACAATAGTAAAGACAAGAGGTTTATAAATGGGCTGTCTTATTAGGTAAACTAATAAGGCAGCTCTTTTTTTGTGGTATAAGTTTAAATATAAGTTTGTTGGTCTTCGGAAATTTTTCATCTTTGAAATAAAAGCATGAATCTAAAACTTCGACAAGAATCAGTAGAAGACTATTTAGCGGTTAATCAGTTGATCAAAGCGGCTTTCGCCAAAATCGAGTTTAGTGATCAAACTGAACATCATCTAGTCACCCGACTCAGGAAGTCCGAAGCATTTGTTCCGGAATTATCATTAGTTGCTATTGCAAATAATCAAGTAGTTGGACATATACTTCTCAGTAAAATTAAGATAAAAAGCGAGCATCAAATTTTTGATTCGCTGGCATTAGCTCCAGTTTCGGTTTTACCCGATTTTCAGAATAAAGGAATTGGTGGGGAGCTAATCGAGGCTGCACATGTAAAGGCAAAAGAGCTAGGTTTTCAATCGGTGATTCTCATTGGTCATGCAGATTACTATCCTCGCTTTGGCTATGAGCTAACAGAAAAATATCAGATAAACTTTCCTTTTGAAGTGCCTTCCGAAAATGGCATGGTAAAGCTGCTAACTGAGCATGCATTAGATGGAGTAAGTGGGGAGGTGGTTTATCCGAAGGAATTTGCTTAGGTGCTTAATGTTTATTGGTTT
>CAKZUK010000041.1 GCA_937921775.1 uncultured Saprospiraceae bacterium
AATCCAGTAACCAAATGAGCTGGTGTTACATCAAAGCCAAAATTAGTAGCAGGACTAGCATCTGGTGTCAACAAAACTTTTTGAATAAGACCATCGCTTAGGCCTTGGATATATTTTACTTCATTGGCATGTCGCTCCTCAATTGGTATTTCTTTGACGCCATCTCGCAGTTTCCAGTCAATGGTAGAAGAAGGAAGCGCAACATAGAAAGGTACCTCATTATCTTTTGCGGCAAGCGCCTTTAGATAAGTACCAATTTTATTTGCAACGTCTCCACAGCGTGTTGTTCGATCACTACCAACGATCACCATATCCACCTTGCCATGTTGCATCAAATGACCACCAACATTGTCAGCAATGACTGTATGTGGAATGCCTTCTTGCAATAATTCCCAAGCAGTGAGTCGAGCGCCCTGATTTCGGGGACGAGTTTCATCAACCCATACATGTAAATCAATTCCTTTTTTGTGTGCCGCATAAATAGGCGCAGTGGCTGTTCCGTAATCAACACAAGCTAACCATCCAGCATTACAGTGGGTCAGTATATTGACAGTAGACCCTTCTTTCGCAAGGCTAAATTTTTCTATCAACGATAATCCGTGTTGCCCAATCTGAAAACATTTTTCAACACTAGAATCAGTAATGTTTCGGGCTACTTTTAATGCTGTTGACAAACGTTCCTCATGAGAGTGGCAAATTGCCAGAGCTGTGAGTTGTTGATTTATGGCCCAGGCAAGATTGACCGCAGTTGGACGGGTTTGTAGAAGTAGGTCGGCCATTTTTTGTAGGTAGTCATCTGGAGAATTGCTCCCTTCGTTACAAACGGCAAGATACATTCCGTAAGCTGCTGCTGCGCCAATCAGAGGTGCTCCTCTTAGATGCATGTCGCGGATAGCCGTAGCCATTTGCTCTGCCGTTGAAATATCTTCTATGATGAATTGATGCGGTAAGTATCGTTGATCGATAATCTGTATCGTGCTAGTGTCTGATGCTTTTTCCCAAATGGTTCGGTATGCTTGATTGTTTACTGTCATGTTTGTATAAAGATAGGGTTTGACTTATAAGAATATAAGCTTCAGGTGTCAGATTCTAAAATGTGAGTTTCGTATAGCTGTTTTTATTTACAAAAGTAAAAAAAGAAAACGGACAAATCTTTTTTACAAGATTGTCCGTTCCAATTTGATTAAGTATTTAAACTTCTTTAGTGAGTATTGTTCTTTTTAGAAGTTTAGTTTTTTTTATGCTACCTCTACGCTCAAGGACCTATTCATTGTTCACATATATCGTATTCGACACAGATCTTTTACCATAAATGACAGACACTCTGTAAATACCAGCGGGCAGTTTGAGTGAGGAAATGTCAATTTGATAAGCAGTATTGCTAAGTTGCTGCGTACCGGATGTCCAAATTTGTTGACCAAAACTATTGTGAATTTGGATGACACCAACTTGATTGTCAAATGTTGACATGTCAACCATTATGTAATCTTTCGCCGGGTTAGGATAGGTTTCAATTGATGGCTGACTTTGTTGTACCTGGTTATTGTTCTGTGGCGTAGGATTCGGGTTTAGCCCTCCAAAGCTAGAACCTCCTATAAGGTTAATCGTGTAATCTTCTACTTCTCCTGCTGAAAAAGTACTGCAGGGATCTGGCTCCCAACCGGTCTTCATACTTACGCGCATTCTTGTTGTCCCAGGATTTACAGTTTCTGGAATTTCAATAGTACCATATAAGGTGTTCTTTCCATAAGCACTATAAACCTTTTCGTCATCAGAAAAATCACCATCCTGATTGAAGTCAATCCAAATAGCCCATCTGTGCTTTGGGGTGTTTTTGTAAGGATCAAGTTCAATGGTAACAGCAGAAGGGTAGGCCATGTCAATAACTTCTGATGTATAATCACCATAGCCATTATCTGAGCCTGACCAATTAATATAGGTTCCCATTGTGAAAGATTGAATCCACTTATTCCCATTAGCAGATCCATACGATTCGCAATAGTCAGGTGGAGTCGAAGATGCACAATTACTGGCATCTATTGTAATGTTGAAATTACAAACAGTAAGCACTTGATTATTACTCATTATAGAGAAACTGATTTCATTAGCTCCTTCATCATCGCAAGTAAAATACAAGTCATCGAATGAAAAGAAGTCAAAATTACAATCATTATCAAATCCCCATAAGCTGGCTGCATCCAATTGCACAAAGCCTTCTTCTCCTAGAGTTACGGTAAGGTCTTCTGGGCAACTATTAGATAAGTCATCAGTGTTAAAGTATACATTGAAACTACGGGTAACTTCATTGCTGTTACCACAGCCGTCAGTTGCAGTCCAACGATAAATAACTTCATAATCGCCACAATTGTTTATTTCGTATGGGTCGATACTTTTTACAACAGTAGCGTCACCACAAGCATCTGTTGCTGTTAGCGTTTCTTGCTCTGGCAAGTTATCTCCTGATGTAATATCGCTTATATTACTAGGTTGATTGTCAAAGTCAGGGGCCAGATCGTCACTTATTGTAATAGTAGACTGGCAAGTACTTATATTGTTATTGTCGTCAATGGCTGTGAACGTAACCAACTGAGTTACTACATTACCACCATTACAACTAAATGTGATTGGGGCAAAATCGTTACTCATGGTTACACTGCCGCTATCGTCTGTTGCAGTTACTGTGTTTAACCATTCTTCTATCATGTCTCCGCTTCCAGTTCCTCCATTGACTTCATTACAACTAAATGCTGCATCTTCGCATCCCGCAATAACTGGTGGAGTAATATCTTCAGCTTCAATAGCGCATTCAATATTTAAAGTGTAAGCTCCAAGGTCGTTGCCATTTCTATCCATAGCGATAGCAATATAAGTTCCTGTTTGAGTCAACTCAAAGTTGTCAATATTGATATCGTGTGATGCGGTTTCATCGATAATACGATCATGGTTAGGATCGTAAACATAAATCAAAGGCTCTAACTCTGTGCCCATTTCAACCATTTTTATTTTGATAAGGTCACCAGCGGTTCCTGAGAAATAATAAGCGTCCATTGCTGCCAATGAGTTAAAGTTTCCAGTAACTGCTCCGTCGGCACAGATAAATTCATTTGCACAAGCAAGATCTAATTTCTGGAAAGAGAGGCCATAGTCACCAGTGTCATTACCATGCTTGTCATTTACTTTTACGAAGTAAGTACCATCTGCAGGAATTGCAATGTCTATCACTTCGCAAAGAGTTCCACCAGGGCTATCTTCGGCTATTAAAGTTCCAGCAGAATTGTACAAAGACAACTCGCCTTCTAAACTGCTTGATGTGGCGCGCATTTGCAGCATTATACGTTCACCAGCTGTTGCTTGAAAATAATAATAGTCTGCCTCGGCAAGCCCATCAATGGATGCTGTGAGATTAGCGTTGCAATCTAGTTCGCTTGCGCAATTAAGATTGTTCATGTTGTGGTAACTAAATCCGTAGTCACCAATATCGTTACCTTTTTTATCGCGAGCCATTACAAAGTAAGTGCCGGTAGTAGGAATGGAAAAATTTTCTATTCTTGCGGTTCCTCCGTTGGGATTATCATTAGCGATTTCAAGGCCAGCTTCGTTGTATAGTTCGAGTTCAGCTTCTACGCCATTACCACCGCGCATGTTGATATGAATCAAATCACCTGCATTGGCATCAAAAGCATAAGCATGCATTTCGGCAATGGAATTAATGTTAGCACTAAAACTTCCGCATTCAATACTTTCTGCACAGGCAGTAGGCTTAACTACTTGAAATGAAAAACCGTAGTTGCCGATATCATTTCCATTTCCATCGTATGCTAGTATGGTGTAAATGCCATCAGTGGGAATGTTGAATGTATTGATTCTTGTTGTTCCGCTTGTAGAGGTACCTTCCGCTAAAATATTTCCGGAAGGATTGTATAGTCTTATTCTTGATTCTATATTGCCGGCTTCACCTCTCATGCGTATTATCAGTACGTCACCTGCATTCGCATTATAAGAGAATGCATCGATTTCTGCTTGATGCGTCAACTCGCCTACCATATCTATTTGGCAATCGATACTAGTAGTAAAAGCTGGATTATTTACGATTTGTAAAGACAGGCCATAAAAGCCAGTGTCATTATCGTCGTGATCTTTTGCATGAATGGTATAGGTACCAGTGCTTGTTAGTTCGTAGCCGTCAATAGTAACATAGCCACCATCGTCACAATCCGCAGCAATACTTGCTCCAGAAGGGTCGAGCAATTCGATACAACCATCTACGCCATTTGAGGTGCCTCGTACTCTAATAAAGATGCGATCACCAGCTGTACCTTGAAAAGTATAATCGTGAGATTCACCTAATGTATTGATCCAGCCTGTTAGATCGCTACCATATGTAATAGGTGTAGTTGCAAAGCTATTAGCTGAAAAAATAAGGGAGAGAGAAAATAAGAAAGAAGAAGTGTAAAGTTTAATCCCCATGGTAATGTTTAAATTAGATAAACCAAAGTCTGTGACTTGGAACGTATCGGGGGACTAAATCCTTTATCCAATAAAGATGCCTAAAAGTTTTGAGAAGTTTTTTATTTGTAGACATTTGTGATGAGTTAAAATGATGTAAAGTGGATGTCTTAGGCTGGGTCTTTTGAAATATAGTCTTGGATGAGTGATGTTTTTTTGATTGTTAGTGTTTGGTCATCAAGTTTAAAAATTTTGAAGCTTTTGTTGCCAGCTTGAAAGCGTAAAAATGTCGATGAATAAAGAAGAATTCTTAATTTATATAAGTTAAAAAGGGATATTATAACTGTAGACTCTATATTTGTGCTCAGTTACAACGCGATTGAATTATTTTTCAAATTATTTAAGCGTGAATTCAAAAAAAAAGTAATAAATACATACGATTCCGTTAAAACGGGGCGTTTCTACCACCATTATCAAAACACATTAAAAGATCACAAAATGAAAGCACGACACATTTTAGGAGTAATCGCAATTCTTTTAGCTCTTGGACTTGGATACAGCATCTGGTCAAACATGGGACTAAAGAATGAAAAATTAGGTCTTATTCAAAAGAATGAAACCCTAAGTACTGAAGTCTCTGAGATGGAAGCACTAAAGGCTGATCTCGAAGTAGAAGTGGATAGTTTACAAACAGCTTACGAAGCCTTAAGCGACGAAAACTTGACCCTTGCTTCTGACCTGACTGCAGCTAAGAAACGCGTTAACCGCCGCGATAGAACGATTAAGGCTGTAAAGGCAACAAATACAAATAATGAGGCTGAGTTATTTGGTTTAAGAGCAGAAATTCAATCTTTGCTTGGAGCTAAATCTCGTTTGGAAACTTCAATCTTTTCTTTGCAAGCGGAAAACGATTCATTGCGTACCCGTACTGGTGTACTCGAAGTTGACCTTTCAACTGCTCGTGAGGATAACGAACAATTGGCTAGTATCAACCGAGCTATCCAGCAGGAAGTTGGTCAATTGACTTTGGCAAATTTTAAAGCTTCTGGTTTTAGAGTAGAATTACAAAAGAAAAGAAACTCAAAAGTTACTGCAAAATCAAGAAGAGCTAAGCGTATTGATGCTAGTTTCGACTTGGCAGACGTACCTGAAGAATACCAGGGTGTAAGAAATATTTATCTCGTTATTAGTGACGATAAAGGAACGCCAATTAAGTTGGATAATCCGATCAACATGACTGTGAAAGTAAATGGTCAGGATACAAACATTATCGCTGCTGAAGCAAAAGAGGTGAACATTGGCAGTAGCCAACGAATTTCTTTCAAGCATGATTTGAATGCGAAATTGAAAAAAGGATATTACCGTGCTGCGGTATTTACAGATATTGGACTGTTGGGAGCATCTAGTTTCCGATTGAGATAAAATTAAGAGGGGGAGTTGGAAGTGGGGATATGGAAGTTGCGCGCGATCGCGCGCTCCGCATCTGCGGGAAACTTCCCAGCTCTAACTTCCCACTTCCTCCTCTCTTCTTTTCTCCCCTAAAATTTGGTGAATGGCAATTATTTTATAATATTGTCATTCACCATTTTTTGTTTTAGGCAGGTCCTAAATATTACAATAAATAAACTACCATGAAGAATTTTTCACTCCTGATTGTACTGTCGATTGCACTAACTATGAGTTCCTGTATTTCTAAGAAGAAACATATAGAGGCAGTACAGTTGTTGAAAATGGATCATGAAAAATTTTATACCAGTGAGGCAGATACATGGCGACGAAATTTGAACGAGGCGCAGGATGAAATCTTATCATTACGTTTGCAGTTGTCGGAACAAAAAGGGGAGAATAATGTACTGGTAAATTTACGGTCAGAACTAAAAGTTAAAATTGCACAACTGGAAGGCCAGATTGAGAATGTAAATACCAACTCACAATCTACTCAAG
Organism: uncultured Saprospiraceae bacterium; assembly: GCA_937921775.1. Classification (GTDB taxonomy): domain Bacteria; phylum Bacteroidota; class Bacteroidia; order Chitinophagales; family Saprospiraceae; genus CALGLS01. Next base: position 6,391 of record CAKZUK010000041.1, read on the forward strand.
AATCGTTGAGCAGTACACTAACTAATAAAGAAAATGAAATAGTTGCTTTAAAAGATAAGTTGAAAAGAGTAGAGACCGTGTTGAGTCGCCATCAAGCTGAATTTACGCGTCTGTCCAGTGATATTCATTTTGCTTTTCAGGAAATCGCTTATACCGATTTTGAATTGGTAAGTACCACTGAAAAAGTACGTTTGATTTTTCCGGAAGGATTGCTTTTTAGAAAAGGCAAAACGGGGCGGATTGAAAAGCGTGGTGTTACAATCATGGAAAAATTAGCGGCTGTAATTACGCGTTTCCCTATCATGAATATCGACGTAATTGGTCATACCGACAACAGTCCTACTGGCCGCAAAAGTATTACTGATAACTGGACCTTAAGCACGGCTCAGGCTAGTAGAGTCATCGAGCTACTCACCAATGAGCTAGACGTCAATACCAACCAACTCACCGCTGCAGGCAAAGGAGAATTTGAGCCTAGATCTTCGAACGGAACGGCGGAAGGGAAAGCTCAGAATCGACGGATCGAATTTGTATTTACACAAGCAGGAGAGGGATTAGAGAAGGCTATTCGGAAGGAACTACAATAATAAGGGGCAAGCTTATTTGTCTTGCTACAAGCAATATCCAAAATTGCTGGACAGAATGTGTTGAGCCTCTCATCAACACATTCTATATGGTTAATAAATCCGCTATTGACGACTTTTTATGGGCTAGATTCTCTATCTATCAATGTTTTTCCTATATTTACTTACTCTAGACCTAACTTTAAGATAGGTGAATACCAACTATTTTCAGAAAATTCTAACTCAATAGAACACAAACATTCAAAAATGTTTCCAGTGATATAGGCAAAAACCAACTACAAAACTGCCTGATTTTTACTGCGATTTACTGAATTATTTTTAATAATATCTATAGAAAATAAGAACCATTATTCCGTTTGATTTAATGGTCAGCTTGTTTAGAATACAATAATTAGCAACAAGACTACCTAGAGTCCAGTTCAAAATTATAGTACGAACTCTGCTAGCTTAGATATTATCAGGAAATACTTTTTACAAACTCATGAACAGATTCAAATGAAAAAAATCCTACCAAATTCCTATATTCTTTTTAAAGATAAGTTGTCAATGATCGCAACTTATCCTTAAGAACTATTGCCTTTTATGAAGCACCTAATCCCGTGAATTACTCAAGCCTAATTTTTAAATAAATTTTGTTTAAAACTAAAACCATAACCCCATGAATGAAAAAAATTACACTAACCGCGTTTTTATTGTTAAAACATTTTTACTATCTCTAACCTTCTGTTTTATTTTTACCATTAATGGTTTTACTCAGTGCATAATGTCTCCTGTATATAATGTACCTGGACCAATTGCGGTGGATGGAGATCAGTGTACCTATTTAGTATACCTTGAAGTAGAAGTGATCGGTGCTCCTCGTCCTAAGTCAATTCATTTTGAAGCAGGAGGAATAGTCGTGCAGCATGTATCACCGTCTGGTGGACTTCCTGACGATAAATACTTCGCTGAGATTGAAGTAACAGCTACTTGTGATGAACCAATCGATGTTAGCATCACCGGTTACACGAATAATAGCGGAGGTACAGGAGGAGAATGTGGCTTTTATGATGGAAGTGTTACAGAAGGTGGTGGAGCCTTGCCTGTAGACTTGGTAAGCTTCACAGCTCGCGAAAGAAATACTTGGGTTGATCTGGAATGGGTAACTGCTTCAGAGCTAAACAACGATTACTTTATTGTGGAGCACAGTACAGGTGGAGCGGACTTTACAGAAATTATGAAGATGGACGGTAGCGGTACGACCGAAATCGTTCATTACTATTCTTACACTGACTCTAGGCCTAAAAATGGGAGCAATTACTATCGCTTAAAGCAGGTTGACTACGATGGCACATTTGCGTATAGCGATATTGTTGCGGTAAAAATGGAAATAGAAGATATTAAGGTTAAATTGATTCCGACTAATGTGAATAGCAATCTGAGTGTTTTGTTTTATGAAGTTTATGATGAAAAAGCAGCAGTAGAAGTATTCGATATTTTAGGAAACAATGTATTAAATGCTTACCTCGCGGAGGGGGAAAGCGAAATAAACTTTGATGTGAGTTCGCTAATTCCGGGAAGTTATGTTGTTCGGATTCGAGGCGAACGAGATTTCATCATTAAGCGATTTAATAAATTGAAGTTGTAAGTAACGGGACCAAATTATTTAAATAATTCCGTTAAACACCTAATAATAAGACATTCGCAAGTAGAAGCCATCAATCTCTTGTGGGGAAAACCCGAATTTTGACTAATCAAGATTCGGGTTTTCTTATGTCGTTTAAAATGGCTTAGGCCAGCAAATACATGAAGATCTGTATTTTGACGATGTCAATAGGTATTCGCTTACACATGATTCACCAATCAATAAACAGATAATAGCTCATCTCCTACGAATAATAGGAGGCCATGTGATTTAGGTCAATTTGCCCTTAATTTTGATAGTATAATCCACAAAAGGATTGCCATTTATTAAACTATTAAAATTAGATCACATGAAAAACTCCATGCTTTCCATCCTACGGTTCGTTTTGTTAGCCCAATTAATTTTGATGGCTGCACTTAGTACCAAAGCTCAAAAGGTAGAAGATGACAAAACCTTGTCGCCTTACTTTTTTGTCAAAAGTGAAAACGCTGAGGCAGATCAGTTGCCACTAAAGTCGACCAATGCTTCCGTAAACATTGCAGGTGTAATTGCTGATGTAACAGTGACGCAGCGCTATGCTAATGATGGTAATAGCCCACTCGAAGCTATTTACGTTTTCCCAACGTCAACACGCGCAGCTATATATGGACTCGAAATGAAGATTGGAAATCGAACGATTACAGCCGAAATTCAAGAGCGTAATAAAGCAAGAAAAAATTACGAGTTAGCAAAGTCAGAAGGCAAGCGTGCTTCACTTCTAGAGCAGGAGCGACCTAACGTTTTTCAAATGAATGTGGCTAACATACAGCCAGGTGATGTGATTGAAGTAGTTTTAAAATATACAGAATTAATGGTGCCGGAAGAAGGGATTTACGAGTTCGTTTATCCAACAGTAGTAGGACCCCGTTACTCAGAAACAACAAGAGCGGAAGCATCAAAAAGTAAGTCCGGTTTTGTGGCCACACCATACCAAAAAGAAAATAAATTACCCAACTACACTTTTGGAATGGAAGTCTACCTTTCTGCTGGTATGCCGATTCAGCATATGAACTGTTCAACGCACGCCGTATCCATTGCGCATGAAACAATATCAACAGCAAGCTTAAATTTGGATGCTTCTGAAAAGCAGGGAGGTAATCGAGATTTTATTTTTGAATACGGTTTGTCAGATGGTGAGATCGAATCAGGTTTGTTGCTGTATGAGCATAATGATGAACAATTTTTTCTAGCAATGATGCAGCCACCGAAGAAGGTGACGACGAATCAGATTCCTCCACGTGAGTATATTTTTGTAGTAGATGTATCTGGATCAATGGGCGGATTTCCTTTGGATATATCTAAAAAGTTATTGCGTGATTTGATAACGGGTTTGCGCCCAAGCGACCGATTCAATGTGATGGTGTTTTCCGGATCAACAGGTTTGTTATCTGAGCAAGCACTTTACGCAAATGCAGAAAACATTCAGACAGCTGTCAATTTCATAGATAATCAAAGAGGTGGTGGTGGAACACGATTATTGCCTGCACTGCAGCAAGTATTAGAGATGCCGAGATGTGATGTCGATTTGTCTCGTTCAGTGGTGGTGGTGACTGATGGCTATGTGAGTGTCCAAAAGGCAACCTATGATATCATTCGAAATAATCTGGATAAAACAAACGTGTACGCATTCGGAATCGGTTCCGGTGTCAACCGATACATCATAGAAGGAATGGCACATGTTGGCGGCGGTGAGCCGATGATTATTACGACACAAGAGGAAGCTCATGTGAATGCTGAGAAATTTAGAAAGTATATTAATCGTCCGGTTTTAACGCAAGTGAAAACAAGCTTTAGTGGAATCGAGGTTTATGATATGGAGCCATCAAGTATTCCAGATGTGTTGGCAGAGCGACCAGTCATTGTTTTTGGAAAATATAAAGGCACACCTAATGGTAGCCTGACTATTTCGGGATATACTGGTGGAGCAGCTTATAAGAAAACATTCAAAGTTGCCAACTACAAACCAAGCAAACGCAACGCTGGCATCCGTTCTCTTTGGGCTCGTGAACGCATCAAGCTGCTAGATGATTATAACGGAGTTGATAGTGATCCGGAAACTACTAAGGAAATAACAGACCTTGGATTGAAATATAATTTGATGACAGCTTACACCTCTTTTGTCGCAATTGATCATGAAGTAGTTGGAGATGGTAGCGCAACTGAAAAAGTGAAACAAGCACTCCCATTACCACAAGGTGTTTCGAACGCTGCAGTAGGATTTGATGCAGGTACAGAAGGACTGGTACGTAAGCGCAAAAAATCTAATGTTAATCCGGAAGTTGTGAGTATTGAAAGCCTTAGTGGCAAGTTGCCTATTGACTTTGAAAATATGTTGGCGAAAAAAGTGAAGCGACTAAAGTCTTGTTTTGCAACAACAGAACGAGTAGACGGATTTGAAGTTGTGATGTCAACAAATGCAACAGGGAAAGTGATTGCAGTAGAAATTTCTGCTAAGGGGATGAGTGAAGCGTTGAAAGAAAAATTGAAAGCAAAGATTTTGAAATGGCAGTTTATTAGCTGGAAATTGGAAGGAGCGCGTACGATTGAGTTTACTATTAAAACCTAGAGCTGTTCTAACTCGATTTGAAGGCAGAGGCGCAGAATTTACTGCGAGGTGTGAGGTACGCAAGGAGGTATTGAGGTTTGAGGCTAGGCTGAAAATTTTAATGTAGATGAGCGATCACTAAGCACATGAATAAACAAGCATAAGAACAAGGAGGGGAGTGTCGCCCAGCGGCGATGCTTCCTTCCCTATCAAAAAAAAATAAAAAAAGTAAATAATGAAAAAGCATCCAGAAAAATATTACTTAGGATTTATGGTCATCTTTCTGTTGATCTTGTTGGTAAGTCTCACGGTGAAGTTGAATAATGAAATTAAAGTATTGGCTTCTACCAATTCCAGTAAGGGAGAAATTGAAACGGCTTTCGTATTCAATATTGAAAAAGATGAGACTGCTAAACCAGTTGTAAATTTGAAGCGACCCAACATTACTTTTATTATGGGAGAGGATAATGGGAAGAAAAATTTTTACTACACAGAAGCGGAGAGTTATTATCGATTGAATGAAGCAGAAGCTTCTGGCACATTGGTCACACATTGTCGATCTTTGGAGGAAGTGCAGCAATATTTAATTGAGCATAAAGCAAAAAGTGGGCAGCCTTGGGGGCGTGTCAATATGGTATTGCATAGCAATGAGTGGAGTGGATTGGGAGTACCTTTGTATCCGCAAGGACCACGAGCAACTGCGGCTTCAATGGTGGAGGCGATAGAAGAGGAAGAATTATTTCCTTTGTCGCCTACGGTAGTGGATGAGCAGACCGAGTTGATTTTGTATGGTTGTGGTTTGGGGCGAAATGAAATGGCGTTAGAAGCAATTGCATATGTGTTTGGTGTGCCAGGGCATGAGCCGATTGTACGGTCGACTCGATATTTTGTCTACTACGAATCGCAGCGGTATATGGGGCGTCCTGTTTCTAGTCAGAAATATTTGGCTGACTACTGGTATGCTTTTTACAAAACTGGTTATCGACCCGGAGATATAAAACTGAGCCGCCAAATGAATGAAAGATATCCTGACGAAAATATGGACTGGCGCGATGCGCTTACACGTACGGAACCTCGTTGGTTGGGAGATACTTATCATCATACTTTTCGAGTACCGGTTGTATGGTGGGTCACTTACCCGGATGAAGATGAACGTCCTGAGCTCTCTACCGTAGCTGCACAAAAAGAATGGTTAGCCAATCAAGATGAGTTGCAAGATGTAATCGCAGATTATAATATTTCAGAAGAATATTTTAACTGGACTTTTCGAGAAACTACTTATGAGTCAGCAGATGGAACTAGGGAGCCAGCAATTAAGGCAATCGGTTTTTCTACGATACTTTGTGTTTTGCAAGCCTTGACGATTCCTGTGGAGGGAGATAATGGTGCCATGGCTTTGGAGCCTGCGGTGACGGATACTTTGTATTTCGCTGTTGCGGGAAATTAAAGGTCGAGTGTGTTGTTTATAAATGTTGGGTCCTAGAAAGGCCTGTAGATCCGATTAGCGTTTTAAAATTACTTTGACTTAACACATCGTCAATTCAAACGATCGAACTATGTGTCCTATGATAAAGCCCCATAAGAATTAATCAAGTAATGATAAGCGAAGCTGAACAATTGCTCCAATTCATTAAATAAAATTTTCAATTCAATACTAAGAGAATGAAATTATTAGCAATACTCCTTTGTCTAAATTTTTTCAATACGACGGATACTGGAGAGTACGGTCGATACCGAGTAGAGATAACAACAACAGAAGGGCATCAGTTAAAAGCCTACATCACTATTTCTACCTACGGTGAATTGAAAACTGAATTTGAGACGGACAAAATGTTTAAAGATTATTTGTTCGGTCTTTATGGATACGAGGATTTGGATAGTTTGAAATTTTGTCGGCAGCTTCGTTATGTCAATTATCCACCCTTTGATAATAATGGTGAAAAGCTTGTCGCAAGTTTAGATCGGGATTGGATTAGTTTGGCAAAGTCAGATATCTTGAGATTGAAGTTTGTTTTTTTTAAGCCATTAGGACGGCTTGCTTTGGCGACAAAGTTGACCGGGGAGGAGATTGTTCTTTTTCAGAAAGAGCCGTTTTATGTTGGAACATTTTCTATTGACCCGCAAGTGGAGGACTTTACAGGAATTTGGATTTTGTCATATAATTCTGACTTGGAGGAAGGGGAGGTGAACGAAATTATTGCAGCGATAAAAGAAACTTATGAGGAACGAAAGGTGGTAGATGATTATTTACAGAATTTTGGAATTCACGAAAATCTGTTTTTGTTGAGTCAGAAAAAATTGTGGGATTATGGCGTTTATTTGATTCGGGTAGAGGTGATTTGAGAATATAATTTTTAGGAAACTCAATTCAAGCGACAGAAAAAATCAGCTTAATTACTCAACTAGATATCTGTATGATACTCTAGGTAGGTCTAGATGGAGAACGCAAAAACCAAACAAAAGCAGCCAAAGACAAAAGCCCCGAAAACCACATCAATACAGCTGTTGTAATAGCCGCTCCAATAACGCCATACCAGCTAACCATAAAATAATTCGCCACCACATTAATCAGCAAAACAATCAATGAAAAAATAACATTCACATTAGGCCAACCAATGGCAGACAGCATATTACCCATTGGTACACGTAACAACAAGCCACCAATAATACCAAGGGCAAAAATACTCATCAACTCAGGAGTCTCCTGGTAGTCCTTTCCAAAAATTCGGAGTAAGGGTTCGCCTGCAAAGTGGAAAAATAGAAACAGACCAAGGCTAATCCAAATGAAAATTTTGAGATAGTTGAGGTAATAACTTTTAAGAAAAGGTTTGTTGTTTTCTGAGGCAGCGGAGAGTTTGACAAAGTCGGTTGTCAATATCGCAACTGGAATCATCAAAAAACTAAAGGGAATAATACTTGCAGTCTTGTATTGTGCGACCAGTTCTTCACTTTGTAGAACGTTGCCAATCATAATAATATCTACTGCAAACAACAATTGTGAAAGGACACCTCCAATACTCATCGAGATGCCATACTTTACGAATTTTCCGACAGGTAAAACTACTTTACTTTTAGCTCCAGAACTTTCGAAAAGTCGCAATTTGTAAATGTAATAACATGCTACAATAAATGGAACCAATGCCAAGCTTAGTACATATCCCATCCCTCCAAATAAAAATGCCATCCCAATATTCCCAATCAATAGTAAAGCAGAATTACTAATTTCAATTTGTGCAAACAACTTATTTAAATTCAATAAGCGACAATATATTTCTACAAATTGTAAGAGCAATAAGGCAATCAGTTGAAAACTAAGGATACCTAAGAAAAGGGCAGAGCCTTTCAGAGAACTAGTAATAAACGGCAATAAGACTAAAATCAAAACGGCAATAATTGCGGAGTACAAAACCCCCTTTTTCATGGTCATTTGAAATAAATCCCGCTTTCCAATCTGTGATTTACTTAGCGCACCATATCGCAACAATCCTTGATGAATTCCAGCTCCCATAAAAGGTAAAATGAAAGAAATGACCGTCAAGGCGTAAGCTACGAAACCATACTCCGATTTAGTCAACATGTTGATCACCACAATAGCAACCACAAAGTTGACAAGCTTTGTGAATAGAAAAGAAAAAAGCACGTGTCCGCCTTTTCTATTGATAAATGATTTTATAAATTGAGTGGTACTCATTTTGGAATTAAAATGAAAGTCAAAATTAAAATGGTCAAACTTCTAAATTAAAAAGGTCAACAGCTCCCAGTAAGGTAAGTACCATCGACTTCTCCGGCACGTTACCTTCCGCAAATAAAGCAACTACATCAGCTGCCAACTCTGTATCTCCTAATAGTAAATGCTTTTTACTATTATAAATCTCGTCAAAGAACGGTTTTATTTTTGGATTCTTTTTGTACCAATGCGCATAAGGTGTCATGCTTAGTTTGTGCGAACGACCCGTAAGGCGAAAATAAATCTGCTCTAATTTTTTTGTATAGCGACTCCACTCCGTTTTTTTATGACTAGTCGGTCGCATTCCTGTTCGCTCCCATTTGTAACGGGTAATCGTTGGATGATATTGGTTGATCCACTTCAAATAAAATTGCTGATTAAATTTGATAGCTGGAGGGATGCTAAGTGAATAAGCAACAAAGTCAGGATGCATAAACGGTGCTGCATGATAACTGTGTTTTGCACAAACATAGGCCCCACTAATCGCTACATTCAACATTCGATTGTACAAATAAAACGGATCTTCAGAGGCATAACTACTAGCAAAATCATTAACCTCTTTTTCAATCTTCAAATACAACATCTTAGAAATTAGCTTAGATGCTGGCTTTGGTCGAACCACACGTGCTTGCGAAAGTACAGAACCAAGTAAGCCATCACCAATCAATCCAGTGTGAATCAAACCATAGGGTTTTAAATCCAATTGATTCAATCCATAGGCGAAGTGAGCAGAGCCTAGATAAAAACTAAGTCCGTCATTGGTATTTACATTTTCATAGAAATCGAAAAGGTGATTGGCCGAATCAAGTGGAATGAATTGTAAGGTCGAGCCAATATCTTTTGCAATCTTTCGGGCAATGATTTCATCTGGGTAGTTGCTTTGCGAAAAGCAAAATGGTTGGACTTCGTAGCCGAGTTGATGAGCCAACATGACCGTTAGTCGCGAGTCGAGTCCACCACTTAGCGTCGCAATGTGTTGGTAGTTGTATTCGCGATCTTTTTCAAATTGTTGAATCAATGCAGCTTTAAAAATGGCATCGACCTCAGCCATTAATTGTGATTCACTTTTAGTGCTTAGTGGAATATTGTTGTAGTCTTTGTATTTGTCAATTTCCGTTTTTGATTTTTGCCTAAGCAAATACTCACCGGGCCCTAATCGTTTGGTTCCTTTGATCAGGGTATCGTTGCCGAGCATACCACCGAAGGTTAGGAGTGAATAAGCAGCCAGGCGATTTAGTTTTGGTTTGACCGCTGAGGATTTGAAAAAATTGGCAATGGATTGTAATTCGGAGGAGACAATAAGTCCATCGTTTAAATGGTCAAAATATAATTTACGTGAGCCTGTATGATTGGTAAAGACGAAAAGTTTTTCTTTGTTTTTGTCAAAAATAAATCCACAAAATTCACCGGCCAATTGATCGGGCATGTTGTGCTGGTACTTCTCGAAAAGATGGAGTAGTAGCTTGGGAAGCGAAGCAATTTGATAACTATTTTTGAGCTGTTGCAAGTTTAAAATCACGCCATCTATTCCAATAATGAAATGGGAGAGGTCTACAAAGGTTTTATCGTTTTCGAATTTATTGTTTGTGCTATAATGGAAATCAGAACGCTTGCCACTTTTGGGTGAGACATAGGTATAGCTTTGTTGAGCGGTTTCCCGAAAAGGGTATTTTGCTGCTATGTTGTGCAATATGGTAAATCCTATGTTCATGCCTTTGTTTCTGCCACTATCCTTTTGTAAATTTCGAAAAATTGTTTTCCTACACTTTCATAACTGTATTGCGCCACTGCCTGCTGCCTGATTTGCTGACGATCGTATTGATTGAGTTGATCCATCATGATTTGCAACTTATGGAGCAAGGCTGTCTCATCTCCTGCATTGACGAGTTGCCCACTTTTTTCATTGATCATTTCTGAGATGCCCCCCACGTCACTTGCCAGTACCGGAAGTCCGGAGGCCTGTGCTTCAATGATGACACAAGGTAAATTTTCATAATTGCTAAACAAAACAAAAAGGTCGTGTGCTTGCATAGCTGTAGCAACTTCTTCGTGCGGAACTTCACCAACGATGCTGACTACATTTTCAATACCCAAGTCCTTCACCCTTTGTCGATGTTTTTCAATATGTGCATTGCCGATGATGCTGAGTTTAAAATCCTGTCGAAGTTTGCTCAGTTTTTTTATCACGTTTAAAAGTCCAGTTACATTTTTATGTGGATCATAGAGGGTAGAGATATGCAGTAGTTTAATTTTTGTAGGATCTTCTTTTAATGATTGAAAATTAAAGAGCTTGGTATCTACCACGTTTGGAATTACTTCATATGGACCTTTAAAACCAAATTTTTGTAAAGCCTTTTTTAAGTCATGAGAAACTGGACAGAGTAAGCTCGCGTTGCGACCAATTTTGAGGATGCTGTGTTTTTGAAAAGGTGTGAATTGGATAGGACTAATGTCCAAAAAAGCTGTCCAGTGCTCGGTAATGATATAGGGTATCTGGTGTTTGTTTTTCAACTCCAGTGCAAAGAGCCCTGCTTTGTAAAATACATTGAGATGTACCAGGTCGATTTTGCCCATTTCTTTTAGCACCGCTTGGTAGCCCACCCGATGTGCCTTCATATAGCTGCGAAATTGCGCCCATGCACGCCACTTAGCAATTTTTGGGTAGTAAACCCGAACTTCAAAAACGCCTTTGTGCCAAACCTGTTCTACTGTAAAATCCACAGCATTGGGATCAGCCAATACATAAAGCACCGCTACCTTGCAATGTCCGGCTACAGCAACTGCGTGCCGTTGAATGAAATCGCCGTTCTGCGGAAACAGTTTATTTGGGTACCAGGAAGGGAGGAAAAGTGCGTGCATTGTTAAATTAAGGCATTCGTAAAAAAAAAGTTGGAACAGTTGATTCTTTGATTTTATTCTATGGATTAGCTTGGAATACGAGGTGAGAAGTTTTCCCTTAAGGTGGAATGCATCTGCTGCTAAATAGGCTCGCGATTGTGTCCCACTTCCCACTCCCAATTCCCCACTTTAAATGTAAAACTAATTAAAAAACAAAAGGAATATAAAACTTCGTGAAAAGTATCAACAGCAAGACAGAAATAATATTTAAAATCACACCTACCTTCGCCATCTGATACACCTTAATATGACCACTTGCAAAAACAATCGCATTGGGTGGTGTAGCCATCGGTAACATAAATGCACAGCTTGAAGCCATCGCCACAGGAATCGCCATGTGTAAAATAGGAGCCTCCAGCCCAATAGCAATACCTGCTACCACAGGCACAAATATCGTAACTAGTGCCACGTTACTCATTAGTTCCGTCATAAACAACATCACAAAGATTAATAGTGCTGAAATAACAAAAATGCTCAAACCTTCTTTTGATGCAATGCCTTGACCAATCATATCGATAATTCCGGCAAGGGACATACCACTTGCCAGCGCCAGACCTCCGCCAAATAAAATCAAAATACCCCAAGGAATTTGTGCGGTATCTTGCCACTTAAGTATGAATTTTCCGGTAGAGAAATTAGATGGAATGGCAAAGAGTGCCACAGCGGCCATGATGCTGATGCTGGTGTCGGTTAGTTTTAAGTTGGGCCACCAACTATTGATTGCTCCTCTTCCTATCCAAAAGGTAATGGCGAACAAGAAAATTGCTAAGACTAATTTTTCTTCTTTTTTAATCGGCCCTAGTTTTTTAATTTCTCCATCCAACAAACCAGCGGCGGAATCAAAGTTCCCTAAACCACTTGGATAAACCCATTTAACAATTACGAAATAACAAATGGTCAGCATAATGATCGAGAAGGGAACACCCATTGTCATCCACTTCAAAAAAGAAATTTCGATTTGATATTCACTTTCCATGAAACCAACTAGTACCGAGTTGGGGGGCGTGCCCACCAAGGTAGCGATACCTCCTATATTTGCCGCAAAGGCAATACCCAGCATAATGCTTAGTGCAAAGTTCTGATCCTTCTTGCTAAAGCCATCTGCGTCATTTATCAATAATTGAATCACAGAAATAGCAATAGGGAGCATGACCACGGTGCTCGCCGTATTGCTAATCCACATACTCAGAAGCGCAGTCGAAATCATGAACCCTAATATCACCCGATCCGGACTGGTTCCTGTCAGTTTAATAATATTGAGTGCTATCCGACGATGCAGGTTTACTTTTTCCAATGCTAGTGCCATGATAAATCCGCCAAAAAAGAGAAACACAATCGGATGACCATAACTTGCCGATACCGTTTTGATATCCGTGATACCGAGAATAGGGAAGACCATTAATGGTATCAATGCCGTCACAGAAATTGAAACAGCTTCTGTAATCCACCAGGTGACCATCCATGCAGCTACTGCGATTACCTTTTGCGCTATAGGTGAAAGTATCTCTACTGGCCAGAACAGTAATAATAAACAGAGTATAGGGCCTGTGATGAATCCGATTTTTTTATAGAGTGGGTATGGCATTTTTTTGGTTTTGAATTTTTTGGTTTTTTCTTTTTATCACATCTCCCATTTAGGAATTTACACATTAGCTCGTTTCGAGTATTTTTATTAAAATCGAATCCACAATTGCTAGGCTCTGTCTTCTCTATATAAGGTTTCTGTTTGCCTATGTGATAAAAAGAATAATCTTCCATTCTTCTCTGAAAAACCCAAAAATACGAATCCTAGCCCATTTCATACGAATAATAGTTCAAGTAGTCTATCTGCTCAATTCACCTTTGATTCAGGGCCAAATCAGTGCAAATTGACTTCAGAAGGAGCGAATAAACATAAATAAGAACGATAAGAATAAAGGCTCCCTCTAAATTTGAACACATTATTAATCAATAAAAAGATAATATCATGAAGAATCTAAGAAAAGTAATCATCGCAGTTTTGTTTCTAGCTTTTATTGCTAATGTGCAAACGACCTTTGCCAACCATGGAGATAAAGTTAAGGCTAAGGCCACTTACATGGAGGGAGACATATTACGAGTAAGCACAAAGTCTGGCTTAAAGTTGAGAGAAGAGCCAAGCTTGAATTCTAGAGTTTTTGCAAAAATGCAAATGGGAGATGAAGTAACGGTATTGAATACCCTTAGTTTTGAACGTGCTCAAACTATCGAATTGGTAGAAGGTAGTTGGGTATATGTTGACTACAACGGAATGACGGGTTACACCTTTGATGGTTTTCTTTCAAAGCTTCCATTGCCAAGTAATGGGTTTAGTATAACAGAACTGATTGAACTACACTACGATGTTGTAGCATCAAAAGATACCATTTATATTGGCGAGCAAATGAAGAATACAAGAACTTACGAAAACGGAATTGAAGTGATGAACTACTACGGTGAAGGTGGTGGATACACGGAGGTACGTTTGCCAGGTATTCGATTGAGTGAGGCTTATGTTTTTTGTATGAACACCATGCCTGAGTTTGTTGAATTTGCGAAGCGCATGCGCGTCAAGAGAAATAAAAATAAAGAAATCATTCAGTATAGTAGTGATACGGAGTATATGGAGATGACCATTAAAGAAGAAAATGGTGTTGCCATTATTAGTACTTTTTCTGGATGCTAAAAAGAAGTTCCCCGAGTTTGATAAATCTGGTTTTCGCCCCGTTGCATTTGCAGCGGGGCTTTTTTGTTTTGATCTACTTAAGTATTTTTTCCCAAAGCGTATTTTTTGGAGGGGATGAACATGGCATACTGGATTAGTGGATCGGTTAGTAGTTAGAAGCGGACCATTAATATTAAATTTGTCAATTCTGAGTATCCTATTCTTAGAAAAAAAAACATTGGTTCAATCAAATCTATTTCCTAAGCTCTAGGAATATTTGCCAAAGTCCGAAGAAAGTAAACCAAAAAACGAAAGCATCCCTTACTTGGATCAATCTTAATGTAAATTGAAGCATAATTAATTACTTAAGATCCCCCAAAATTAAATTCAATATTATGTGGGGATTACTTTTACTCGGATTTTTACTTTCGTTTTTATGGACTTTGTTTATCCTTCCTAAGGTTGCAGCCTTTGCAATCCAACATAAATGGTATGATTTGCCAGGTGACAGGAAAGTACATGCAAAACCGATTGTAGCAATTGGAGGTGTCGGTATTTTTACAGGATTTTGGGTAGTCTTTCTTTGCCTTTCAGGTTTGAATGAAGCGCTAGCATTGAGCTCCTTAATGTTAGCATCAGGGATTTTATTTTTGATGAGTCTGTGGGATGATATAAAAAATGTACGCGCAATTATTCGTTTGATCGGGCAGGTGTTGGTGGCAAGCATTTGTTTTGTTGGGGGATTAAAAGTGCAAGGCTTGTACGGTTTTTTAGGAATTGAAGAGGTCCCCGCTTTGGCACAATATGTACTGACCGTGCTTGTGATAGTGACGGTGGTCAATGCCTATAATCTGATTGATGGAGTCAATGGTTTGTCGGGTAGTTTGAGCCTATTGACTTGCTTTGCTTTTTGCGCACTTTTTTGGAATGTGGGAGATAATTCTTGGGCTTTGTTATCCATTATTATTGGAGGAGGAGTACTGGGTTTTCTGAAGTATAACTTTGGGGAAGCCACCATGTTTATGGGAGATAATGGTGCAACCTTTTTGGGTTTAATGTTCGCGGTATTTTTTATTAAAACGTTGTCAATAGGTGGATCCGGAGCTGTGTCATTCAATGAGTTGCTAGCTACGCTGAGTATTATTAGTCTACCCATTTTAGATCTAATGCGGGTGAGTGTTGGCCGTATGGTAAACGGGAAATCTCCCTTCTTTGCAGACAGAACTCATGTCCATCACCTTTTACTTGACAGAGGAAAAAGTCATACGCACATAGCAGTGAATCTTAGCTTGATACAAGTCTTTTTATTTGCGTTCGCACAAATGGCTATGCTTGCAGTTGCACCAATGACATTATTACTGTCACTTGTTTTTATCTATATGGGCTATGTTGTTTTATTGAAAATTAGTATTGGACTCACTGATATTAAGGCAATGGAATATGAAAGAAAGGAACTGAACCTAATAGAATAACCAAAGTCCGAAAGATTCTTCCCGAAAACCGAAAATATAATTTCTGAGTCTTTATTCCCTTTACTTTTGAAGTATTGATAGAGAAGATAGAAGAAATACAAGATGACCACCACCTATCTACTTTTATCAAATAACCATTTGTTTTAAACCATGAAATATGAAAAATTATACATTACCTAAATTGGGTATTATCGGAACGGTTGGAGTTCCAGCCAGATATGGCGGATTCGAAACCCTTACAGAATACCTGATTCCTAATATCAAAGACCGGTTTGACATGACAGTCTACTGTTCGGGTAAAGTCTACAAAGAAGAGCAGAGGTTAAAGGAATGGAAGGGAGCAAAGTTGCATTACTTACCACTGGAAGCAAACGGTATTCAAAGTATTTTTTACGATCTGTGGTCAATTTTGCACGCCATTCGATCGCAGGATGTACTGTTGATTTTGGGTGTTTCAGGATGTTTGTTTTTGCCTTTTATAAAATTGTTTACAAAAAAGAAGGTTATCGTCAATATCGACGGACTCGAATGGCGCCGTCCAAAATGGAATCGCTATGCAAAAAAGTTTCTCTTGCTAAGCGAACAAATCGCTTGTAAGTATGCAGACGAAATTGTTACCGATAATCGGATCCTAAAAGAATATGTCAACATTCGCTACGGGATAACAGGTAATTTGATAGAATATGGCGCAGATCATGTTCATTCTGAAAAAATTAAACGATCTGATTTGGAGAAATATGATTTTCTAGATGGTGAATATGCCTTCAAAGTAGCACGTATCGAACCCGAAAATAATTTACATTTAATTCTCGAAGCTTTCTCAAAATTGCCTTACATCAACTTGGTAATTGTAGGAAACTGGGATAATAGTAAATACGGAAAAGACATGCGTGAGCAGTATGGGGATTTACGGAATATGTTTTTACTAGATCCAATTTATGAATCAAAAGAACTTAATTTACTTCGCTCCAACGCTAGCGTATACGTACATGGGCATAGTGCGGGAGGTACCAATCCTTCGCTTGTAGAAGCCATGTATTTGGGCTTACCGATCATCTCTTTCGATGTGATTTACAATCGGGTAACTACGAATAATCAAGGTTTGTTTTTCTCTGATGTAGCGAGCTTGAAAGAGCATTTATTATTAATGCCTTATCGCAACATGAGTGAAATGGCAGATGGTTTAAAAGCTTTTGCACATAAAAAATATACTTGGAGTGTCGTGTCGCAGAAATACGGAGATGTAGCAGAAGGAAAGAAGCCGTCTTATAAAAGAGAGGAGCCAACGAAGCACAAGGAAAACATCGAATTTTAAATAAAGTTAATAGTACATAAGCATATGAATTTCAATCAAATAATCGGATTTATCTTGGTGTTAATTAATTACACTGCTTTAACTGATGCAAGCACTTTAAGCCCAGAGGTCAAATCTTCACGTGCCAGTGATTCATTAGAATTGGTTAATTTGTTTCAGCAAACAAGAGGAGACTTGTGGAAAGTGAAATGGGATTTTAATGATCCGATAGATACTTGGTTTGGAGTTCAACTCAATGCAAATAACCGAGTGTATTGTATTGATTTAGATGGTAATCCTGATTGTCGATCTACGAAAAACGGAGGGAACCATCTGCACGGAAGCTTGCCAGAACTCGAGCTTCCTTTCTTAGAACATCTTTTTATGAGTAGTAATCAGCTTTCGGGACAAATTCCTTCTTTGGACGGGACTCCCGAATTGCTGACGCTACAGTTGAGCGGAAATCGATTAGAGGGAAGTATCCCTGACTTTAGCACCTTGCAAAAATTGGTGAAGCTTGATTTAGAATACAATAAACTGACGGGGAGTATTCCAGACTTTGATTTAGAAAACTTGGAAACTATTTATCTTGGAAACAATCAATTAAATGGTTGGTTGCCGGTCTTCGCATTTTGTGACAAACTAAAACATTTGTATGTCAATAAAAATAATTTGAGTGGTGAGCTAACGGCATTTTCACATCTTTATGATTTACAGCAGTTATTATTGAGTAATAATAAATTTGAAGGCGACTTACCAGACTTCTTTCTTTTGGAAAGTTTGATAATGCTTAACGCGAGTAACAATAGATTAGAAGGATGTTGTGACGAAAAGCAATACGCTCATCTTCGATCATTCAATATTGACAACAACAATTTAGATGCTTGTGAAAATAAAGATTCAAAAGTTCCTAATGCATTTAGCCCTAATAATGATGGAGTTAATGACCTTTTTACAATAGTAGACCTAGCAAAGCATGAAATTGACAGGAGTAGCATGGAATTTGTAGTTTGGAACCTTAATAAGCGAATTGTCTACTCTAACAAAAAATTCAAGGGAGCTTGGGATGGCAGATCTAGTACCGGTATAGAACTTCCCGAGGGGCTTTATATTTATCAAATACAATCAGTTCCCATAAATCAAAAAGGTACGGTTTTCCTTAAACGTTAGGGATGAATTCCCCCAATTCTAAAATTTAATGCAATCAAATACAGAGAATAAAGACTATACACAATTATCTGACGAGATTTCGATCCGACAGTTTGTCAATTTAGCGATTGTCTACTTTCGTCTAATCTTGAAGCGATGGTATTTTATTGTGTTTGGATTTTTGCTTTTAGGGGGATACAAATATCATGAAATTGCTCAAGTAAAGCCTTCTTTTCCTGCCAAAGTTAAAATTCTGATTCAACCTCAAGACAACGCGAAAGAAAATAAACACAGCGTTAAGGTATTTGCCCAATTGGCAAATTCACCAAACCTACTTACCAATGTCTTATTGGAAGAAGTAGAAGAAGGAGATTCTACCAATCTCTTAATTAATACCTATCTCAATACTTATTTCAAAATGAAGCCAGAGGAATTGGATGCCAATATCCCAATAGGTTTTCAAATGAAACATAATAAGATCGATCAAGCAAGCAGTGAAGAGCGAATGGTGCTCAATAAAGTATTGGGGAAGTTGGGTACGCCAATGGCTGATTTTACGGATGGCTTTGTAAGTATTTCCGTAGATGATGAAATGGGATTTGTAACCATCAATTTGTCTTCTCCAACCGAAGCACTTTCCTTGCTAATGCTCGATAGAATATACGGACACGTAAAAGTTCTGCTTAATAATTCGCATACTTTTGCAGATCAAAAGGCCTATAGTAACTTTCAAAAAGATTCAGATTCGCTTTCTACTCATTACAAAGAATCCTACTATAAGCTAAATAGATTGAAAGACAAAAGGGAACGCGAATTGAAAAAAGAAAAATCGAATCCCAGAGAAGTTCGATACTTAGAGAAAAAAATCCATAAACTGGAAGTAGTTGCTGAAGTATATAAAGTCGAATACCTCGCTTCTGTTGAACAACTAAAAGGCGCTCAAATGGATCGCGACAAGAATTCTCTTCTAATTCACGAGTTAGAACATACCCTAGCTCCTATAGTGCCTTACGCTCCAAGCCCTAAGCTCGTTGGTATCAAATTCGGTATTTTCGGTGCAGCTTTGGCAATAATGTTAGTTTTGTTTACCCGTATTTATTCTAATTTATCGCTAGAATTGAGTGGGGGAGATGATTAATTTAAAAGTAAAACGCTCTTTTTATAAAGACCATCTTTAAGAAAGGAAGGACAATCGAGAACTCGAATAGTTGATCCCATCCTAAGAAAAAATCCGTCCGAATCCTTGCCCTATGCTTAGATGGCTGTTCAATCTGCTCGATACATGCCCGTCTGACGAAAAACTCCAACCCGATAGTTTTTATCCCTGATAGAGGGCAAGGGAAATCCCGTCTCTAATACCAAAAACCGAAAGATTCTTACCAAAAACCGAAAATCAAGATCCAAAACCCAACTTCCCAGTAACTTGCTACATAATCACAATAAACCAGCAAGTATGCAATTAAAATTATACGCAATTATATCTTTCATTCTTCCAAGTGCCCTTGCTATTTGGCTGCTTAATCTATTGGGACACCAAATAGATCGCAGTGCACACATCGGTTTTTCCTGGCTACAGTGCAAGGAAATCAAGATGGGAAAAAATAGCAAAATTGGACATTTTAACTTGATTCGAATCTCAAACATATCCTTGGGCGAACAAGCTTCCATTCGAAGATTCAACCGAATGAAAGGCCCCTTAACATTGCTCATGCATAAACGAGCAGCCATTGGTAATAACAACAATGTTTATAGAGCAGAAAGTCCAATCGCTTTGGGAGCCGCAAGTTTGACTTTAGGGGAATTGGCCATCCTTACTAGTAAGCACACTCTCGACTGTACCCGATCAATCAGTATAGGAGATTTTACAACGATCAGTGGTTTTGATACACAGTTTTGGACGCATGGTTTTTATCATGAAGAATGGGGCCCAGATCGTATTCGTATCGATGGCTCCATTAAGATTGGCAACAATGTTTCAATTGGGACTCGCTGCGTTATTAACCCGGGAGTGGAAGTTGGCAATGCGATCAATGTTGGAGGGAATTCCTGTCTTTCTAAATCTATCTACGAACCAGGGATGTATGTTGCACAGGCACTACGTTTTATACCTAATAGCATTAGTAGAATCAAAGAAAAACTTCAGAAAAACGATAGCTACAAAATAGTGAAAGTCTATGAAAAGCCTGTTGCTTAATTTGCGCTTAAAACATAACGTTTCCTTAGCTAGTCTGCAGAAGATTGGACTATTTGCTATTGTATTTGGAATAGTAAAAGTCAATTCAGTAGCCTCTGTTTTTATTTTGGCAAACTTAAGTCCATCTATGGCTGCTTTTGGAATGATTGACTATGCGCTAGCCTTGGGTTTGATTCTGGCAGTGCCTGCAAATGCAGGACTAACAGGAGCTTATCCTTACTTTATTTTGAAGCAAAAGAAAATAGACTATGAACCTATTTTCTTTTTTCATGCATGGACTTTAAGCACTGTTTTTTTGCTTTTCTATGGTGCCTTGTTGCTTTTTGGAGTGAATGTTTCTAGTACCTTAATTTTGACTTTGGTTATCATGGTCGTGTTTGCTTTGCAAATATTAGCCTCTGTAATTCTCAAGTCAAAAGAACAGATTTTTACTGCCTTGATTTTTGATGCAGGATTTTTTCTATTGTTGAATGCGTACAATTTGTACCTGTTCTTGACTGGCGCTGATTTACAACTAGGGGTATTACAAAATGCTATTGTGGTTTATCTGCTACTACTAAATCTTTACTTCTTTAGCAAAATTGATAAAGTTCGAAAATTCG
This sequence comes from uncultured Saprospiraceae bacterium, assembly GCA_937921775.1. Taxonomy (GTDB): domain Bacteria; phylum Bacteroidota; class Bacteroidia; order Chitinophagales; family Saprospiraceae; genus CALGLS01. The sequence continues at coordinate 27,181 of CAKZUK010000041.1, forward strand.
ACTGGACCGTTTATAAAGAGGTACTGAAGTTTGGATGGCCTTTGGTCACGACCTCTTTGCTCATTATGATTTTGACAGGTTCTGCACGAATTATTATTGAGCGATTTATCGGAATGGAAGCAGTAGGGATATATGGATTGTATTTTAGATTGGCAGCGATGGTGGTATTACTTTATCAGATTGTAAATATTGCTTTCTTTAAGAAAATATATACCAGTAAACCAAAGGAGTTGGATCGTTGGTTTCAGGGGTTTTTGTTTTATATTGCTTTGATTGGGCTTGCTTTTTTTGTAATGATTCCGATTGTGGTTTTACCTTTTGTAGAAATAGTTCAAGCAACTTGGCAAACACATCATAACTTATATGGAGTTCTAACTTTCCAAATGTTTTTTTGGATTGCCTTGGCACTTTATGAAAATATCATTTACCGTGAAGATTTATCACGACATTGCAATGTAGCCCTCTTTGTTTTGATCTCTACCATGTTGTTACTGCTTTTTGCGATCAATTATTTTTTTGATTTGAGCGTAGTCACCTTGGCAGGAATTAATACCCTCACCCTTTTTATTGCCTGTGAATGGCAAATGCATCTAATGGCAAATAAGGAAATATTCTTTCCTAAAACAAAACGAATTTTGCGATTAAGCGCCCTCATTTTTATAATTTATTTTTTCATAATAACTATAGGAAGAGATCTCTTTTGAAATAGCTCCTGTGAGGGGATCTCTGAATTTTGATCTTTTAAACGAAACATAAAGACCATCTCGTCATTTAAACATGAATGCCATGAATATTTGTTTTATCTCAAATTTTAGCAAAACCTATTTGCAAGCAGCAGTAGGACAGGAATTGAAAAAATACGGTATCGATGTATACTGGATTGTGATCAACCAAAAACTGAACAATTATTTAATTGAAGAGTTTGGTCCTGAAAAAGTGTTATTGATTAATCGTGAAAATATTGATAAATATTCACCAGCGATCGGTGAATTCAAAATAAATGAATTGATTTATGGCGACCGTGCTTGGCGCCATGATTCGAAGGGAGGGCTTGAGTTTTTGACTAATATTCAATTACCTATTTATAAGTTTTTGAAAGATAATAATATTCGGAGAGTCTTTGGTGAAATCACTTGGGCACACGAATTATTGATCCATCGAATTTGTGCACAGCGAAAAGAATTAAATTGTCAATTTTTAAATCCTCATGTAGTCCGGATTCCAAATGGACGCTTCGCTTTTTTTACGGATGAGCGCCAAAGTAAATTACTAGAGATAGAAAGTAATAATGATTTTGGTTGGGAAGTCATTGCACCTAAACCGCCCAATTATCTAGCTGTGAATAAGAAGATATGGAAAAAGGAATCTTCTTTAGTCGGCAAGCTAGGACGTGTGAAACGTTTCGTAACAAATGAAAATATTGATAAAAATGATCCGTCTTTATTGGTGAATAATAAAATTAGAATTCGCCGATCAGCACAAGAAGAGTTTAATAAATTGGAATACAAGAAAATTAAAAAAAGTGTTTTCAATCAAACATCGAAAAGACCTTTTGTTTTTATTGGTTTACACAAACAGCCGGAGGCTTCCGTCGATGTGCTGGGACGATATTATGAAGATCAACTTCAGAATATCAATAACCTATGGAGATCCCTTCCACATGGATGGGACATGATCATAAAAGAACATTCAGTGGCAATTGGAGATCGTTCATCTGATTTTTATAAAAATATTCAGAGTCTGCCAAATGTTTATTTGATAGATGAAAATACGCCTTCGTATGACATCATTAAAAAGGCGAGTTTAGTCGCAACCATTAGTGGGAGTATCGCTTACGAAGCAGCACTGATGAATATTCCTGCTGTCACTTTTGCACCTTGTTTTTTTAACGGGCTGAATGGTTGTACTCAAATTACATTGGAACATTTAGCTCGATTTGACTTAAGTCAAATAAGCGATATGCTCAAGCAAAAATCAAATAATGTGGAACACTTTTCTCATAAATTATTTAAAAATACTTTTGAAGGGAATGTACTCGATCCTGTAACAGATCCTACGGTACTTAACAAAGGAAATGTCAAACAACTATTGGCTGCTTATTTAGAAGCAGTGCTATTAATTAACATGACGAATCGATTAAGTAATTCATGTCTGAGCTAATTGAAAAGAAAATAAATCTTCAGAAATTACTTAAATTTACTACTATTGAAAAGTGGACGATTGTGCTATTGACTTTACTTTCGTTTACGGGAGTTAGTGTCGCGCAAATCGGTAAAGCAATGTTGACACCTTTCCATCTGGTTATGGGTTTGTTGATTGGTTATGGAATAATGGTGAATAGAAAAGGAAACGTGAAGTTTTCATTTTCTTTGCTTGTTTTTATGTTGTATGTTTTATTGGTTAATATTTTGCAATATCCAGCCATTCGTTATACTTCGGTACTTTACACCTTGATCTATGGCTTGGAGGTTACCATTCTCTATAACTTCATGAAACGTTGCAGATTGGAGGTGCTGATTGCCTCCTTTCGTTTTATTATTGATCTCTACTTTATCAATCTTTTCCTAGGTTTTGTTTTGGTGACTTTAGGTATTCGTTTTGGGCCAATCGAACAAATTGTACGTGTGTATTATACCGAAACCGGAGGAGGAGGAAGGCCGATGGGATTTTCGAGTGAGCCTTCTTACGCTGCGTTTATGTTAGCGGTAGTGCTAATGAGTTACTTACATCTAACTCGCCATTTGCTGAATAAACATTCGATAAAACTGGTGATAAAAGTTGTTCTTTGTATTCTGTTTAGTAAGTCTGCTTATGGCTTTTTATTTATCGGAGTTATTATGTTGGATTGGATTTTTGTAGTGTACAAAAGGGGTGATGTGGTGGTCAGAAACCTTTTGCCACTTATGTTTGGATTGGGGATAGTTGCTATTGGATTTCTCTCAACTCAAGTGGAGAACGAAGCGATTGAGCGGATTTCTAAATTTACCACAGTAGCTATGGATAATACCTATTCCGGCCAAAAGAAGTTGCAAAAATTGCAAGCGGCAGATGGTAGTGCATTTGCGAGAGTAGGCCCTACTTATTTACTGTTTACACAAACAGGTGATGAAGGATTTAATATGATTATGGGAGAAGGAGCAGGTGCAGCAGGAACTTTTTTAGCTAAATTTTTAGCAGGCCTTTTAGTAGATGAAGGTCGAGATTCAGTGGATACAGGAATTATTCCAGCGCTGATTTTTGATTATGGTTGTATCGGAGGAATTCTGTTTCTGATATTTCTGGTCTGCGTTTTTAAGCGACTACCTTTTTCTTTTTGGTTACTATTTTTCCTCATACTCCCTAATGCAAATATCAATACCCAATTGATTTGGTTTGCTGTTGTTTGTTTCATGTTTGTAAATATTTCCCTCCCTCAAGTAAATAAAATTTAATTAAGTAATATCTCTAATAAAAGTCTTCAATAAAAGCTAAGGCTGTTCCTTAGGATGTATCAGCAATCTCCCTTACCATTTAGGATAAGGCACTGCAAACGGGAATGACACATTTTATGGAAAGAGATTATAAAATATAAGATGATGAAACAAAAAATACTAATTGATGCCCGTTGTATTGGTGGAGAAGGCCAAGGAATGCGCACTTATTTACAAGGTATGTATAATGCAATCCATGAACTATATTCAGATCGATATGAATTGTTTTTTGCTGGCTTTTATCGGGATTTGATGTTGGAAAGCTTCCCTTTCTTAGATGATGCTCACTTTATTGAATTGCCACAAGTAGCTAAGATGAAACTCTTTTCTATCGTTTTTCCCAACGTGGTTAAAATCTATGGGATCGACTTCGCTCACTTTCAGTACGTCACGCCTTTTGTAAAAAACTGCAAATTTATTGTGACGACACATGATGTCTTATTTCTTGATTTTCCAACAGAATTTTCATGGTCTTATCGCATGAAGCGAAAGTGGTTATTCAAACGTGCGCTGCAAAAAAGCGAAGTGCGTCTAACGGTTTCCAACTATTCCAAGGAACGCATCGATCATTGGCTAAACATTCCTTCTAAAACCATTGAAGTAACTCCAAACGCCGTGGCTTCAAAGTTTCTAGAACCTTACCAAAAATCAAGTATACAACAAGAAGTCAAAGAAAAATTTGGCTTTCAAAACTACCTCCTTTACGTGAGTAGGATAGAAAAAAGAAAGAATCAGCAACTCCTTCTGAAAGCATATGAAGATCTTGGCTTAGCCCAAAAAGGGATACAGCTTGTTTTTATAGGAAATGATACACTTGGTGAAAAAAACATAACGGAAGCTATCAATAAAGCAAAAAATCAATACTCAGGGCAAGTCCACTGGCGATCCAATGTAGAGGAAGATGACCTTCTGAAGATATATCAGGCTGCAAACTTATTTGTATATCCTTCATTAGCAGAAGGTTTTGGAATTCCACCTATCGAAGCGGCTGCTTTGGGTTTAAATACGCTCTGTTCCAACCAAACGGCTATGAGCGATTTCACTTTCTTCGGCTCCCAGCTCGTAGACCCTACTGATTATCCAGCTTTCAAATCCGCTTTAGCCAAGCTAATCAAAACAAACTCCAACAGCGCAATTCACCAAGAAAATCGCTCGTATATACAAAAGCACTACTCCTGGAACCACGCCGCTCAGGTTCTCCATCAACAAATCGAAACTCAAAAAAGCTAAGAATAGCCCATAAAATGCGCTTTTTTTCTTCACAGGCTATGTATGTTCCAAGGGAGTCCTGCTCTCCTTAGTTGCTATACTATAAAACGCCTAATCACAGAAAGCTGAAAGCCTTTCCTCCTCATGCCTTGAACCAACTCTGCATGAATCTACCAAAAACCGAAACATTCCTACCAAAAACCGAAAACCTCGATCACCCACTGCCGCCTCCCCCTATCTTTGAAGTATCAAAAACAGAAAAACCCTCCATTATATTTCACAATAAAAAAAAACTTTAAAAGATGTTAAATTTAAACGGCAAGTCAATTTTAGTAACTGGAGGTACCGGTTCTTTTGGAAAAAAATTCATTGAAACAGTTTTAAACGCATATCCTGATGTGAAGCGAATCGTAGTTTATAGCCGCGACGAACTCAAGCAATACGAAATGATGCAAACATTTTCGCCAGCAAAATATCCTGCCATGCGATATTTCATCGGTGATGTACGTGATACCGACCGATTGATCACTGCTTGCGAAGGAATCGATTACGTAATTCACGCAGCAGCTTTAAAGCAAGTACCATCGGCTGAGTACAATCCAACCGAATGCATCAAAACAAATGTACACGGTTCACAAAACGTTATTACTGCAGCGCTCAAAACAAAAGTGAAAAAAGTGGTTGCATTATCTACTGACAAAGCAGCTGCACCAATCAATCTTTATGGAGCTACTAAACTTTGCGCTGATAAATTATTCGTAGCAGCTAACAATATGCGTGGTGATCGTGACCTTTCTTTCTCTGTAGTTCGATATGGAAACGTTGCAGGCTCTCGTGGATCAGTTATGCCTTTCTTCCTTGATAAAAGAAAAGACGGTTTCCTACCAATCACACATGCTGAAATGACACGATTTAATATCTCGCTAGAAGGAGGAATTGCTTTGGTTCTTTTTGCTTTAGAACGTGCAATGGGAGGTGAAATCTATGTAAGTAAATTAGCTTCTTATAATCTGACTGACGTAGCTACTGCTATCGCTCCAGATTGCGAACAACGAATCGTAGGGATCCGACCAGGTGAAAAATTACACGAAGAAATGATCACGCAGTCAGATAGTTTCAACACCATCGAACTAGACAACCATTACATTATTTGTCCAACCAACTTGAATTTCCAAGGCATCAGTACCGAAAGTTATATCGAACACTATAAGTCAGAAAATGCGAAGATGGTTCCAGTTGGGTTTAGTTATAATTCTGGTGACAATACAGATTGGTTAAGTATCAATGATATCCAAGATATAGTCATAGAACATGTAGATCCAAACTTCCAACCAACAGAAGCTTTGCAAGCAGCTTAAACATTCTATAACGCATATTATCTGATCCAAATAAATTAAATATCATGTTGAAAATTCCATACGGTCGGCAAGAAATTACAGAGGATGATATCCAGGCAGTAGTTAATACGTTGAAGTCCGACTATCTGACACAGGGACCGGTTGTAGCCGAGTTCGAACGTCAGTTTGCAAAGTATGTTGATGCAAAATATGCAGTGGCCGTTTCAAACGGAACGACCGCTTTGCATATTGCAGCCTTAGCCCTAGGTACGAAACCTGGAAGCCGCGTCATCACCGCACCGATCACCTTTGCTGCTACAGCAAACTGTGTAGTGTACTGCGGAGGCGAACCCATTTTTTCGGATATTGATTCCGATACACTTTGTCTTGATATTAATGAAGTTAGAAAACTCTTGAAATCAAAGCCAGCGGGTACATTTGAAGGTATCATCCCAGTAAGTTTTGCGGGCTATCCAGTCGATATGGAAGCATTTAGAACTTTGGCAGATGAGCATGGTTTGTGGTTGATCGAAGATGCCTGTCACGCACCAGGTGCTAGCTTTATCGACTCAAAGGGGAAGAAGCACTTTACAGGAAATGGCAAATTTGCAGATCTAACGATTTTTTCATTTCATCCAGTAAAGCACATCACTTCTGGTGAAGGAGGTATGATAACTACCAATAACCCTGAACTTTATGAGAAACTGTTAACACTTCGTAGTCATGGTATCACGAAAGACCCAGCACGACTAGAAGAAAACCATGGTGGCTGGTATTATGAAATGCAGGAGATGGGTTATAATTATCGACTGTCTGATATTTCTTGCGCACTTGGTTTGTCTCAATTAAATCGAGCTCGAAAAGGAATTGAAAGAAGAAGGGCAATAGCTTTGAAGTATAAAAATGCATTTAAAAATACACCAATCAAAACGATCGATGTTCCTTTTGGAATTGGTCATGCCTATCACCTCTATGTTATCCAGGTTGAAGATCGTTTGGGCCTTTACAATTACTTAAAAGAGCTCGGAATATTCGCACAAATTCATTACGTACCTGTACATACAATGCCTTATTATCAAAAACGAGGTTGGCAAAAAGGAGATTTACCAAAGGCAGAAGCTTATTATGAAAAATGTCTAAGCCTCCCCATGTTCCCTACATTGACTGGACGAGAACAGAATCAAATTATTAAACACGTCAAAAATTATTTCCATGAGGAAGTTAGCAATTATTCCAGCGAGGGGTGGAAGCAAAAGGATATCGCGTAAAAACCTTAAAAATTTTTTAGGTCGACCAATTTTATCTTATTCAATTAAAGCGGCTATACAATCAGGCCTATTTGATGAAGTAATGGTGTCAACAGATGATATTGAAATTGCAGATTTAGCTCAGTATTACGGGGCATCTGTTCCTTTTATGAGAAGTGAAGAAAATGCTTCAGATCATGCAACCACTGTAGATGCCTTACTCGAAGTTTTAAAAGAGTATCAAAAGAAAGGAATTGCTTTTAGTCAGGCTTGTTGTGTTTATCCAACGGCCCCGTTATTGTCCCCTTACCAACTACACAAGGCATACAAGAAAATGGAGAACAATAACTTTGATACAGTGATTCCTGTTACGGAGTTTAGTTATCCGATTAATCGGGCATTAAAAATTGAAGAGGGAGGACGATTAGAGATGATTGACAAAGAAAACATAAATGCGCGGAGCCAGGATTTACCAAAGGCTTATCACGATGCCGGACAGTTTTACTGGTTCAATGTAAAGCAACTTGAGAAAAATAAAACCTTGTTTACCAACAATAGTGGAACCTTGGTCTTAGAAAATTCGGAAGTACAAGACATAGATACCATGCAGGATTGGAAAATGGCAGAACTGAAATTTAAATTATTAAATCAATTCCATGAAGACGAAAATTTATTTCCGAGTAGATGCGCTTAAAGGTTTTGGTCAGGGACATTTAGTGAGGTGTTTGGCTTTAGCCGAAATGTTGAAAACAAACTTTGATTGCGTGTTTCTAGCTAAAATTGATGTTGCTGCTATTGCAAAAAGCATAGATCAAAAAGGCTTTTCGCGAATTGAAGTACCAAGCAACTATTTGAATATTGACGAAGCTGAATGGATAAAAAATAATTATCTGACAGGAGAAGAGATACTAGTTTTAGATGCTTATTATTTTCGTACTGATTACCAGGAGGTCGTTCGCTCAGGAGCAGGGAAATTAGTTTGCATCGATGATATTCACGATACACATTTTTTAGCAGACGCAATTATCAATCATGGTGGAGGTATCCAGCCAGAAGATTATCACTGCGAAAAACGAACTAAACTATGCTTAGGACTTGATTACTTAATCTTACGAAAAGCTTTTTTTGAGTCATCACAAAGGTTAAATACGAATCCGCAAATAAACACAATATTAATTTGCCTTGGTGGAGAAGATCCGAAGAATGACACTTTGAGTGTTTTAGCTCAATGTGAAAACGTAGCTGGAATAAAAAGCTGTAAAGTTGTACTAGGTTCGGCTTACAGACATGAGGATGCACTCGATACTTTTCGGCAAGAAAGTTCTTTGAATATTGAGATATTCCGAAATTTGTCAGCAGTTTCGATGGCCTCGCTAATGCAGGCTTGCGATACTGCAATCTGTCCACCCAGCACAGTTGCCTTGGAATACCTTTCGATAGGAGGCAATTTGTTTTTGCACCAAACGGCAAATAATCAACAGTACCTTCAGGCATTTCTACTGAATGAAGGTTTGGCTTTTTCTGCAAAAGAAATCGGCCAAATACCTTTAGCAGATTTGTTTTCCGCAAGGAATAAACAAAGAAATGCAATTGATGGAGAAAGCCCCTCCAGATTGCTTCGCGTATTTCAAAAGCTTGAGTTAGAACTGAATACCCAATTCAGATTAGCAACAATGAAGGACGTGCAACTATACTTTGATTGGGCCAACGACAAAAATACCAGACAACAATCATTTAGCTCCGAACCTATTCCTTTTCAAGAACATTCCGAATGGTTTGTAGGAAAAATGAATAATGGAAAATGTAGACTCTATGTAATGGAATACAAAGGAGTTTCTGTCGGACAAATTCGATTTGATATAGAAGATAACAAGGCGAAGATTAGTTATTCTCTGGATGCCAATTATCGAGGAAAAGGACTCGGGCGCTTCTTGCTCAAAGGCGGTATGAAAAAAGTAAAAGAAGATCTGCCAGCAGTAGAACAAATAATCGGTTATGTAAAATCGGACAATCATGCTTCCGTCTATGTCTTTCAAAAACTAAATTTTGTCAAAAACGAAAACGCTAAGTCTAACTTTGAATTTTCGCAAGCAGTGTAAATACCTGCTGTTTTAAAATACAAATTGTTCAGACGGAAGAGCTAAGTAATGTACAGAAATTGTGTTTACATTAGATTGAGATGAGTTTTTGTTTCAGGCGACTTAAATTTTTTCGGTGTAGCCGTAGCTACAGCTAAAAAATTTAAGGAAGTATGAGACTAAAAATCGCTCCATCTAATAGTAAATTTAATTCTACACATTACTTAAGTTCCTTATAGCATAAAGGGAGATATTCGAAACTCGAAGAAGAGAGCGACTTCAGTCTGAAATTTATACATAAATCACTAAATAAAATTAATAATGAAAAATATACAAATAGGAAATCGACTAATAGGAGCAGATCAAAAGCCATTTGTCATTGCAGAAATGTCTGGCAATCACAATCAATCACTTGATCGGGCTTTAGCTATCGTGGATGCAGCAGCTGATGCTGGGGCTGATGCTATCAAGTTGCAAACTTATACTGCGGAAACAATGACAATCCGTGGAGCACTAACGATTGAAGATGATCAATCCTTATGGAAAGGGGAGGAGCTTTTTGATCTATACAAAAAAGCCTACACGCCTTGGGAATGGCATCAGGCTATTTTCAATCGAGCGGCAGAAAGAGGAATGTTAGGATTTAGTTCACCTTTTGATGCAACAGCAGTTGATTTTCTGGAAACGCTAGATGTTCCAGCTTATAAAGTCGCTTCTTTTGAAAACACAGATCACCCACTTTTGATTAAAATAGCTCAAACAGGAAAGCCAGTCATTATGTCTACAGGTGTGAGTAGCATCAGTGATATCGACGAATCAGTTAGATTGCTTCGTGCAAATGGTTGCAAAGATTTAGTGCTGCTAAAATGTACCAGTACTTATCCTGCGACACCAGCAACTTCTAACATTCTAACAGTACCGCATTTGAATCAATTGTTTGATGATATTTTAGTTGGAATTTCTGATCACACCATGGGTATTGGTGTTCCCGTAGCCGCAGTTGCCTTAGGCGCAACCGTTATCGAAAAACATTTTACGCTAAGTAGAGCAGATGGGGGAGTGGATTCCGCTTTTTCACTAGAGCCAGCTGAACTGAAAAGCCTCTGTATTGAGAGCGAACGAGCAGCATTGGCATTGGGAAAAATTTCCTACGGTGTTCAAAAGTCAGAAGAGAACAGCAAACAATTCAAGCGATCGATATATGTAACGAAAAACGTTGCAGTAGGGGAGCCTTTGACAGAAGAAAATACTCGAATTATCCGTCCAGGATTTGGCTTAGAGCCAAAACATTACAATAAAATATTGGGTAGAACAGCCCGTGAGGCCATCACTGCTGGTACTCCCCTTGATTGGGCAGCTATCTAAGCACGAACTAAATTTTCCGCTATAAAATACGATTCCTGACATTGCAAAACAAAACGGTATTTGACCCAACTTTAAGAGGCTTTTACCGTAACCTAATTAACAGCGCTTTTCAAGCAGGTTAATTATTTAATAAATAAACACAAATTTTCAAGCAATGAAAGGAATCGTTTTTACAGAATTTTTGGAAATGGTGGAAAAAAGCCACGGCTATGAGCTAGTTGATGACTTATTAAATACCACCGAACTCGCTTCAGGCGGAGTCTATACCGCTATAGGTACCTACCCTCACCATGAGATGGTGCAATTACTAACAGGACTAGGTGCAAAGACAGATACGCCTGTACCGGTTTTGTTAAAAGGTTTCGGACATTATCTGTTTGGAACTTTCAAAACAAATTATCCTACCTTTTTTGAATCTGCTGCTAATGCTTTTGATTTTCTGGAATCAATAGAACGATATATTCACGTTGAAGTGCAAAAGCTTTATCCGGATGCAGAATTACCTAAGTTTCAAACCCAAATGCTAGATGAGAATACCTTGGAGATGATCTATCTTTCTGATCGAAGAATGGCAGATTTTGCTGAAGGTTTAATTGAAAAAACAGTAGAGCACTATCAGGAAGATTGTACGATCACTAAAGAAGTAATCGAAACTTCTGGTAAAAAAGTTAAATTCATAATCACAAAGGTATAGGACTATGGATGAATTAGCCATCCTAAAACGAAAATTGGAACGGGAAAAACTTGCGCGAAAACAAGCGGAGTCTATCCTTGAAGAAAAAGCCCTCCAGCTTCATACATTAAATGAAGAACTGGAACTCAAGATTATTGAACGTACGGAAGAACTTCGGATCAGTGAAGAGAAGTATAGAGGTATTATTGAGAACATGGAATTGGGCTTATTGGAAGTTGATAACAATCACAATATTGTCAAAGCATACAACTGGTTTTGTGATATGACTGGCTATACCGAAGAGGAGTTGATTGGCAAAAATGCAGTTGATTGTTTAATGGCTGATTCCAGTGAATTGAAGCAGTTAGAACAGGAGCAAACCAAACGCCAAAGAGGGCAAGCCGGTGTCTACGAGATGCAAATAAAGCATAAAGAAGGCCACAATATATGGGTTTTGATTAGTGGTAGTCCGGTAGTTGATATTAATGGAATCGTGACCGGATCAGTAGGTATACATTATGATATAAGCAGCCAAAAAGAATTGGAGCGTGAGTTAATTGAAGCAAAGAAAACAGCGGAGTATGCCCAAGAGGCGGAGAAGCAATTTCTTGCAAAAATGAGTCATGAAATCCGAACACCACTCAACGCAATTATCGGTATGTCTTATCTTCTTACTGATACCAAT
>CAKZUK010000042.1 GCA_937921775.1 uncultured Saprospiraceae bacterium
TTTCGTCCCAGTTCATGCTCTGGTTCGAAATTCGGATTTTTATCAATTTGTATTTCATGAGCCACCATCGGCTGATAGGGAATTGATGCTGGCTTTCCATCTAAACCAAAACCCGTTGGCAGTTCCAACTTCATCGCTTTCCCCGAGAGCAAAGCCACCCAAATATCATCATTCGGATCAACAAAAACTTCTTGAATGACTTGATGATATTTATTATTTTGTCGACCAAAAGATCCTAAATGATGAAACCGTTGGGTTTTAGGGTTGAAGACATCTAACTCACCACTTTCTAAACCAAGCCAAATATATCCACGACTATCTTCGGCAATACTATTGACGGCTTGTGGCGAAATAGAAAATTCATCAAATGGATTATGCTTGAAATGTTTGACCTCATAACCGTCATAACGATTGAGCCCTGTATACAATCCGATGTAGATAAATCCTTCTGAAGATTGCATGAAGTCGAATACGAAACCGGAGGAGAGTCCGTCTTCCAGGCCTATATAATTTAATTGTTGAGCCGAAATTATCCCTAGGTTGAGACAAAGGAATAGTATATAAAGTAGTGTGTTTTTCATTTTGTGTTTACCAGAAGAAGCCTCAAACCCTAAGCATATCGAAATATCAAAAGGAATAAGGCTTTACAAATTATTCAGATGCTTAATCGCAAAATTTGTAATCACATTGTCAAGTAATATAACGCTTAGTAAATATAGCAAAGAATGAGATAACAGCCTATCAGAAGCCTATTTTTTCTTTTGACAAATGATCAAACAAACAGGGCGGCATCCTCCAAAGCCGCACAGCTATCAATAAGAAATGTACCTGCGAATCAGCGAAAGAGGAGTCCGGTAAATAACAAAATCGCTTAGCAAGCAGAAAAGGCAAGTAATAATGAAAGGCAAGTTTTTCATACCCTTTGCTTTTTCGTTCTAGCACAAACACTTTTCATATGCGCCAGGGATTGCAGAACGAATTGCCGCTGATAGTAGCGAGCCATCGGATAAGCCAATTTTACAAACCAATAATAGGGTTTTGAAAAAGCACGGATGTGGTAAGTAATAACTCCCTCAGTATTATCTCTTTCTATCCAAAAACATTCTTCACCCGTTTCGAGATGTCCAAGAAGTGTTCCATAAGCAAAACCAAAGCGATTTGGCTCATCAAAAGCATAGACAATCCGCGCACTGTTGATCCACCAAACACCAAATATTCGAAAGAGTACAGCTACTGTTTGACCAACCTTGAGAGAAGCTCGTTCAGGCAAAATTTTGGTCCAGGGAGCAGGGAATTGCGTCCAAAGATGGAGGGCCTCTTTTGCCGCTTCCCATTGATACTCACCTGAACCTATAATACAGCAATTGTGATCATTGTCATAGCCACTTACATCTCCTGTTCGAGTGCCTTCTAAAGCAGTGTAAGTGTAATCGGCATCTGCCTGTTCTTTTAAAAAAGAATTGATTTTATCCTGACCGGGAAAGGTGAGACTTACTTTCATCTTGTCGTTTCGTTGTAGAACAATAAGCTTGATGAATAGTTTGACCAGCCCAGTACTATTTTCAATCCACTCCGCGTCTCAACTCCCTGTAAAATCCCCGACGGACATCACAGGCAGCCGATAGCAATAAGAACGAATCATTTGGATAACTTTGCCTATAGCCTCCCTCATCTTCACACATAAATGACAAGGCTCTAGTATCTCCACAAACTTCAGAATATACATTTTCCCAATTCACGCTACCACGAAAATCCCTACGAATCACTGTCTCTCCACTTTGCGCATCTATCAAGTTATAATTCATTTGCAATGAGGCCGATTTTTCTTGTTCATAGGTTCTGACCTCAACACTCACCGTTTCAAAAACTGGAACCCTTACCGTTACCCAAACAGAATCTTTTGCATTCCATTGTTTCTCTTCTATACATCCCACCTCTACTTCTTCAGAATTCCGACAACAAGAGAAAGATTCACGTTCCCAGCCTATATTTAAATCGTGAAATTGTAGCTGAGCAAAGTAATCGATTTCCTCATTCTTCGGCGCATCAATATGGAAAACGTGCCAGGCTTCTCGATAAGGATATTTTTTTCCATTGATTACCTCTCTTACCAATTCATAGCCAATCGGTTGGCCAAATCTAGTAGGCAAAGCTTGTATTGCAATATGAGTGGTTCCTATCTCATACATTTCCTGTTGCATAAGAGGCGCGTCTTTAAAGTTGGTACGATAATCCCGACAACGTCTCAGTAGATTATAAGCTTGTCGAGCATCTTGTCGGTTGCCCGATCGAGCCGTCTCTAAAAATTCCAAAGCGCCAGCATAATAGTACAATGCAGAATTGTCAGCAGCTTCTTCTAAAAGTGCATCAGCTGGATACAAACTAATTACTGGTTCAAAATCAGAACCATTTAGTCTGTTCAACACGGGAGTTACTTTAAGCTGACGTTTTGAAATAGCTACCGCTTTATCGTAGATCTCTGGCCACACTTCTGGTCGGCCTTCGGCACGCAAGGACTTCACATACATAGAATCCTGCATGGTCAGTTCTCTGAATGATTTTTCGAAGGCGTCTAGGTTTTTCCATTTTGCTTTTCCTTTTTTCAATCGTCGAGTACTGACATTGAGGGCTTTCTCGTATTCAGAATTCTCGACTAATTTCTGTGGATTGGCACAACTGATCACAAAGACCAAGATAAAGAGGTAGTAAAAAGTTTTCATAGACTCATATTTAAAAGCGAAGTGGGCTTATTTCTTCGATGACAAAATCCCGTTATTCGTCTGCATCAAACATAGGAGGTTTTGCGCTGTGATACTCTTAAATCGAATTTTCGAAAACTGTTAAATTGTGTTAAATCGACCTTAATCGAGTTAAATGTGGCTGTTAAGATGGAATTGAATGTTAATATTTATTTTGCGGATTGCAGCTAGGGAATTTAGCTATAGTCTGAGAGGCTCAGTACTCTATAACATAAATTTATTTAATTTTGCTAGATATTTGATTCAAGAAGATACGCCCCCGTTCCATCCCCTTTTGCATAAGTGACTAAGCCCTTTTCAATCTTTACACCAACCGCTGGATCATTCACAATCAACATAGCACCATCCATATCTACATAATCCAGTAAAGGTAGAAACTGCGCAATCATAGAAATACCAATGGAAGATTCTGTCATACACCCCATCATCACCTTCAATCCTTTTTGACGAGCATTTTTAATCATTCGCAAAGCGGGGGTCACTCCTCCGCATTTCATCAACTTAATATTTACGCCATGGAAGAGTCCTACGCATTTGTCCACATCACTTTCCACACAGCAACTTTCGTCAGCAAAAACGGGGAGTACGCTTTGTGCAAAAACCTTTTTCATCCCTTCCCGATCATTCGCTGGTAGCGGTTGTTCGATCATCTCTACATCTAAATTCTTAAGTAGGGGTGCTCTTGCTATCGTTTCCTCCGCTGTCCATCCACAGTTTGCATCTATCCGAAAGGTCGCATTTGTATGTTTGCGCAAAGCAGTTACAATTTCCATATCCTTATCTGTACCTAGTTTTATTTTATAGATTGGCCAAGGCTGCTCTTTCATTTTCTCAAGCATCTTCTCTATCGAAGCAATACCAATAGTATAATTGGTCAGTGGTAATTTTTCATTTTTCAATCCCCAATAATCGTGTAAGGTTTTTCCAGCCTTACGCGCGGTCAGGTCATGCATCGCCTGATCTAATGCGCACAAAACAAAAGGCTTATCTTTTAAATATGGATACAGTTGGTTCCAAAATTCAGTTGGCGAATCAGTCTCAAATTTTTCAATCACAGATCGGAGATTTTCCACAACCCCTGACATTTCTAGCACAGTAGTTCCGTAATAAGGATTTGCGGTAGCTTCACCATAGCCTACTAAGTCTCCTTCTCTCAAAGCAACAATTAAACTATCCACCGAATCGCGCGCGCCACGTGAAATAGTAAACGTATTTTTTAACTTTAAGGTAAATGCCTGCGTGTCAATTTTCAAGGAATTAAATTTTACAGTTATTTTATAAAAGTAAGAAAAAGTGTAACTTCGGAAACTATCCTTCTTTTTATTTTGTATACCACAAGTACTTTACGAAGTTACGTAAATACAACAGGAAGGTTCTCAGTTTTTTTTCTGAGGATTAATTTCAAATTAAAAACAGCCCAATGGCAAAATTAAGAATACGCGGAAAAGATTTAGTTCAACTGGGGTACCCAGAAGGACCTGCGATTGGCATGGCTGTCAACATGATGTTGAAGCACTATAAGCGCAGTAGTATTGAGGAGGTAATGGAAATTCTGAAAGCTATTTTGGAAAACCCTGAGACTTACATCGATGACAAAGTTCTGGGGAGAATAGCAGATACCTTAATTGAAAAAGTAGTAGAGAGTAAGGAAGTCGATATCAAGGCTAAACCAATGCCTTACATGCGCTATGGAGCGGAAGGTATTGAAGACGGTGCCATCCAGCAGATGGATACAGCTATGCGCTTACCTGTGACTGTAGCTGGGGCATTGATGCCAGATGCACATCAAGGGTATGGACTTCCTATTGGTGGTGTACTCGCTGTAAAAAACGCTGTGATTCCATATGGCGTCGGAATGGATATTGGTTGCAGAATGTGCCTAAGCATTTACGATCGCAAGCCAACTGTATTGGAAAACAACCTTCGTGACTGGCGCCAACTCTTACTCAAGAATACCTGCTTTGGTAAGAAAACCTTCGACAAACCAATGGACGATAAAGTCCTACATAATCCTCTCTTCAAAGAAATTCATTTACTAAAAACGCTACAGAAAAAAGCTCGTGGGCAAATTGGTTCATCAGGATCTGGCAATCACTTTGTTGAATTTGGTGTGGTCGAATTGACTGATCCACAGAATGAATTTAATTTACCTGTCGGAAAATATCTTGGTGTACTTTCTCACTCTGGCTCCAGAGGTCTTGGTGCAAGCATTGCACGTCATTACACGAACCTTGCCATGGAAAGATGCTTGCTTCCTCGCGAAGCAAAACATCTCGCTTGGCTAGATCTTGATACAGCAGAAGGACAAGAGTATTGGCTAGCAATGAACCTTGCTGGTGACTACGCCTCGGCCTGTCATGACCATATTCACAAAAGAATAAGTCAAGAAATGGGTGATACTCCTATTGCCGTTGTCGAAAACCATCACAACTTTGCATGGAAGGAAAACATGCCAGATGATTCTGAAGTAATCGTCCACAGAAAAGGTGCTACTCCTGCTGGCAAAGGCGTACTGGGGATTATCCCTGGCTCGATGACTGCTCCTGGGTTTATTGTCAGAGGCACCGGTGAAGTACATTCCATCAACTCTGCCGCACATGGAGCGGGCCGCTTAATGTCGCGCACAAGAGCCAAGCAATCTATCACTAAAAAGGATTTTAGAAAAGTGCTTAAAGACGAAGGTGTAGAATTAATTGGCGGCGGATTAGATGAAGCTCCATTTGCATACAAAAACATCCACGAAGTTATGGATCGTCAAAAAAAATTGGTCGAAGTAGTTGGATCTTTTTTACCTAAAATTGTTCGAATGGATGGATAATTTTCAAAAAAAATAAAACTAATTTTATTGCTCGGGAACTATCCCTTCTTCAGCTCAGTTATAGTCCTGTCTCTCACAAGGAGCAAATAATTTTTAAAAAACTAAATCCTTTTAGATGAATAAATCATCCAATCAAAATTACGCCTCTCCTCTTTAGTAGCTTCTAAGAAGTCTGCTAATAAAAGGATGGCGGACTGAAGTGAATTTTCATTTCAACATAAGATTAAGATTTAAGAAAATAATTACCGGCAAACTCAAGAACAGTTTCCAAACGGAAACGCCTATAAGAGCGCTATTAAAATCCCGACTAGTTCCGGATTGATGGCGAAAGATACAGATCGACATTACTTGAGTGCTGGTGATTTAAATGGTAATTTCAATCGCAATTGCAATGTTCCCGCAATCGTGGGAAACAATTTACGAAAATTAAAGATCGGTAAGCACTCCCTTTGATTTATCAAATCGGAGGGATTGCCGAGCTGAGATGTAAAAATAGTGCGCGCTCGAATTTAATAGCTCAGCTCAGCAATCCCTTTTGCTTCGCGCAAAGTGCTTACCGATCTTTCATTTCAATGGGGCGTAAATGGTATCGACGGGCATACTAATGATCAGGCATGAAGGGACTTAGTGACTAAAGTCCTGATCTTCTTTGTGATTTATTTTGCAGAGATGTGTATGGTCTGGACCCGGGTTCGACTCCCGGACGCTCCACAAGGATAGGACCTGTCGGGATGGCGACTTTCCGACAGGTCCCATCAACGTTAATGGGAATCCCGAATCTCATTCCAAGTTTGAAACAAAGATTCTTGCGAGGGGCGATCCTCAGGAATTTCTCGTAATGGTTGACAAGGCTTCAGGCTCTTTTGCAAATCAGCAGGTAGGCTTTGGTATAGTTTTGTTCCCTTTGTTTTCCATGCGATCATTTTATCGCTTAGCTCTTTGATTACTTTTCCGGGATTACCGACTACTAGACTTCGCGGAGGAATAACGCTATCTGCTTTTACAAAAGTGAGGGCACCTATGATGGAGTTGTCACCGATCTTTACATTATCCATAACCACAGCATTCATTCCAACCATTACATTCTTTCCGACATTGGCACCGTGAATAATTGCGCCATGCCCAATGTGTGCTCCTTCCTGCAAAGTCACCGTCACCCCAGGAAACATATGGATGGTACAATTCTCCTGAACATTACATCCATCTTCAATTACAATACCTCCCCAGTCACCACGGATGGCTGCTCCTGGCCCAATGTAAACGTCTTTACCAATAATCACATTTCCTGTTACTGCAGCTTGTGGATGCACAAAAGATGATTCGTGTACTACTGGGATGAAGCCTTTGAATTCGTATACCATGGTTTATTTTTTTTGTAAAAATAAGGTTTTAAAAACTAAAGATCGGTAAGCGCTCTCTTTGATTTATTAAATCGGTGGGATTGCTTCACGATAGATGGGCTTACTGACCTTTTGAACACGTTCAAGAAAAAATTCGTGTAAATCCGTTCAATCCGTTAGATCCGTTAGATCCGTGCCCGTCTGGCGGAAAGTCGCTATCCCGACAGGTCCCATCAACGTTAACAGTCAAAAAAAATCCCGAATCTACCAACAGGCAAATTCGGGATTCTTTTTAAATAATTAATCTAAAAACTAGTCATCTCCCATGAAGAAAGATAGTAGTCTCAAAATCTCGAGGTACAACCAAACAAGTGTGAATAGCAATCCCATTCCGTAATACCATTCCATATATTGTGGTGCCCCTTGTCCTTCTCCTTTTTCGAAGTTATCGAAATCGAGTAGTAAGTTCATAGATGCAATAACGATAATGATACAAGAAACGCCAATTGCAATTGGGCCACCGTCGTGTAAGAATGGAATCGAGATTCCAAACATATGTAGAACAATGTTTACCAAATACAAAAGCATCACTGCTCCAACAGCCATAGAAACACCTGCACGGAATTTTTGACTAACGGTAATCAAGCCAGACTTGTAAAGTGCCAGCATCATAAACAAAATTGCAAAAGTCAATGATGCTGCATTGAGTACAATTCCATTATAAGCAGAGGCATAAAGTACGGATATTGTACCAACCAAGAGCCCTTCAATCAATGCATATATAGGAGCTAAAGTCGGTGCCCGAGATGGCTTCTTTGATGTAAAGAAATAAACTACCGCACCTCCAATGATATACGGAATAATTAATATCGGAATAGCAAACATCCATCCAACTGCTGCTCCCAGCAACATAATTCCAAACAACATAAATGTCTTATTAACTGCGCCATTCGCAGTCATCAGCTCGCCTGGAGCTTCTCCAACTAAACCTGCATCAAGAACTTGATCATCCGCGTGGGATTCGTTCTTAAACATCGGATTATTAGATTTAGTAAAACGATCAAATTTACTCATTATTATTTTTTTTAGTTTTAGTGTACTTCTAGTTGAATCTAAAAACACTTTGTATAAACGAAATATAACAATTTTTCAACCGTTTTTAGTTAATAGCATGTTATAATTCTTTGTAATGTGGTCTTTTTTCAGCCTTCCCAGAGGAAACCTGATTCTATAACTATACTCTTTCAATAATTGTCGCATAACCCTGTCCCACTCCAATACACATCGTCACTAGCGCATAGCGTTTGTTTTGTTTGTGCAATTCTATGGCAGCTGTTTGCAAAATTCGGGTACCAGACATCCCTAGTGGATGCCCGATAGCGATGCCTCCACCGTTTGGATTGATACGGGTATCATCATCATCGATTCCCCAGGCTCGCGTACAAGCTAAGGCTTGTGCCGCAAAGGCTTCGTTTAGTTCAATGATATCCATATCCTCTATCGTTAAGCCTGCTTTTGCCAATGCTTTATTAGATGCAAACACGGGACCGATCCCCATGATTCGTGGCTCTACTCCCGCAGTTGCAGAACTTACAATCCTTGCTTTTGGCGTTAAGCCAAAACGCTTTACAGCATCTAAAGATGCGACTAGCATGGCTGCTGCACCATCGTTTAAGCCAGAGGCATTACCCGCAGTTACTGTTCCTCCGTTTTCTAATTTTTTAAATGCAGGTCGAAGTTTCGCCAGCCCTTCCATGGTAGTGCTTGCACGAATGAATTCATCCTTGTCAAACAAAATTGGATCCGCTTTTCTTTGTGGGATAGACACCGCTATTATCTCCTCAGCCAATCTTCCACTTGCTTGTGCTGCCGCCGCTTTCTGTTGCGACCAGCAAGCAAATTTATCTTGATCTTCTCGATTGATCTTGTACATTTCTGCTAGGTTCTCGGCAGTAGATCCCATTCCCTCAGTTCCATACAATTCTTTCATTTTTGGATTGACAAATCGCCAACCGAATGAGGAGTCATGCATTTGCGCATCACGTCCGAATGGTTTCGAAACTTTTGAAATCACCCATGGTCCACGTGTCATATGCTCCACTCCTCCTGATACAAATATATCACCGTCACCAGTTTGAATCGCGCGGTGTGCATGTATCACAGAGGACATGCCCGATGAGCACAAACGATTCACCGTCTCTCCTGGAACCGACCAAGGCAAGCCTCCCAACAGAGCGGCCATACGCGCAATGTTTCGGTTGTCTTCTCCGGCTTGATTGGCACATCCTAAAATGCAATCATCTATTGCTGCTGGATCTATGCTTTCGTTTCGTTTCATTAGCTCACGAATTGGAATGGCTGCTAGATCATCTGTTCGGATTGGTGCTAGTGATCCTGTGAATTTTCCGATTGGTGTTCGGATGGCGTCTATTATGTATGTTTCTTTCATGTTTTTTTTGTGGGACGATGTCCCAAGTTTTGGAGGAATCCCTTTCAGGGAATCGAACGTGTTTATAAAATGATGCTCAATGTAAATCTCCTCCGCTAAAACTTCGACGGACAAGTAGAGAATCGAACGTGTTACTTACTAGTGGCACTTTATATGTTAGTACTGTTTACCATTCTTTGGATGTCCGGTAGACGGTTCCTTTAAACAAAGCTACGACTTGATCGTCGAATTTGGTAATAGTTACTTGATAAACTCCGATTTTTCGGGAGAGGTGCTGGAGTTTTGCTTCTGCAAAAATGATGTCTCCTACATGTAGGGCGACGGTGTGAGAGATGGAGGTTTCTACTGATACTGATTTGAGGCCGTGTGAGTTGGATGCGAAGGCGAAGGCGCTGTCGGCGAATGAGTAGGTGATGCCGCCGTGTGCGGTTTTCATGCCGTTGGTCATTTCTTCGCGGATGGTCATTTTTAGTTTGGAGTAGCCTTCGTCTGTTTCTATTATTTCTATGCCTAGCCATTGGCTGAATGCGTCGTTAGCGTACATTTGGTTTTGGACTATATTGGTTGCTTTTTGTTTTGGGGTCATGAGTTTTTTTTTTTTAAAATACGGAAGACCGGAGACGGAAGTTCACTCGACCGTGGGATTTTCGACTTTTAGTCTTTGTTGTTTTTTCAAGTGGGTGTATCTCTAGTACGCAGTGAATGCGAAATCTCGACAGCTAGGTATATCCACTTTGGCGACGGTCTTTTTTATTTCATTTTTTCTTTCCAATTCTTCAATTCAATTGCCTCTGAGTACTTCCCTGTTTCCCAAATTGCCCATAAGCTCAAACTAGAAGATAATTTTTTTCAGATTTTCTTTTACTATCCTATGATTAATGTACTCTGGTATTGAATTTTCATCCTTAATCCATCCCCACAATTCATTAATCTCTTGGTTGAAACTTGGCAGCTCTTTAGAAAGAATTAATTTAATTGATTCTTTATCTCTGTCTAAAATTTTATTTCTTAATTTTTGTATCACGATTTACAAATATACAGTTTTTTAGAATCATTCCGTTCTCCCCATAATAGCTTACTTTTAGTTTTTAAGGATCTCCGATTTGAACAAAAATTTAGAATTCCATTTTTTTTAATTAACTTAGATCGGAATGTTTTAAAAACTAAGCAGCAATACCCAATTGGGGGGTATTGAAATATTTTTTTTGCCAGAGCAGATCAATCAAATGAGAAAAATAAAAATATTAATTGTTGAAGATGAAGTAATCGTCGCCAAAGACATTGCGTTTTATCTTGACGAGATAGGATGTGAAGTTATAGGTATTCTGGTAGAAGGAGAAGATGTTATTCCTTTTCTTAAAAAGCATCAACCGGACATAGTTTTGATGGATATCAATCTGAAGGGAAAATTGGATGGAATCCAAACGGTACATCTGATCAAGCAACAATATGATCTTCCTATTATTTTTCTGACGGCCAATACAGACGACCAATCTTTTGAACTGGCCAAAGCCACCAAGCCATTTGCCTTTGTCGAAAAACCTTTCAAACCCAAGCGGCTGGTTCGGACGGTAGAATTATTGATAGAGCAAATTGCAGAATCAAGCCAAGAGAAAAATAATCAAGAACCTGATCAACTTATCCTAAGTGACCGAATATTTGTAAGAGTAAAAGGGAAAATGATTAAAATATTTCTCTCCGACATTCTTTATATTGAAGCGGATGGTGCTTATAGTAAGATTGTGAGCGAATCAAAAGTTTACCTATTAGCAGTCAACCTTCTAAACCTGGAAAACAAAATTGCAAATGATATTTTGATGCGGGTTCATCGTTCTTATATTGTCAATCTTCAGAAAATTGACAGTATGGAAGAAAACTATATTCACATCCATGAAAAAACTATTCCTGTTAGTCGGTCGCATTGGAATGACTTTTTGAAACGGTTGAAGATTATATAGTTCTACGCTGTTTTTTTGTAGGGGAATCTAAACTGGGTTTGAATTCCATTATCAGAAGACTGCTCCAGTTCTCCTTTGAGCTGCAGGGTAAGCATCTCTATCAAGTCTTCACCAAAGCCATCATTCTTTGACGGACTTAGATTAGTTGTTTTTCCAATTCCATTATCGGCAACTTTGAATATCAGATTATCTTGTTGTTGTTGTAACTGAACCTTTATAGCACCTTTCGCTCCATTTGGGAAAGCATGTTTCAGCGAATTGGTTACCAATTCATTGGCAATTAAACCGAGCGGAATGGCATAGTCTACATCAAGTTCAAAATCCTCCATATCTAAGTCCACCGTTACGACATCTTCATCGGCATAAGCATCAATAAGACTTTCAGTAAGGTTTCCAAGATAGCTTTTCATTTCGACGGCTGCTAAGTGTTGTCCACTGTAGAGTTTTTGGTGGATGAGACTCATGGAGTGTACTCTTGATTGACTATCCAGCAATGCGGTTTTAATTCCTTTATCTTTTATAGTTCGTGATTGAAAATTGAGTAAGCTAGAAATAACCTGCAAATTATTTTTGACTCGATGATGAACTTCTTTAATCAAAAACTCTTTCTGTTGATTCAGTTCAGAGAGTATTTTGTTTGACTTTTGTTGTTGATAATAAGCCCATGCTAACAATATTGATCCAAGGAGAACCATCCCCAAAATAGCATATAGGAATAGTTGTTCTCTTTCGTTTTGTGCAATTTGTTCTACTTTTTCTTGCGTTTCATATTTGGTAGTCAACTCCTGCGCGATAGCTTCTTTGTCTTTTGTAAAAGTGCTATCTCTAAAAGCTAATAATTTCTCATGATAAATAAGTGCATTTTTATAATCTCCGATTTCTTTATAAATCGTACTAAGGTGGCCTAGGTTTTCATTATAGTTAGCAAACCATTCATACTTTTCCATAATATCAATAGCCCTTTGTTTGTAAGGCAAAGCTTCTTCGTACTTCCCCATTCTCATATAGACATCAGCAATATTTCCACAGGTAGCACTCATTCCACCTTGATGATTCAACTTATCGACAACATCGTATGAGATTTGATAAGCGGCCAGGGCTTCCTCATATCTTTCCATATATTTAAGGACATTACCTTTTGAATTATTTAAGCCCCCAATTCTAATCGGGGCAGGGTTTAATTCATTGATAATGGACAATGCTTGATTAACATAGTTCAATGCCTTATCGTATTTTCCTCCATCCAAAAGAGACATGGCTGTTTCGTCATAAGCTCTAACTAAACCTTCTTGATTGTTATTAGCTTTGTAAATAGCGATTGCTTTTTCGCCATATTTCACACTTTCATCATGACGTTCTAAGTAGAAAGAAGTGTTGGTCAAGTTAATATAGGCATCTGCAACACCAATTTCATCACCAGCCGCTTTACAGACATTTAGTACTTCCATATACATTTTAGTGCTCTCCGAAAAATTCCCTTTATCATTAAATATAAAAGCTTTTTGGTTGGAGGATTTTGCCCAGTTTTTGGTGTCCTTTGATTTTTCGTAATAGTCAATTGCTTTATCTGTTTCTATGGTGGCCGCATCATATTTACCAAGCATTTTCAGGAGACTACCTTTTTCTTGAGAAAACTGTGCGCCCCATGATTTATCTCTTAAGGACACACTTAACTGTTGACCATAATTTGCCAAATCAAAAGCTGCTTCAAGATTTTTTTCGCTGGTGGTTTTAGATAGATCCATTAAAGCCTTTAAGTCTTCTGTTGTTACTTTTTTATCTGTCCACTCATTTCTCAGGCTGTCTAAAATGGAAGCTTGGGCTGTCGCAGTCGCTTTTGAAAAGATTAAGAAAACAACAATCAATAAGGCAGAATATAAAACCCTGCAAGCAATAAGTATTCTAAAATTAGGAATTTTCATTTGATGGTTTTTCTATTTACAAAGCAATCCTTCCATTCATAAAGGAATTAGGTCGTTCGTATAAATATACTATTTTTCAAGATAAATCCCCTATAGATTTGTGTTAGGAACTCAATCAATTCCTTTTTAAACAACTTAAAAAAAAATCAATCATGAAAAATTTAAAATTATTTATCAGTTTCTTTTCCTTGTTAACGCTTTTCTCATTTGGATGTAGCACTTCAACTGCTCAACAAACGAATAGTGGGAGTTCCGAATTTGAAATTGCTCCACAAGAGTATGTGGACATTACAAAAAAAGCGATGGCTCATATTGAAAATTTCGAATTTCCTCAATGGTATACGATGTTGTCGGATGATTTTGAATTCTATCTGCCGGACGGAGACGAAGGTACCAGAACATCAATTATAGGTAAGAAGGCCAATATGGAATTTTGGAATTCCTATCAAGAAAAATCCGGGAATACGAAGATGATCGTCACGAATCCTGTCTATCTACCAGTTGTCGCCAAAAAGGAATTGAACTATACAAAACTTAGCGGGGTGATCGTTCTGGCCTATTTTTCAAATGAATTCCATTATGGAAATGAAAAAGCGAATGTCCGAATGAACTGGGGTTTTCATTTTAATGCAGACAAAAAAATTGACAAGATTTACACCTACTATGACCGAACTCCGATTATTGAAGCGGCTAAGAGAAATTTTTTGTCGAAAGAAAATAATTAATCACTTTTAGAATAGACTTTAAAAAACCAAAATTATGAATACTTACCTTCTATCTGGAAACTATTTAGGTGCTGATGGCAACAAAGGATTATTGACCGAAGGTGGCACAAGCCGCAAGGCGGCAATAGAAAAATTGGCAGCTTCACTTGGTGGAAAAGTAACAGCTATTTACTATGCTTTAGGCGAAATAGATATCTATGGCATTGTTCAAATGCCGGATGCTGGAACTGTAGCTGCCTTCTCGTTAGCAGCACGATCAACAGGCTTGGTTAATACAAAAACCACTGCATTACTTAACCCAGAAGAAATTGACGAAGCATCGAAGAAGATGCCTGATTACCGAGGTCCTGGAAAATGATAATAGGTAATTAAATTTCTCCCAAAAAATTAAAAAAAACGCTCATCTATCTTATAACGGATGAGCGTTTTCTTATTTTTTGACTAAAAAAAAGTCTTCCCATCCCGAGCCATCCGCCGAAGCTGCGGACTACAGCGATACCGCGGTTCCAAATATTCACTATGCAATGCATCTAATCTTGCGACACATTTTTTAATTCCTATTTCATCGGCCCAAGTCAATAATCCCTTTGGATAATTAACTCCTTTGGTCATAGCCAAATCGATATCATCACGGCTTGCGATATTTAAATACATGGCATCAGCAGCTTCATTGATCAACATAGCAACAACTCTATCCACGATTAGCTTAGCAAGTGCCTGGTCTTTATTCGGTTCAGGATTAACAGCTCCTTCTGCGTAATCATAATATCCGCGACCGCTTTTCCTACCAAGGTAACCCGCCTCAGACAGACGCTTCTGCGTAAATGCTGGTTTGTATCTTGGATCGTAATAGAAAGATTTGAAAACTGTTTCGGTTACTTTGTAATTGATATCGTTTCCGATATAATCCATCAGTGTAAATGGGCCCATTCTGAAACCCGCAATTTCAGTCATCGCCCAATCTATCGTAGGTACATCCGCTATCCCCTCTTCTAATATTCTCAGAGCCTCTCCATAAAAAGGACGCGCTACTCTGTTGACGATAAAGCCAGGTGTATCCTTAGTTACCACTGTTAGTTTTCCCCAGCTATCAATCATTTTTTTGGCTTCCACCAAAACGGCATCACTGGTTTGAATGGCCGGAATGATCTCAACCAGCTTCATCAATGGTGCCGGATTGAAAAAGTGAATTCCGATGACACGTTCTGACTTTTCGCAAGCCGATGCAATGGATGCGACTGAAAGTGAGGATGTATTAGTTGCAAGAATACAATCGTTCGAGACAAGATCTTCCAGTTGTTCGAATACTGCCTTTTTTATTTTTAAATCTTCGATGATCGCTTCAATTATTAGTCCGCAATCTTTGAATGAAGACATATGCTCTACAAAGTAGATTCGACCGAAAATCGCTTTAGCTGTAGGGTCGTCGATACGCCCTTTTTCTACTAATCGATTTAGTATTTTTTGTAGTTTTTCGCTAGTGCGTTTTAGGGCTTGTGGATTATTGTCGTAGATTAGAACTTCATGTCCTGCGGTGGCTGCTACTTGAGCTATTCCGGAGCCCATGGAGCCGGATCCTATTACTCCTATTTTTTTCATAGTTTTCTTTTTTCCCGAGACGGTGTACTGCCTTATGGTATGATTCCCTTTCAGGGAATTGTTATAGAGTTTCTTGGGGTGGTACCCAAGGTGTGTGTGTGTATTACTGACCGGTGAAGGTTGGTTTTCGTTTTTCTAGGAAAGCGGATACTCCTTCTTGGTAGTCGCTGGTTATTGAGGCCGCAGTTTGTAGCTGTTCCTCTATTCCTAATTGGGTATCAAGATCGTTGTGGCAAGAATAGTTGAATGCTCGTTTAGTTAGACCGATTCCTCTAGTTGGCATACTCGCTAATTTCTTGGCAATAGCCAATGCCTCTTCTTCGAATGTTTCATCTGGAAAGGATTTGTATATCATTCCCATTTTTTCTGCATCGGCGGCACTTACTTTATCGCCTAGCATAGTAAGGGCTGCTGCTCTTTGCATACCGATGATTCGTGGCAAGAAAAATGTTCCACCACTATCTGGTATCAGTCCGATTTTGCTAAAAGCCTGTATGAAACTAGCTGAGGCTTTTGCTACGGTGATATCGCAAGCCAAGGCAATATTTGCACCAGCGCCAGCAGCTACTCCGTTGACGGCAGCTACTATTGGTTTTTCGATTTCTCTCATTTTTTGAATGAGTGGATTGTAATGCTCTCGAACGATGTCAGAGATTTCAAGTCCATCATGAGCTGTAGCTTCCTGTAGGTCTTGCCCAGCACAAAAAGCTTTTTCACTTCCAGTAATATAGATGCAACGAATCTCTTTATTATCTACCGCATCGTCTATAATTTTTTGTAGACCTAATGCCATTTCGCGATTAAAACTATTGTAAACATCTGGACGATTCAGCGTTACGAAGGCAATCCCGTTTTCTATTTTAAAGATAATTGATTCCATTTTTTTTGTGTTGTGTTGTTGTTTCTTGCTTACGCAAAATAGTAAAAGAATTATTAAATATCAGTGTCGGTTGTAGTAGCAGTTGCAATGTCCTTTATTTTGATTTTCTCGAATTTCAAAACCTTGCCTCCGCTTTGCGACAAGCAGCTTTTCACAAACCATTAACTAATTCCTAATGACATTTAAAATAATCAAAAGGCTCCAAACAGTCCTTGCATCTAAAAAGAGACTTGCATGCTGTGGAACCAAATTGGCTTAGCATTTCCGTATTGGTTGAATTACATTGAGGGCATTCGATATTTTGTTCCCCTAATAGATCCGCTTTTTCAACGGATCCAATTGGCGGAGCAATACCGTATGCTTTTAATTTTTGCTTACCTGATTCAGTGAGCCAGTCTGTTGTCCATGCCGGACTTAGAATCGTAGTTACTTTTATTTTTTGATAACCGTGTTCTTGAAGTGCCGCTTTAATATTGACTTCAATCATGTTCATGGCCGGACAACCAGAATAGGTTGGAGTGATGACTACTTCGACTTGATCATCTTGTTCGATAATATCGCGAATAATTCCGAGGTCGTCGATTGTCAATACCGGAATTTCCGGATCGCAGACCTTGCTTAGTATTTCTTTTACGGTCATATTATTGTTAAGTGATTCTTTAAGGTTATCTCATTACAATGCCCTGTTTCCATCTACCTGCAAGCCAAGCGAGTTCGCCTGTCCATAAAGGAAAACCTCCTGCTAACATACATACGAGAACAAGCCCAATCTGTTGGAGCTACCAGGTAGCGCCAGGATGTGTTCGTTGTAGATGTTGCATTTCTGCAAGTATAAATCCAAGATGTTCAGTATGTTTTCCATCTTTCCCGCCGCTTTGCATCCAAGTACTTTCAGGCATAGTCAATGTGGCTTCTGCCAAAACTGCTTTTACCTTTTCTGTCCAGATAGGCTTTATAGATTCGAGGTTTACTCCAATACCTTCGGACAACATTTCCTTTTCCACCTCATTCATAGTAGTCAGCTCGCCAGTGTACATCCAAATGCTATCTACAGCCGTTTGTATTTTTTGGTGGCTTTCTTCTGTTCCATCACCGAGACGACGCATCCAGTCACTACTATACCTCAGATGATACTTCACTTCTTTGAGTGATTTTTCTGCAATGGCAGATAGCGTTGCATCTTTACTTTTTTGCAGTTCAGTATAAAAAGTATGGTTGTATACATCGAAGAAAAATTGACGTGCAATGGTGTCTCCGAAGTTACCGTTTGGTATTTCCACAATTAATGGATTAAGGAAATCGGTGGTTGTTCTTAGATAAGCTAGGTCATCTTCGGTTCGTCCCTTTCCTTCTACTTCTGCTGCGTGTTGGTAGAGACTTCTTGCTTGGCCTACCAGATCGAGGGCGATGTTAGTTAGCGCCATGTCTTGTTCTAGGATGGGGCCGTGGCCGGTCCATTCGGAGAGACGATGTCCTAGGATTAGGGCGGTGTCTGCTAGCTGGAGGATGTATTTTAGTTTTGTCATTTTTTCTGGGTCTAGGGTGGTGTCCTAGGTTATTTATGTGATTCCTTTCAGGGAATTGGTTTAGTGTAGGTGGGAGTCTATGCTCCTATTTTTTTACATGTGCTTTAGTTCGTCAGGGAGGTCATAGAATGTGGGGTGACGGTATACTTTATCGGCTGCTGGGTCGAAGAGTTCTTCGCTGTCATCTGGGTTGGATGCAGTGATGTGTTTTGATTCTACTACCCAGATGCTAACGCCTTCTTGTCGGCGGGTGTATACATCGCGAGCGTTTTCCATTGCCATGGTGGAATCCGTTGCGTGGAGACTTCCTACGTGCTTGTGGTGGAGTCCTTGTTTGGATCTTATGAAGATTTCGTATAGAGGCCAGTTTTTCATTTTTTTGTTTTGACTTAGGGCTGCGCCCCAGGTTATTGATATTATTACCCTTCAGTAATTCTTTTAGTGTGCTTCTTGGTTCGGTGACCCAAAGTTTGGTATGAATCTCTTCCAGCGATACTATATTGAATTTACTTTAGTTACACTGAACTGATTATGCTACTTTGTTTTTTCTTTGTTCTTGTTTTTCGGCGTAAGCCATTGCGGCTTCTCGAACCCAAGCACCTTCTTCGTGGGCTTTTACTCTGGTTGCGATTCGCTGTTTGTTGCAAGGGCCGTTGCCTTTTACTACATCCCAGAATTCGTCCCAGTTGATTTCGCCGTAGTCGAAGTGACCACGTTCTTCGTTCCATTTGATATCAGGATCTGGAAGGGTGACGTTTAATACCTTTGCTTGTTCGTAGCAAACGTCTACGAATTTTTGGCGGAGCTCATCATTGGTGAAACGCTTGATTTTCCATTTCATGGATCGAGCAGTATGTGGCGAATCTGCATCAGATGGGCCGAACATCATCATAGAAGGCCACCACCATCGGTTGACAGATTCTTGCAGCATAGCTTTTTGTGCTTCGGTTCCTTTACTAAGTGCAAGAAGGATTTCGAAGCCTTGTCTTTGGTGAAAACTTTCTTCTTTACAAACACGCACCATGGCTCTTGCGTAAGGACCAAATGAGCATCGGCACAGGGGTACTTGATTCATAATAGCGGCACCATCTACCAGCCAACCGATCGATCCTATGTCAGCCCAACTTAGAGTTGGGTAATTGAATATACTTGAATATTTTGCGGAACCGTCATGTAGTTGTTCGAACAATGTATTACGTTCCACACCAAGCGTTTCAGCAGCGGCGTAGAGGTAGAGTCCGTGTCCTGCTTCGTCCTGCACTTTGGCGATAAGGCCTACTTTTCTTCTGAGAGAAGGAGCTCGGGTAATCCAGTTACCTTCTGGAAGCATTCCAACTATTTCGGAATGTGCGTGTTGAGAAATTTGACGAATCAAGGTTTTACGGTATGCATCAGGCATCCAATCTTTTGGTTCGATTTTGATTTCTTGATCAACTTTACTTTGGAATTTTTCTTCTAGATTCATAATTATTTTTTTTCTTGGGCCGGTGCCCGCGGTCTCAGGGTATTCCCCTGACAAGGAATTAGTCGTTAGATGATAAGCCGCTCATTAGTAAAAGCATGATGTCTTTTTTTACTATTTCTAAGTCGGAATCACGGCCGGTCTTGTACCAATAGTGGATCCATTTTAGTGCACTTAATATAGTATGCAAGGCAACAGTTGGGTTAATATTTTTGAATGTGCCGGTTTTGATGCCTTTATTAATTATCTCTTTGAAACGTTCTTCATAATCTTTGCGCAAAGCAAGAAACTCACTTAACTGTGGTTCGGAAAGATGGCGCCATTCGTCATTGAAAACTGTTACAGAAGTTATGTCATTGGTTGCCACTTGAATATGTAAATTAATCAAGGCACGAATTTGTTCACCCGGATCTGAAATATTTGATTCAATGGTAGTGATGCCATCTGTGAATTTCTGTGCATTTTCAAAACAGATTTCTTGTAATGCTGCTTCTTTTGACTTTATGTGATTATACAAACTAGATGCCTGCTCCAAACCAACGCGACCTGCTAACTCCCGCATGGAAGCTGCTGAATAGCCTTTGTCACTGAAGAGTTTCGCGGCTGCTTCGATGACGATTTGTTTTTTTGTTTTTGCAGTCATTAGTGTCTAGGTATGGTGTCCCTAGTTGTGTTATTTTATGTCGTAATCTACTATGATTTCTTCTGTTCGGGGGTGTGATTGGCAGGTTAGGATGAAACCGGCTTCCACTTCTTCGGGTTCTAGAGCATAGTTTACATCCATATCAACTTCACCTTTTACTAACTTGGCTCGGCAAGTGCAGCAAACACCACCTTTACAGGCGTATGGTAGATCAGCTCCTTTTTTCAGTGCCGCGTCCAATACATTTTCTCCATCATAGCCCAATACAAAATCAATTTCATCTCCATCCAAACGAATGGTTACTTTGCTTTCTTTTGTTGGGTCGAATGGTTTTTTAGCTGGGCTTGAAGTATTTGTTGGCTTCGCCCCTGGTGTTCCAAAAAGTTCGATATGAATTTTCTTTTTATCTACTTCCAGTGCTTCCAATCCATCGCGTATAGCCAGCATCATTGGTTCTGGACCACAAATAAAATATTCGTCGATGGTATTTGCATCAAAAAGAAAGCGTGAGAATTGGGCTACTTTTTCTTTGGTGATATAACCGTTAAAAATTTCTGTTTCCAGTTTTTCTTCACTAAAAATATGATGTATTCTAAATCGATTGAGATATGTATTTTTCAGTGCTTCGATCTTTTCGTGGAAGATGATAGTATCTCCACCTCTATTTGCATAGAAAAGCGTAAAAGTACTTTCTGGCTCGACCTGAAGTACCGTCTTCAAAATAGATATGATCGGTGTGATACCGCTACCTCCGGCAAATCCAATATAGTTTTTGGCTTGATCAGCTTTCACTTCCGTATAGAACTTCCCCATTGGAGTCATGACATCGAGGGTATCCCCTACTTGCAGCACTCTGTTTGCGAAAGTTGAAAATCGACCTCCGTGTACTTCTTTGATTGCAACACGCAGTTCTTCATCAACCGGACTTACACAAACGGAATAGTTTCGACGCACTTCTTCACCATTGATCATGGTTTTTAGTGTAAGGTATTGGCCTTGAATAAAAGTATATTCTTCTTTGAGATCTTCAGGTAAATCGAAAGCAACGCTTACCGCGTCTTTTGTTTCTCGATGAATGTCTTTGACCTTTAGTGGATGAAATTTGGGCATTTGCTAGTTTTCTGTTTTAGAAACGAACGATCGTTCGTGTGCAAATATAGGGAGATTTTTGATTATATGCAAGGGGCAATTTTGAGGAGAGGAGAAGGAAGAAGGCTTTAAGGCTTGTTTGAGTGGAGCTTAAACTAAAAAAGTGCATTCCGAAATTAATCGAAATGCACTTCCCGGTAGGAATTAAGTCTTTATATATTAGAGACCATTAACAAAACGCGTCAGCTTACCTTTTAGGTTTGACGCCTTATTGTTGTGTATATTGTTGCTTTTAGCCAACTTATCAATCATGCTTACTACTTTAGGCAAAAACTTTTGAGCTTCTGCTTTTTCGGTAATATCACGCAATTTCTTGATAGCTGTACGAGCTGTCTTCTTGTAATAACGATTGTGTAATCGTTTCTTCTCGTCTTGACGAGCTCTTTTCTTTGCTGATTTATGATTTGCCATACCTTAGAGTATAATAGTATTATTTTTAAAAATTAGGCTTTGGATTCCTCCAAAGTGACCGCAAATTTAAGGCTTTTTTCCTAAAAAGGAAACATTTATTGAAAAGAAGTGCATTTAATTGAAAATAAATAGTTAGATATCTTCACATTTTCTCTGCATAGTTTAGAAAAATCAACGATATTTGGTGCTAAATTGTAACTATCAGCTACTATTTATCGAATACTATGTAGTAGCTCCAATTAACTTTAACTACCTAGAAGTTGGCAACAACTTCAACTAAAGAAGCTAAATTAACACCTAAAATCTTAAGTAGCACCATTAATAATGGCCATACTACTAGCATAAACACAGTAACAGATGAGTGATTATTCCTACGTTTTCAATGCCCACCCTACCTTTATCGAGTCGATGTACAAACAGTACCAGCAGGATCCGAATTCTGTAGAAGATGGTTGGAGAACCTTTTTCCAAGGGTTTGAATTTTCTAGCCAAATGAATGGCGCCTCTACCGGCAATGGCACCGCTAATGCAAATGGCAGTAATGGCCAGACAGTTAGTAGTGGCAAAATCGACAAAGAATTTGGGGTACAATCTATCATACATGGCTTTCGTAGTCGTGGACACTTATTGTCTACAACCAATCCTATTCGAGACAGAAGGGATCGACGACCGCACCTTGATCTTGGAGATTATAATCTGAGTGAAGCGGATCTAAATCAAAAATTTGCAGCAACTGAAGAAATTGGTCTAGAAGGAGGAACACTCCAAGAGGCTCTTGATAAATTGCGCAAAATATATTGTGGTACCATTGGTTTTGAATATGCTCATATTGAGGATCGTGAAAAGCGAATGTGGCTACGGAATAAAATTGAAAACCGTCCATTAGACGGAAGTCATGGCTTGAGTATTGAGAAAAAGACTCGTATCCTTGAAAAATTAAACGGAGCTGTTGGATTTGAAAATTTCCTCCATACCAAATATATTGGCCAAAAGCGATTCTCCCTAGAAGGTGGTGAGACGACTATTGCTGCCCTTGATGCCATCATTAATAAAGGTGCTGAGGATAAGGTAGAAGAAGTAATCATTGGTATGGCACACCGTGGTCGTTTAAATGTTCTTGCAAACATTATGGGTAAAACCTATGAGCACATATTCAACGAGTTTGAAGGCACTGCCCTACCCGATCTTAGTAATGGTGATGGTGATGTAAAATACCACCTTGGGTATTCATCTCAGATAAAAACTCCTACTGGAAAAACAGTTCATCTAAAATTGGCGCCAAACCCTTCTCACCTTGAAGCAGTCAACACTGTAGTAGAAGGTTTTGCAAGAGCTAAAGCAGATATACTTTACGAAAGTGATTATGATCGCATTCTTCCAATATTGATTCATGGTGATGCAGCCATTGCTGGTCAGGGTATTGTTTATGAAACAGTACAGATGAGTCAATTGGACGGTTACTATACTGGTGGTACAATTCATTTTGTAATTAACAACCAGATTGGCTTTACTACTGATTTTGAAGATGCTCGCTCTTCTGTCTATTCAACAGGTGTTGCTAGTTTGGTACAAGCACCTGTTTTTCATATTAATGGAGACGATCCTGAAGCTGTTATCTTTGCCGTTGAGTTAGCTACTGAATATCGTCAACGATTCAACAACGATGTATTCATCGATATGGTTTGTTACCGTAAGCATGGACACAATGAAGGTGACGATCCTAAGTTTACACAACCTGAGATGTACAAATACATCGACTCACATAAAAATCCAAGAGAAGTTTATTCTGCTCAGTTGATTGCTAAAGGTGATGTTGAAAAGACGATCGCAGAAAATATGGAAAAGGGATTTTGGGCAGACTTGCAAGATCGCCTAGACAAGATAAAGCAAAAGCCTTTACCTTATCAGCATCAGGAACCGGAGATTGCTTGGAAGGCCATGAAGAAAAAAACTACGGATGCTGATTTTGAGAGTAGCCCTCCGACTGGTATCAAAAGAAAAACGGTGGATCAGATTATCAAGCATTTGATGACGATCCCTGACGGTTTCTCTCCATTAGGAAAAGTAAATCGTTTGTTGAAAGGCAAGCAGAAATTACTGGATAAAAACCAACTAGACTGGGCAATGGCTGAACTGATGGCTTACGGCTCTATTTTGTTGGATCAAAATGATGTACGCATGAGTGGCCAAGATGTGAAGCGTGGTACATTCTCTCATCGCCATGCCGTATTGACTGATGCTAAAACTTTTGAAGCGTACAACCGAATCAATTCTATTGAAAAGAAGCAAGGTAAATACCGTATTTTCAATTCATTCCTTTCTGAATTTGGTGTACTTGGATTTGAATATGGTTACTCGCTAGCCTCTCCAAACTCTTTGGTAGTTTGGGAAGCACAGTTTGGTGACTTTTATAATGGTGCACAAACGATAGTGGATCAATTCATCACTGCTGCAGAAAGTAAGTGGCAGCGTATGAGTGGATTGGTCATGTTGCTCCCACATGGTTATGAAGGTCAGGGACCTGAACATTCGAGTGCACGATTAGAGCGTTTTTTACAGCAGTGTGCTGAAA
Source organism: uncultured Saprospiraceae bacterium (assembly GCA_937921775.1). Taxonomy (GTDB): domain Bacteria; phylum Bacteroidota; class Bacteroidia; order Chitinophagales; family Saprospiraceae; genus CALGLS01. The sequence continues at coordinate 24,214 of CAKZUK010000042.1, forward strand.
ACAATATCACGGTTGCCAATATTACGACACCGGCTAACTTCTTTCACGTGCTACGCCGCCAATTGGCTCGTCCTTTCCGTAAGCCATTGGTTATAATGTCTCCGAAGTCATTGTTGCGTCATCCACAATGTGTATCTCAGATTGAATCTTTTGAAGACAAAAAAGAGAATGTGTTCAAAGAGACCTTTGACGATCCAGAAATAACTACTGCTGCAGCTGCAAAAAAAGTAAAACGAGTACTGTTCTGTTCAGGAAAAATTTATTATGATTTGCTTAAGCGCCAAACTGAAGGAAAGCGTAAAGACGTAGCTATTGTTCGGTTGGAACAGTTGTATCCGTTCCCAAGAAAGCAGATGGATGCTATGTTTAAAAAGTATAAGCAAGCCGATTTGTTTTGGGTACAGGAAGAGGCAGAGAATATGGGTGCCTGGAATTTCATTTTATCTATGTGTCCTAAGAATGGCTTTGAAGTTATTTCGCGAAAGCGTAGTGCTTCTCCAGCTACAGGATTTAAGAAGGTGCATGATAGAGAACAGATTGAGATTGTTGATAAAGCTTTTGGATAGTTTATTATTCAAGCTAAGGCATAAGGAATCGATTTCTTTTGCTTAATAGCTAAGCGCTATAGGCTCAAATTATAAAAAGGGGCTGTCTTATAAGTAAGAGAAAAAATCGAATGTCAAAACAATATTTGGAGAAAGAAAATAAATAGGTATCCGCTTACGGGTTTCCGGTATCAGGCGAGCGTGAATGCTACTGTGTTCCCATTCGCCTGATACCG
>CAKZUK010000043.1 GCA_937921775.1 uncultured Saprospiraceae bacterium
TATAGTGCCACTACGATTGGAGATCGTGACAACAACTTTACGGCAGCTGTTGGTTTTGTAAGACAAGATGGTGGATGGGTAAAAGAACCTGTTATTTCTATAAGTGCAATGGGCCGTGTAAGTAAAAAATTTAGTCTCATAACCGAAAACTGGATCCTCACAAAACAAGGGCGGAATGACGATGAAATTTCTTTTCTAATTTCCGCAGGCGGACGATACATCGCCCCTTCTATCTCTGTAGACTTTGCTCTCATTCTTTCACATAACTTTGATGGCGTCCGATTACCTTGGCTCGGTATAACAATTCCTTTTGGAAAATAGTCTAGCCACAGAAAATATATTGCTATGAAAAATATCCTAATTGCTTTATCTATTTATTGCTACTGTATTTCTTTCTGTTTGGCACAAAGCCCTAGTCAAACGATCAAAGGAGTAGTTATTGATCAAGACAGTCGTCAACCGCTTATTGGGGCAACCGTAATGATCGAAAACTCAGACCCCTCTATTGGTACCAGTACCGACATCAATGGTGCTTTCCGCTTGGAAAACGTCCCCGTTGGCCGACACCAGATTCGTTGTCAATACCTCGGTTACCAAGTTTTTCTCAGTGATAACATTATCTTGAATTCTGCCAAAGAACTGATCGTTAACATCACACTTATAGAGGCAGGGCACACTACCGACGAAGTGGTTGTCACCGCATTCAAACATTCCAATGAAGCGCTCAACACCATGTCGATTGTCAGTACTCGTTCCTTCTCTGTGGAGGAAACACAACGTTATGCTGCATCTGCCAACGATCCCAGTCGCATGGCCATGGGCTTCCCCGGTGTACAGGCTTCGCGCGACAGTAGAAGTGATATTGTGATTCGTGGAAACTCCGGTATCGGTTTACTTTGGCGACTGGAAGGCATCGATATCCCCAACCCCAATCACTTCGCCCGCAAAGGTTCTTCCGGTGGTGGCATAACCGTTTTTAGCGTCAGTATGTTAGACAATTCAGATTTTTCGACAGGGGCTTTTGCTGCTGAATATGGCAATGCTTTTTCCGGCGTTTTTGACATTCATTTCCGCAAAGGGAATAAAGAAAAAAGAGAACATTCTTTTCGCGCTGGTTTACTGGGATTGGATTTTTCTACCGAAGGTCCAATCAAAAAAGGTCGCAGCTCCTACCTTATCAATTACCGCTACTCTACGCTCGGACTACTCAATAAAATGGGTGTTCACCTCGTAGGTCCTCGCGTTGACAACAACTTTCAGGATCTTTCCATCAACTTATATTTCCCATCAGAAAATAACAAATCAACGTTTACGCTTTGGGGAATTGGTGGCTTGAGTGATGAGTTTTCCACCACCGATGGAGATGACCCTCAGCAATGGCAAGTGTTTAGCGACTACCTACGCCGTGACTTTCAAACGGACATGGGAGCTATTGGTGCAACCCATAGTTACCTGATTAATGACCAGTCATTTATCAAAACTTCTGCCGCCGTGATGGGACAAAAAATATTATTTATAAACGACACACTTGACCTCAACAAACAAGCAGGCATCATCAACGAAGAACGTTATGAAAATGTACGCTACTCGCTGGCCTCACATTATAGCAACAAGATAAATTCAAAGCTTTCGCTAAAAACTGGATTGTTCTTAAGCAATCTTTCATATGATTTATTTTACCAAAAAGCTTTTGCGGAAACGCCCACCACTTTTACAAAAATAATTGACGAAAAAGGCAGTAGTTTATTGGTACAACCTTATGCACAAATGCGTTATCATCCTTCTCCAAAGTGGACGCTAAGTGCTGGCATCCATACTTTGTTTTTTAGTCTCAACGATACCTACTCTATTGAACCTCGCTTAGCTGTCAAGTACGACATCAGCGAAAAGAGTAACCTAAGTTTTGCTTATGGCAAACATGGACGCATCCTTCCGATTGGTTCCTATTTTACGCAAGTAGAAAACACGATGCCCAATCTTGAATTAGATATCATTCAATCGCATCACTTTGTCCTCGCATTCGAACAAGGCTTTAAAAACAATATGCGTTTGCGAACAGAAGCCTATTTTCAAAACCTCTTCAATGTTCCTGTCAGCGCTGACACGAATAGTACCTACTCTATCTTGAACGCTACAGATGGCTTCGCAACAGAAGCGCTCGTCAACAAGGGGGAAGGGAAAAATATTGGACTTGACATTACATTGGAACAAGGTTTTAAAAATGGATTCTTTTTCCTCTTCTCTGGTTCTATTTTTAACTCGACCTACTCAGATGTTTCTGGCAAATTTTATAACACTCGATACAATAGCAATATTGCCGGAACTTTCATGGGTGGAAAAGAGTGGACGCTAAAAAAAGGTGGCGTTTTTCAAGCAGGACTAAAACTACTCGCCAATCAAGGCGCCCGCAAATCACCCCTCATCAATGGTGCTCCCGCTTCTCGATTTGACCGTGAAGCACCCTGGGATGAAAGTCGTCCTTTTGAAGTGCAAGTTGCTCCCTATTTCCGACCAGATATTCGTCTGTCTTATCGCAAAGACAATCCGAATAGTGCTTGGACGATTGCACTAGATGTACAAAACGTAATCGGTAGAGACAATGAAGATGGCTTGGATTATAGCTATGACTCAGATGCAAATGAGTGGACCTCTCGCTCGCAGTCGGGCTTGACCCCGATCCTTAGTTTTCAGATTGATTTTTAGTGGTAAACACTTTAACGGGGATGGAATCTATCTGACGTGTAGCTAGTTCCCATCCTCCCTCAAGGGAAACAAAAAATCCCGAACCATTACTAGTTCGGGATTCTTTTTGCAAGATCATAAACCTATTACAATCCTCAAACCATAAGATCTAAAAAGTACGCCCCATCTCCGCCACAGCCGACACATTGAAAAAACCAACCGGCTCATCTCTAGCCTCCGTACCATTCACAGAAATAATATTAGTCGGTACATTCGAAGGTGGCTCAGCAAATAGCGTGGCATCACCCAAAGTCATCTGCGTACGCGCTGCATTCAAAAAGAAAAACGCTTCTTCCGTCAAGGAATGAACTTCTACATGAATGGAGTCACCCGTTGCAAAAGGAGCAATCGCTTTGCCATCTTCATCTTCCTCCCCAAATGGATTGATCCCCTCTCGAATAGGAACGATAAAGACCACTCCATCAACACGAGCACCAGCAGTAAAACCAGCGTCATAAGCAAGATTGAGTTGCCCTGGATCACTTAGATATCGACCATTTTTATAACTCTTAATCCAGTAAGCATCGCCTTCGCCCATAGGGTCCGTCGCAAAAAGAGAAGCATAAATTCCTTCTTCTTCTCCAAGGTCTTCTTCTCGAAATTCAGCGCCAATTGAGTCAATCTCCATAATGCGATTCATGGTAGAAACGGAGGTATATGACTTTCCTTCCGTTTCAATAGACAAAGTATACGTATTACCGACTTGACCAAAGGTTGAGCCAACTGGTGGCGTCCAAATATAGTCTCCATTACTGCTATCAGCAAAGACAAATTCAGTTCCATTATTGTCGGTCACCTTTACCGTTGCGCCAGTGACCGCAGGTGATGGACTTGAATCAAAATAAGAGCTGGTTCGAACCAAACGTATGACCTGTGGCTTATCTTGATTGTTGATCCAAGCATCTATTACCAGTTGTTGATCACCAGCTTCAAGGTCTACCGTGACCACATCTTCGCAAGCGCTAAAAAGCGCAGCAATCAAGAGCAAAGCGCATATTTTATATAATTTCATTTTATTATTATTTTTGATTTACAATGCTCAAATTAACCATGAGCGATTCTAAAGTGGTCGTTTAGTAAAGCTTTACCAAACCAATCGACCTATATCTTTCTTTAACTCACAGCAATACTAGAACTTAAAGTTGTAAGCAACAGAAGGAATAAAATTACCAATCACAGAAAACTGAACTGCTTCTGTTTCTATAGGTACTCCAGGTGCAAGATTTTCATCTAGCTGACGGAAGAAAATAGAAAATGGATTTCTTCTGTTGTAAACATTATAAACAGAGAACACCCATTCACCACTGTATCGCTTGCCTGGTCTTTCCTTTGGTCCAAGTGTAGCCGAAATATCGAGTCGGTGATAAGCTGGAATCCGTACATTGTTACGTGCTCCTTTGTTCGCAATATTTGGAATAATGTAACCTTGCTGTTCGATTCGATCGGTAGGGAAGGTTGCTGGTGTACCAGAATTCAGTACAAAGTTAGCGGAGAAAGTCCATCGTTTGTTCAATTCATAAAAGCCAGTCATTGAGAAGTTATGTGTTTGATCAAAACGAGATGCAAACCATTCGTTGTCATTCACCCCTTCTATTTTTCGCTCCGTACGAGCTAAGGTATAACTGAACCAACCTGTAAATTTTCCTTTCTTTTTCTCAACTTGCAATTCTAATCCGTAAGCTCTTCCTGTACCGTTAAGTAGCTCTGCTTCCAAAAGTTCATTGACAAATAAATCGGCACCATCAATATAATCTACCAAATTACTAAATGACTTATAATACACTTCCGTAGAAGTGACGTAGCTATTGTTCTTGAAATTTTTAAAAAATCCTAGTGCAAATTGATCCGCTACCTGAGGCTTGATGTTATTGGTACTTGGCGTCCAAACATCTACTGGAGTGGAAGCTGTTGAGTTAGAAATGAGGTGAATATATTGTGCCATTCTGTTGTAACTCAACTTTACAGAAGATGTTTTATTCACTTGGTACTTGGCTGAAAAGCGTGGTTCCAAATTTCCATAATTTTGAATACTTTCCCATTGATCGTGATTCTCTGAAGACACTAATTCTTTTCGTTCACCGACAACTGGCGTATCAAACTCATATGATTTTCCTTCTCCCATGTAATTGAAAAAAGAGTAGCGAAGCCCGTAATGTAATGAAAGCTTAGAATTAATCTTATGCTCATTCTCTACAAATATCCCAGCTTCTAATGCATATTTTTTAGGTAAACCAAAATCAGAAGTAATACCTTCACTTACACCAACCGCATTTCCTGGAGAGAATTGATATAGAATCCCTTGGCCTCCAAAAGTTACCAAATTGTTTGGATTAACAAACCAAGAAACGTCCGACTTCAAACTGTAATTAACGATATTGGCATCCCAGCTAAAGCTATTATCATCTTCAGCTCCAAAACGGATTTCGTAGTCATAGTTACTGTAGTAAGCTGTGAAGTTGGAAAATAGTTTATCACTAAAGAGGTGATTCCAACGCAAAGTAGTGGTTGCATTTCCCCAGTTAAATCCAGCATCTTCACCAAAGCCAAATACATCACGTCCGAGGTATCCTGACAAAAATATTCGGTTGTTTTCATTAACCCGGTAATTCGTTTTTAAAGTCAGATCATAAAAATTCAACTTCGAATCAGACAAGGATCCACTCAAAAAAGGTTTTGCCAAAACATCAATATACGAACGACGTGCCGCAATAATAAACGAAGCTTTATCCTTTATAATCGGTGCCTCTATAGCCAATCGACTAAAGATCAAACCAACACCACCAGAGACTGCTAGCTTTTTACTATTACCTTCCTTCATCCGTACATCGAGGATAGAAGAAAGTCGTCCACCATATCGTGCGGGGATACCACCTTTATACAATTTCACATCTTTCACTGCATCTGGATTGAAAACAGAAAAGAAACCAAACAAGTGAGAAGAGTTGTAAACTGGTGCCTCATCCAAAAGTACCAGGTTTTGATCAACACCACCTCCACGTACGTTGAATCCAGTAGCGCCCTCTCCCACCGTACTCACACCTGGCAAAAGTTGAATGCTTCGAATCACATCTACCTCACCGAGTAGAGCTGGCATCTTGGTGATGGTTTTGATATCGAGTTTATTAACACTCATTTCGTTCTTCTTCACATTTTGATCTTCAGCTTCAGCGGTCACCACTACTTCTGAAATCACGGTTGACTCTTCATTTAGTTCAATAGTGAGCGTTATATTTTTACTTAGATCGATTTCTTGGTTCTGGGTATTGAAACCTAGATATGAAAATTCGAGCTTGTAAGATCCAGGTGGAACCGAAATGGAGTAGAATCCATATTCATTAGAGTTGGTTCCTACACCCAATTCTTTGAGATAGGCAGTAGCTCCGATGAGTGTTTCACCGCTTTGTCCATCTTTAATATAGCCACTGACGGTTACTTTTTCTGATTTAGCACCATCTTGCGCAAGCAAGGAAAAGGGCATAGCAAAAAGTACCAAAAGTAAGCTTAAGGCAAAATTCTTTTTAGTCATGATTTAGTATTAATAATTCGTTTGATGAGGAATGGAGTTTTATTTCTGGTATTCATAGTTTTTAAAACACAAATATATCAATTCAGTTCAATAGGTGATGTTAGAAGTTTAGACGAATTCAAAGAAAACTTACACGAATCTCTATTGCACCACATTGACGCTATTTTCTTTCACTCACCCCTATCTAGCCCAAATAAAAAATGCTGCTAACATCCCGAATGGGTGTCAACAGCATTTTTTTATGCCTCAGTGTCTGAGTTTCTCCGCGTCCTCCTATGTTATAGGCTGGTCGCTAATAAGAAATTTCAATCCGGTCGATTCTATCTGCCAGCTAGCTAAAGCACCAAATAGGTTCAATGTTTTCTTACCCCCATGACATTGGCCTTAGGTGGTAATCTCCTAAACCGCAGGTATACGCAACATCTGACCAGGATAAATCTTATCAGGATGCGACAACATCGGCTTATTCGCTTCAAAGATTTCAGGGTATTTCATTGGATCACCATATTGAGCTTTCGCAATTTTACCAAGTGTATCTCCTTTTTGAACGGTATAGAAAACCGCCTCTGGCTCAGGATTATCCACTTCGATGTGATCTTCTACACAACCGATACCTTCTACATTACCTAGTGCAAGAATCACTTTTTCGCGATCAGCGTTGGTAGCCGTACGACCTCTTACGATGATTTGCTCGCAAAGCTCTACGTCGAGTCCCGTTACGGCAATACCGTGACGGTTCACCTCATCCATTAGTGCTTCTTCGCGTGTTTTTTCTGGTGCAGCAGCAGCTACAGGTGCTGCTTCTGTCTTTTTTCTGTTAAAGACTTTTGCACCTGCATTTTTTAGGAAGGAAAATAGTCCCATGATTTTTTATGGTTTTAGCTTTTTGATCATTTCAAGTCACTTAGTGACTGGATCAAAAATTAGTTAAGTAAATTTAGATTACTTATTAAGTAATCTACTCATAATAGAGACCGGAATATAGCTAAAAAGTAACTAAAAAAGCAAAAAGATAAATTTTTTGTTCTGGTCACCCTCTACTGTCTTCTCTATAAAAAATAACTAAAAGTCATCATACCCCTCTCCAAATTCAGCTTCTTAATTTTTTCGTCTTGTGATACTTCGACAAGTGCCGTACAACGTTTTAATTTTACTTTTCATTACCGTATCACCAGCCCCCGAGAAAGCAACTCATTTCCTGTTTCACATCCCAAAATACCAACAGTTAGAGTTGCACCTGAGCGAATTACTAAATCAGTATTTAGTGTATCGAAGGTGCCTGCCCCCCATGTGGTGTTTTGGGTGATTTCTCTTGGGGTTTCGTTATCGAGTTGAGGCAGATCCAATTCCCAAAGACTTCTACCATGCGTAGCAGCAATCAATTTATTTTCACAGCTATTGATTTCTAAATCAATAACGATACAGGTAGCCTAGAACTTCTCTATCATTGACGTAAAAAATTTATTGGATTACAAAAAACTAGAATCCAATATTTTTATCCAATAGACAAAGTCTACACATTCATCTATTATTCCATAGTAATTTCTGAATCGATAGACATAACTGTTTAATTCATTTTCACGAAAGTGAAAACAATTAAAACATATCTCTATTTTTAAAAAAACCGAAAAGTTGTTTCTAAGTTAAAACACGAGCTATTAAAAAGAAATATTAATAGCTTGAATCAAAAAAACTGATTCCTGAAGTATAAACATAATAATAAAAAAACACCATACATCCGTATTGCTATACCGATAAAAAAATGGCCATCCCCAAAGGAGACAGCCATCCATAAAATAAAGTTTGGTTAGTTTCTAATTAGTTGACGACTTATAGAATCGACTCGTCTTACGCTTGCGACCTCCTTCATCCACTTCCATAAAATACATGCCGTCTTTCAAATTGCTGATGTCAATTGTTTGTGTTGGTTGATCAATGACCAGATTTTTAACCAGGTTGCCATAAGCATCATAAATCTTAACCTTTCCTAGCAATACATCTACAACTGATATTTTATCAAGTGCCGGGTTTGGATATACCGACACATCTGTATTTATTTCTCCTAGCTCGACTACAACCACTTGCGAGAAATCAAAGTGGCCATCTACATCTAATTGCTTCAATCGGTAATAGTTAGCTCCTACTCCAATGTTCAAATCGCGAAAACTATAACTATTCACTTCTACGGTAGTTCCCTGACCTGCTACAAATCCTATAGTCTCCCATTCATTGCCATTTCCATAGCGCTGAATCTCAAAACCTAAGTTGTTTTCTTCAGATGCAGTTCCCCATTTTAGCAATGCGTCGTGCCCGACCAACTGGCCGTTGAAATAGATCAATTCTACTGGTAGTGCAGCACCTCCTTCAGCACCTCCACCTCCTCCACCGGAGAAAGATGAAACTTCATATTGTGCATAGTGATCAACTGGCCCATACGAACCGTGTGCCCAATTATTCAAACTCGGCGTAGTACCATTTGAAATCAAGTACAAATCACCTTGTGGAATCGTTGGTAGCGGCGGAAAAATTCCCAAAGCAGGATTCGTCACCTTGAAAAATTGCATGTCAGTCACCGCTGGTATCGGACTTGCATTATTCTCTGCCAACATACTGTTTAGTGCATCAAAGTCAGATTGATGGAAATAGTACCGAACGCCTACATTACTCGTTGGTTGCACATCTGGACGTACATCCCAATTCCGATTAAGGAATACACCTCCTACTCCATTTACAACAAATCCGATGCTATCACCATAGTATGAAACCAAGTCCGTTCCTACTTCTACACGTACTTCATTCTGAGGTATCACTGCACCAGTACCATCCAGCGCTAATGAAAGTAATAACTCACCTCCTTCTGTACAATAATTTGTCCAAACACTATCCGTGCTTAAACTTGCGTAAGCACTCTGGTGAATACCCGGTGTATTTACCAATGGTGCTGTATGCTCGTCACAGGTACAAACATCTCCTTGTCCATCATTATCCGAATCTTCCTGACCAGGATTAAACATGCTTGGACAATTATCAACTGAGTTTACAAAACCATCACCGTCTGTATCTGGATCTACTGCATCTACCACACAAGTTGTGATAAATACACAGCCATTCGCATCTGTAATTGTCACCATGTAAACACCCGGTGCGAGCGCCGTAACTACATTTGCTGTTGAATTAGATGGGTCATCCCAAAGGTAAGTATATCCACCTGATCCACCATTTGCTGTTACCATTGCCAGACCATCATCAACACCTACTCCTGTCTGTCCTGACGTGTATATAATACCGACCAAACTAGAAGGTGGCGCTAGTGTTACTTCTGACCAAGCAGTACAACCGTTGGCATCTGTCACCGTTACATTATAAGTACCCATTCCTAAGTTAGACGCTGTGGCAGTCGTTGCTCCATTATCCCAGTTAAAGGCATAAGGTGCTGTTCCTGAACCAGCCATTGCCGTTGCAGTTCCGTCTGTAGCATCATTACAGGAAATGGGATAACCACTATAGTCACTTGTCACTATCGCGGTGGCTGTCAACAAACAACCTGGATCATTACTTCCTACTATCGCTACGGCTGTATCAATACAAGCCTGTGCATCTACTACCGTCACTTGATATTGCCCTGCCGTCAAATCAGGCAAACTTTCTCCTGTTGCTCCATCCCAGTAATATTGATAAGGGGCAGTTCCACCAATTGCATCCGCAAAGGCTGCTCCATCTCCTGCTCCATTTTCTGATTCTGGATTCGTACTCACCAATACGTGAACTGGTGTAGGTTCCATCAGATAAACTGAATGTATGACAAAACAACCTATCGAATCGGTGATAACTACTTCGTATAAACCGGCAGAAATATTTGTAAGCATCGGAGTATTCGCTCCATTCATCCAGTTATAAGCATATGGTGGGAAACCTCCTGTTGCCATTGCTTCAATCATTCCGTCACTATCACCAGCGCAACTAATGCCTTGACTAATATTTATCGTTGGTACTAAATTTGAACAATCAGGGCCAAGTACTTCTACCATCTCCACAACAGTACATCCGTTCGCATCTGTCACTGTTACTATATATTGCCCCATAGCTAATCCAACAATCGTATCACCAACTGCTCCATTGTCCCAGTTATAAGTATATGGTGCTATTCCACCCGTTGCTTGAGTTTCAGCTATTCCATTACTATCCTGCGCCGTAGATGTTGGCCACGAGTTTGTATACACAGCCAGTGGTGAAGGATTGTATAAATTCATTATATTGACTGCTTCACAACCATTCGCAGCCGTCACTGTTACTTCGTAAATACCTTGTGGTAATCCGTAAACTAGCTGACTAATATCTCCTGTGCTCCAGTTATAAGTATATGGGGCTGGCCCTCCGTTTGCCATTGCTTCCAATGTCCCCAAATCTTCTTCGCAATAAATACCTTGAAGAACATTTATGTATGCATAAAATCCAGTACAGTCAATTGTGTCAAAGTCTACCACTGCCGTGGAAACAGACGAACAACCATATAGGTCAGTTACTGTCACATCATAATAACCTGCTGCCACTCCTGAAACAGTAGCTGATGTAAAGCCATTACTCCAGTAGTAGGAATAAGGGGCAACACCTCCTGTTGCGATAACATCTAACTGACCATCTGCTGCGGTAGATGAGGAAGCTGGCAATGAACTTGTGTTTACAATAATCGCAGGTGGATCCATTAAAAAGATCGAATCTATACGAACACAACCTGTAGCATCTGTTACAGTAACAACATAATCACCAGCTGACATGTTTTGTAAAGAAGCGAGGGTATCACCTGTACTCCAGCTGTGGTAGTAAGGAGCCGTTCCGCCTTGAGCGTATACATTAAAACCTCCATCACTACTTCCAATACAGCTTATTGGAAAACCGTTGTAATCTGTTGTTATGGACATATTCAAATTGAAGTTACTACAAGTTGTATCCATCATTACTACCGCTGAATCTACTGCTATACAGCCATAAGAATCAGTTGCGGTAACGCCATACCAACCTGGTAATAAACCTCCGATCGTATCACCTACCATTCCATTAGTCCAGTTGTAATAAAAGCCCCCCATTCCTCCTGTAGCTTGTGAGGCAGCTGTTCCATCTGCTGTTGTTAGACCTGAAGCTGGTGTTGAACCGCTATAGATATAGATCGGTGCTGGCTCCGTTAAATCAACATATGCTGTAGCTGTACATCCCATAGAATCTGTCACGATGACATCGTAAGTACCGGCTGGCAAATCAGTAATCTGCGGTGTCGGCATTCCAATATTCCAGTAATAAGTATAAGGTGCTACTCCACCAGTTGCTATCACCATTGCAAAACCATCGTAGTAACCAAAACAGCTTGGCTCGATGTAGTTTGCGATTGTTGCAACAAAATTATTACATGTACTACTAGAGTCTACTTCTACTATTGTTGTAGCAGTAGTATAACAACCATTCGCATCAAATACTGAAACATCGTAAGGGCCTGCAGGAACTGCTGAAACTACATCTGTTGTGGCTCCATTATTCCAACTAAAATTATAAGGCACTACACCTCCTGTTGCTACCACACTTACTTCACCATCTGCTGCGGTAGGTGATGAAACTGGTAGTGAGTTTGCTGTTGCAAAAACGGCTGATGGCTCCGTCAGATAAATGGAATCTTCATGGATACATCCAGCTGCATCTGTGATTGTAACTTCGTAATAACCGGCTGATATATTCATCAAATAAGGCAATGAATCTCCCGTGCTCCATGTATGTGTGTAAGGAGGCGTTCCCATTTGTGCGTAAGCACTGATAACGGCATCCGTTCCACCGGTACAACTTACTGAAAAACCATTATACATACTATCTATTGTAATGTAAGCAACCATGTTGCAAGGTGGTGGTCCCGCACTATTTATTGTAATCAGCTGAGTTCCTGTAGATACGTTTCCACATTCATCCGTTGCCGTCCATTCTCGTACGATGGCGTGAGGGTCAGGACAAGTGCCAGTTGATGTTTCATTAAAAACAATCGTAATTGGCCCTGCTTGACAATTATCTGTAGCCGTAACTGCAGCTGGTGCTGGAATAGAATCTCCGCATGCTAAAGTTATATCAGTCGGAATAAAATCAAATAATGGTGTAGTATTATCTTCAACAAAGATCATTTGTGTTGCATTGGTTACGTTTCCACAAATATCTATTGCAGTCCACGTTCTAGCAATGGAATAATTATTAGGACAAGGCCCTTGTCCCTGATCATTTGTCTCTGCGAAAGTAACTACTACTGTCGTGTCACAGTCCATTGCACCAACTATTTCCGGACTCGGAATGGCATCACAACTAACGACCATATCTCCTGGAAAATTCACTAAAACAGGTGCCTCTACATCTTCCACAGTGATGATACGTGTCGCTACTGTTTGATTGCCACATTCATCATAAGCGGTCCATTCTCTAACGATATCATAGATGGCCGGACAAGCTCCGTTGGCTTGAATGAATTCATTAAATATGATAACAGGGTTAGGATCACAGTTATCAGTAGCATATGGCATCATAACATCAGGAATGTTAGTACATGATACTGTCTCATTTGGCATTACCCCACCAATAATAGGTTCCTGAGTATCATTGACCGTAATTATCTGTGTATGAGAAATAGAAACCATACAGCTATCTGTTGCGGTCCAAACTCGAAACAGTTCATACATATTTAGGCATACCATTGGGTTTATAGATTCATTCATTACTACCTCTACATAACCTGGACAATCACTGGTTGCAGTCACAACAGGAGGACTAGGAACATAATCACATTCAACAAATATATCCTGAGGAGCAAAGTCGAAAACAGGTCCATTGGTATCAATATGGTTAGCATTCAGAACGAAAGGAATTAAGAAAACCGAAAGAAATAGACATTGTCTAATTTTTTGCATATCTCGTAAGCTTTTAAATAAAAAGATAGTATGGTATTGACTAAACACCATTAATTATCTTTGATAATTAATAATTTGAAATTCTAATTTTTTAGCGGATACGAGGAGAAGGAACAAATATAGCATGGTATAAAACCAAATGTATATTTGTTAAGTAGATGTGAGTTCTGTTTGGAATTGTTTAGGGAAAGTCAACAATCATACCAATAGAAAAAATGTCTTAAATTCTTTAACATTCATCATCGAATAATTTATTTTACAATGAGTTAATTACCTATTATTAAGACTAGCAGAGCTACAGACTGCCCGCATCTGCAAAACGCGTTAATGGGAAGTCTCTTAGCGAATCGGTCTCTCTGGTTTGTAGGAAGCCAAGCGGTCTCTCAAGCACTGAAGGCAGTGATCTAACAGCGAAGCGGTCTCATTTCAAAATTTTCGTAAAATACCATACCTTTAGGCGCTCTAATCCGTTATAAACTATTATGATACGAACCATACTTTCTTGTTTTTTCTTTATTAGTGTTCTCTGTGTTGGATTTGCTCAACAGCAGCAATATGAGTGGGCTTTTGAAACCAATCAATTTGATAAGGCCAATGACTTCAGTGATGGCTATGCCATCGTCAAAAAGAAGTACAAACGCGGTTTCATTGATCGAAGTGGAACAGTAGTGATTAAGCCTCAATTCAACATTATCGATGCCTTTTCAGAGGATAT
>CAKZUK010000044.1 GCA_937921775.1 uncultured Saprospiraceae bacterium
ATCCGAATTTCTTAGGATTCGTAAGCGATAAATTTGATCAGTCGCTAAGCCACTCACCTCTGTTGTCAGACTGGTCGGACTTACCAAATTAGTAGTAGGGAACCATTCAAAAGAATAATCAGCCGGATCTCCTGGATAGGAAACTGATCCATTTAATACGGTATTGAATTGCCCTCCGACTGGACATTGTATTTCAGAATCTGTAGAAATTCCAGTTGAACATCCATTACATCCTGTACCAACTACCACCTCATCAGAACAATAAGCAACTCCATCAAATAAAACTTCCAGCTGATAGGTTGTTGTGGCGTTTGGGTTTACTGTAGGAAACTCTAAATTTTCTTGTCCAGTAATACTGGCCGCATCACCAGATATTACGCTCCAGCTGTAAGAAATTTGTGGTAAATCTAATCCACAAGAAGCTGTTTTTCCTCCAATAGTAACGGGCGAACCGCACATTGAAATACTACCGACCAAATCGGCCTGAATAACATAAACATTAATGGTATCATAATCAACACAACCAGTTATATCATTTTCTTTGGTAACCATGTAGACGATAGGATTATCTGTTAACGTATTCCCATCATCTGAAGGACAAAGGCTTGCTGTAAAGTCAGGTTGAGCAATTTGATTATCATCTATGTATAGCCCTGGGGACCAAGTATAAGAGAAGCCAGCCTGACTTGCCTCATCACCAAGTGTAATTGTTTCTCCTAAGCAAATGACCTGATCAGCTGTTGGTGTAATCATTGGATCATCCACGCTAACGGTAACCTGACTTGTAGTAGAACATCCTTGATCGACAATAGTCATTGTCAATTCATATACTGTTGTTTGAGTAGGACTAGCTAATGGTTGTGCTGTAGCAGCATTACTTAGTGTAGTGATCGGATCTCCACTGATACTTGTCCAAGCATAAGTAAAATTCCCTCCTGGAATACCAGCAATCCCAATTTGTACGCCCTCTCCAAAACAGGAGGTTACATCTGGTCCAGCCGATGAACTTTCAACATTTACTTCCCATGCTTCAATAAAAGTACAAGCTGTTGTATTATCAGTAACCGTCACGATATAGATCCCTCCGACTGTTCCATTAAAAATAGGTTGAGCTACATTAGCTGCGGATAAATTTATTGCAGGATCCCAGGCATAAGTATAATCTCCACTTCCTCCAGTTGCTACTGATCCTATTACCACATCCGTATTACCACAGATGTCTGTTAGTCCTTCATCTAAATTAGGTGCATTGATTGTATTTACATTTAGGGTATGAACATTAGAAATATCTGGTGTTGCACCACATCCAGCCACTGTTGCAATTCTTCGATAATATACGGTAGCCGGTGTTGGAGGTGGTAAATAATCTTTTAGCGTTGCACCAATAACATCTTCCCAAGTACTATTATCTGTACTAATTTGCCATTGGTATTCTGGTCCCAAAGTACCAATTTGTGGGTTGCCCTCAAATAAATATTCGAAATAGGATTCCATATTGGAGCCTGTAATCGCTTGGGTTGCTCCCATTATACAAGCCGTTTGTGCAGCGTCAATGGAATTGGTTGAATCAGAGATTTGGCTTTCAAAAACCAATAAATTAATGGCGTTACTTTCTACTATAGCTTGATCTCCATTGACAACTGTTATTTCAGCACCTAGACTAGAATTAAAATAAGTAGGTGTTTGAATTACACCATTACTAGTTGAAAATCGTTTATAGGCTTGGAAGACATAGGCCGTACCAGTTGCTTTATTTACAGCAATACTACTCCGATCCCATGCATTCGCTCCATTGTTCGTAATAGTAGAATATTGAATCACCCCATTTCCATCCAACATGGTATAAAAAAAATCTGTTCTTGTATGTGCGTCTGCTTCCCCTATAATTGCCCCAGAGGTTAAGGGAAATCCTCCATAATATTCACTGTCTGTCACGTAATGGGTGTGAATACAGCCATTATTATCTATCTCCATCCCGCCATATCTAATCCCATCAGTTTGTCCAGGTAATAAACTTACAAACTCAAATTCAGAAGGGCTACTTGCAGCAATTTTGGTAATTGCCATATAATAATCAGTACCGCCATCAGTAATTGCAAATTGGTCATGATACATATTAACATTTCCTGACATAGGTGCATAGGTGTATACCGAACCTGCCGCAGAGTAATAATGAGCCATGGTATAAATGTTTCCATTGCCATCCACTTCTAGTTCAAAATTATACCAATCGACGGAAAAGTATTCATCCATTAAAGGAGCTATTGCCGATGCGTATAACAGACTATTCAAATCAGGACTAAACTTGACAAGAATCGGAATATCCCTATTAGTTATAGATATACCTGGTGCTACAGATTCTAAATCTGCAAGGTTTACAATCGCATCGGTAGTAAACATATCATTTGAAGTATGCTCTGCCTCAATGGCATATGCAATATAAATATTACCTGCTGCATCTGTTTCGATATCAGGTGATACGGCCTGATTTTGAGCATCAGTACTTGGTGAGCCATAATGGGCAACACTTTCTAGGCCTGCAGCGCCAGCAACGGTGGTGTTGACACATAAAATAGCAGCTCCTCCTGCAAAACCAGGAGACACATAGGCTGTTGCGGGAAATTCTGAAATTTGGGATGGCCTAATAGGCATTGAAGTATATACTTTGTCGCCTACAACTGCGATCCCTTGCATTCCATAAAAATTTTCTATCCCTGTAGAAGTGCCAATGTAAGTACTATACTTGATGATACTACCATCCGAATTCAATCGCATGATAAACTTATCTATGCCACCATTTAAGGTGGTTTGATATGCCGCAGTAGTTCCATTAACAGGAAAATCTGTTGACCTTGTAAGTCCAATAATAAAGATATCTCCTGAAGCATCTACATGGATAGCTCTACCTTCATCTTCCGCAGTACCTCCAAATAATTTTTTCCAAACGATGGAGTTATCCAAGGGATCGATAGCCATCACCAATACTTGTCTATCGCTAACGTTTAAAGTGCCCCCTCCATCTAAAGGAAAGTTTCCTCCCTGAAATGTTCCGACAACATATATATAGCCACTTACTGGGTCATAATAAGAACTCGATGCGCTTACCTGATCAGAAAAGTTAGCGTCATTACTGCCGTTCAGTAAAACGGAAGCCCATTCGAGGTTGGTTTGCGCGGTAGAAATTTTAGGAATAAAAAAATAGGAGCTAAGTAGGAGTAGAAATAGAAGTAGTCTATTCATAATGATGTAAATATTGTGTTTAAGTAGTAATTGAAATCTAAAAGCAAGAGCTTGTATATCCTGAAAAATATAGGGGGGGGAGTATAAATTATTCGTGATGTGACAATGTAAATCAAAAGGCAGGCCAATATATATTGGGTATATAGTTGTTAAATTTTACATTATCACTTAATATTATAAGTAACAATATTGATTATCAACTCTTTAATTATTTCCTCTTTAACTGACTCTTACTATTTGTGACAAACCTCTGATGTATTATTTATTAAAATATTAAAAAAACAATTCAGAATCCCTAAGAATAGAAATAGCCGTATTCTCTACTCTTTTAGAAAATTGATGTTGGCTAATAATTAAATATCTACTTATTCTTAAAGCAGGTATTTAAAATATCATATAATGACATTGTTAAAGTCATTACTGGTTCTACCTAATGTTTACTACGTTGCGTGATGGAAAGTTTCAACACTTTTCATGAAACACTAAAAAACAGGCATTTAAACATATTTATTATGCCAATTAAAGTAACAAGCTTTACCTTTTCAGATGCAGACTATATCCTTTTTTGTGACCCCGATAATTGCTTATGAGAACCGACATTAGTTCTTAGTTCATAAAGCAAAACTTGCTTTAAATACTCCCCTTTCTGAAGGCTACATCTTCTGTAATTCACCCCGCTTATTAGATATTTTCAACACCAATAAAAAAATACTATTCGATCATAATGTGTGAATATGCTTTTATGCTGAGCTAAACTCACTTCAAGCTCCTATAAAAAGACTACCGCTATAGAAATACAGCATTTTCTCTTCCCTAGTCACTCAAGTTGGCTTAAATACAAGATCCATTATGCCATGAGAGCAAAAAATATAAAAGGTACAATCGCTAAAGCAATCGTACCTTTTTATTTTTAAGACTTAAGCAGAGCTCACTTCTATCGCTTATAAAACAAAAAGGCTGCACTTTTTCAGATGCAGCCTTTTTGTCTTTTTTAGTGGGTTCGGCAGAGTCACTTACTAGAATCCTTGGGCTCCGAGGTCATAAAGCAAAAGGATTTTATATTTGAGTATACTCGGTTTTAAATCCTTTTAACGAAAAAAAGCTGCATCTTTTCAGATGCAGCCTTTTCCTTTTTCTAGTGACCCCGGCAGGGTTCGAACCTGCAACCGTCGGTGCCGAAAACCGAAATTCTATCCAGTTGAACTACGGAGCCTTAGAGTGACGCAAAATTAGCATTGCTTTACTTAGTAACAAAGGAATTTGTGAAATAATTTTGCAAAGTTAGAAGATGAAGGTTAGAAGTCGCGAGTGGGGGTCTCCACTCAGACGCAAAGTTTCGCGATTAAGCGTAATTCCCTGCTTTGAACATTCATTCTTCTTCTCCACTAACAGATCAAACAGCAAAAAAAGTTTCAGAGTTGAGATATATTTATCAGAAAAAATAGGCTTAATTAAAAGTCTTTGACATCTGTCGATATTAAACCTTTTCGATAAATAAGGAAAAATTGCTACTTTCAAAGGTCAAATGAAAGGTAACAAACTTCATATTAGGCCTCTTTTTTTATGGCTGAGCTTATTTTGTTGTTCAATAGCAAATAGCCAGACGCCTTTTCTATGTAAAGATCAGGCACTAACGGTGGTGAATGGATCAGCTGATCTCGCAGAAATAATCGTTTCTCCCTCCAACTCAGCCAGCGAGATAAGCACTCTAGTGAGTGGACTCGGTATCTCCATAAATGCACTCGGCTATCGTCGCAGCGATAACCTACTTTACGGAATGGACCCTTTGAATCACAACCTTTATCAAATTGATGCCAACGGAACCGTGCAAGATCTTGGTGTGCTTAATGTTCCTTCCAATCTCGAATTTCTTGCAGGTGATGTTCATCCTGATGGACAACATTACTACGTAATCGGCTCTTCATCCGGCAATGATCAAACTATGATTCGCATTGATTTGGCAAGTCCTGGTTTTGATACCGAAACCCTGCCTTTCAATGGAGCTACCTTTTTAAAAGATATTGCTTTTGATCCTTATACGGAAGCACTTTATGGCTTTGATTCCAATAGTCGAAGCATGGTAAAAATCAACTTGGGAACTGGTTTAATTACTACAACCATTGAGATTCAGAATGATCAGGAAATTGAAGCTGTTTATTTTGATACTTTCGGTCGCCTACTTGCATATGGTTCTACGATTTTTGGTATAACAGGAGCACTTTTTGAATTTGACAGCGATACAGGTGAACCAGATTTGATTGTCACTGGCCCACCCTACTCTATTGTTGATGCAGCTTCTTGTCCTTATTCCGTTGAACTGAATTGTCAGGTTAATCCAGCTATCGTTTTTCCCTGTAGCGAAGTGGAGTATGTGATTAGCATTGCTAATTTGACTGGAGCTATTCAGAATAATATTGATTTGGAATTGACGCTGCCCTCCGATTTTGTTTACCTGAGTACCGTTCAAAATTCGATTGGCGGAATACTGGATGCCACCGCGCTTCCAGAAGTCATTCGTTTGGAGGGATTGAATATCAATGTAGGAATTGACAGTGTTACTTTCTTAGTAGAAGTGGGTGATTTGCCTAGTGGTGATTACAAGAGTCAGGCGATCCTTAGCAACTTAGCAAATAGCCTTGGCAACAGTCGCGTTTCTGATGATCCGAGAAGTCCAATTCAACAAGATAGTACGACATTGGAAATCAATCGAATTGAAGAGGATAGTTTATTCTTTTCCTTTTTTCTTTGTCTTGGGGAGTCGATGACTTTAGACGCTACTGATTATGGTGCTAATATCGTTTGGAATACTGGGGCGACAAACTCGAGCTTGAACGTACAAGATCAGGGATTGTATAGTTTGGAAGCTACCAGTGGCTGTCAGGTGGTGGAAGTCAGTTATGACATCACTGTAGCGACTTGTCCATATACGATTGCTATCGATCATAAAATTTTTCCAAAAGAAACGGAAGCTTGCAATGAAGTGGTGTATCGTTTTATAGTTGAGAATGATTCGGGTTTAGCCCGAAACGGTGTTTCATTTTCTGATTATTTGCCTATTGGATTTTCCCTTATCGGAATTGGAAACAATCCCTTTGGTGGCAACCTAAGCAATAATCTCCCTCCTAATGAGATTGAAATTACAGGAATGAATATTCCTGTAGGAATTGATTCTTTTGATTTGATTGTAGAAGTTGGAGAAGTAAGTCCTGGTATTTATAACAATAGAGGGATACTTGGAAATTTACCGGATCAGTTAGGACCACAACGTTTTACAGATGACCCTACCACTCCATTGGTTGACAGTACTGCATTAAGTGTTCTGGGACTTTTTCAAGATAGTTTACTAATTGACACCTTGATTTGTCAGGGCAGTCCAATGATATTAGATGGCAGTCCTTATGGTCTAGAATATTTGTGGGACGATGGTAGTACGGCTGATAGTTTAGTTATAGAACAAAGTGGTTTTTATCAACTTAGTCTGACGGGCGGCTGTGAACCACAATATGTTTTCTTTGACGTTAAACTTGGCGCTCCTGTTATTCTTGAAATTGATGAAACATATATTCCTATCCACCAGGGGGATTCGGTACAAATAGAACCTTTTTTATTTTACGAAGGTGATTCAATTTTCATTGAATGGAATGATCCTTTCGGAAATTCGCTTTCTTGTCTGGACTGTTTGGAACCTATTGCCAGCCCCTTACACAACACTATATACACCATAACCGCTAGCAACAAAATTTGTAGTGCTGAAGATCAAGTTACGTTCATTGTTGACGACAGTCGACGCATCTACGCTCCCAATGCTTTCTCTCCAAATTTTGACGGTGTGAATGATTATTTTTATTTGCAAAGTCCTGATCCTGGCGTGGTTCATTCTCTGGTGATTGCTGACCGTTGGGGTTCTATTGTTTTTGAGTCTAATGGTTCTAGCTTGAATGATTATTCTATGGGTTGGGATGGTGTTTTTAAAGGTCATGAGGTGCAGAGTGGAGTTTATATTTGGGTGGCGGAGCTTGAGTTTGTGGATGGGATTGTGGATGTATTTAGAGGGGATGTGACGGTTGTTAGATGACAGTTAAAGTGGCAATTGCAGTTGCAATGGAATTTCAGTTAAAGTGACAGTTGCAATGGAATTACAATCAAAATTTCAGTGGCAATAAAGAAGTGGCAGTTTCAGTTTCTTCTTCTGACGCGAGCCTTCTAAGGTGCCTGAGGGAATGTTAATATTCGATTTCGAACTTCAGTCAGATCTTTTCTTTTTTATTGGCCGGCCTGTGAAATCCGGCGACCTGCTTCATTTCGATTACTCTTCTGTTGAGTCTTGCACACACCAAAAAGAGAATATTTCTATAGTAGCTACACTGAACGTAGCCGAAGTGCACGCTCACGCCAAATAAGCCCAGTTCGTCAGAAAACAGTAGTTTCAAAGCTAGATATTCTATTCTTTTGTAGTATTACTTCACGATAATTAATACTTTAATGTTATGAAAAGATGGATCATTTATTTGTTTGTATTTGCGGGACTTCATATTTTTTATTTTTACACGAGCAAGGTTTCTATTCAAGAATATGAGACAGCCGAAATATATCAATCCTCAGGAATTACGGCTCCAAATTGGAGCAACCCTATCGCTGGAGATATCTTTATTGTCATTGACAGTAGTGCTTCAATAAATTATTATAAAATTGCAAGTGGCTCCAATTTCGAGAATCTTAATGTACTACCAGGAAAGTTCACTTTTCAATCGGAGGATGGGAAAAACATTTATGATGATATGTGGACTTATGAGTTTGTAAATTCAGATCTACTTTATGCGGATACCCTTCAACGATATACACTCGACGAATTCAATACTTTAAAGAAAAACGCTCAATTAACCCATGGGTTTAGATTTCATCCTCCAAAGAAGCCGTGGGACATTCACCCTTTTTTCTTTTTTCCATATCAACTTATCATTCATAGTGTGATCTCATTCTTTGTAATCTGGTTGTTTGGTTACTTGAGTGCTTATTTACCTGGCATCACTTCTCTTTCTAAAAAACTGATATGGATTACACTTACAACTATTTTAATATTCACACTCATCGAATTTGCTGAAAGGCTTAGTGGCTTAGCCGATTTAAGATTTCCAGCTTATACCAAATTCTTAATCATCACACTGGGATTGGTTGTAGGATTAAAGTACATCAAAAATAGGTGGTTATATAAATTAAAGTTCTTTGATCAGGAAGCAGCTAAATTCGTTTTTATACTTATTACAAGCCTTACACTTTCAATCTTTGCTACATTGATACAAGTCAGTTTGGGAATTAGTACTTTTCCAGAACCACAAAATGTCTATAATTTCAATTTCATCGGTAAATTGATTTATGAAATAGGTCCTCTTTCTTTGGTCTTTTGTATCGCCATTGCAACTGGTAATTTTCTAAACAACTTTCGTATGCATTTTTTCAACCTAAGAAAAGAAGCAAAAGCATTAAAAGCAGCACAAAAAAACGAATTGAAATTTCAATCAGAAATAGAATCTTTACAAGCTAAAATAAATCCACATTTTTTATACAATTCGCTCAACTCAATTGCTAGTCTTGCGCAAGAAGATCCGACTAAAACTGAAGAGATGGCCCTAGCCCTTTCTAATTTCTATAAAGATACGACCAACCGACAAGATCAACACACAGTCTCTGTAGAAGACGAAATGAATCTACTTCAAACTTATCTTAAAATTGAAAAGATTCGATTTGGTGATCGACTAGAAGTGCTGTTTGATTGTGATGAGAGTATAAAGACGCAGGAGATTCCACGATTTTTATTGCAACCTCTCGTAGAAAATGCCATTAAGTATGGCTATAATGCAGATGAGAATAAAACATTCGTTAAAATCGTAGCAAACAAATTGGAAGACAAACTAGTTTTCAGAATCATAGATCATGGCCCGAAGTTCCCAGATGACTTAGGCACTGGATATGGTCTTAGAAGTGTACAAAAGAAGTTGAAATTATTCTATCCTGAAAAGCACCAACTCGCATTTATCAACAATCCTGAAAAACAGGTTTATATAGAAATAGATGTGTAAAGGGCCGAGGACGGAAGTTCTCCTTTGACGTGGATACGATCGCAGGAAACTTCTGTCTTCCGTGTTCTAACTAATCAAAAAATAAGCATTCGAACTTAACAAGCAATATGTACAAAGCTTTTATCACAGAAGATGAATATCCGGCTCGCCTGAGAGTCAAAAAACTATTGAGTGCCTACTCTGATGAAATCGAATTGGTAGGTGAATCTGACAATGGGAAAGGCGCTATTGAGCAAATAGAGCAACTACGACCGGATGTTCTTTTTCTTGACATTCATCTACCGGACATGACTGGTTTTGAAATGTTGGCAAAATTGACTTATCAACCGCTAGTAATTTTCACGACCGCTTACGAAGCTTATGCTATTAAAGCTTTTGAGACTTATTCTATTGATTATCTTGTCAAACCTTTTGATGCTCAACGTTTCAAAAAAGCGATTGAAAAATTGCGAAAATTTGGTCAACAAAAAAAGACCATTGATTATAAAAAACTGGAAGCATTGCTCGTTGAAAAAACTAAAAAAACAGTATCGACCTCTTTGCCTATAAAAATGAAAGACCGAATTTTATTGGTCGAGTATACCGACATTTGTTTTCTAAAAGCAGAAGATAAGTATGTTCAAATTTTTACGGAAAGTGGTAAATCTTATTTGAGCGATCAGAGTCTTGGACATTTTGAAAAAAGCTTGCCGGATCTTTTTATTCGGGTGCATCGATCTTACATTATTAATAGAACTTTCATTGGTGAGATACGGAAGTACTTTAAGGGGAAGTTGATCTTGATTATGAAGGATAAGGGAGGGACTTCGATTACTACGGGTAGTACTTATTCGGCTGGGGTTAGGAGGCTGCTGGGGGTTTGAGGTTTCAATTGTAGTTGTAGTGGAATGGCAGTGGCAGTGGCATGACAGTGACAGTGGCAATGGCAATGGAATGGCAGTGGCAATGGCAGTGGCAGTGGAATGACAGTGACAGTGACAGTGGCAATGGAATGACAGTGACAGTGACAGTGACAGTGACAGTGGCAGTGACAGTGACAGTGGCAATGGAATGACAGTAACAGTGGCAATGGCAATGGAATGGCAGTGGCAGTGGCAATGGAATGGCAGTGGCAATGGAATGGCAGTGGCAATGGAATGGCAGTGGCAATGGCAGTGGCAGTGGCAGTGGAATGACAGTGGCAGTGGCAGTGGAGTGACAGTGGCAATTTCAGTTTCTCTTCTGACGGAGACCATCTGACGTGTTCACGGAATTCCACCATAAACTTAAGCGTAAAATTCATTTTAGATTTCGTTCGCCGGACTTTACAGGCCGACCAAGAGTGCAGTGGCTTGAATATTTTGGCCGCATCGCTTTTAGGAATGTTTCTAAATGTAAAACCGCAAAACGCTGTGCTGAGCGAAACTGTCTACTCGGCGCAGCCAGATAGAGTCGAAGTATGATAACTTTAAAATGTAAAAGTGACCGAAAATCGCGGCTTTCTAAGGTAGCATGTCGTTTGCCGGCAAACTTTTACATTTTAAATTTTGCGGTTTTACATTTTACATCCAGCCTAGCGGCCTGTCTAGTTAGCCAGATAGACTCGACAGGTTTAAACTCTATTTCGCTGCTAAAACCAATTGCTGGTCGGCCTGTAAAGTCCAGCGGCCCACTCAAATTTTTATCCTTTCGAGGGGGGGCTTAGCAAACAAAAAAAACGGGACATCAGCCAAAGCCAAGTCCCGTTTCTTTATATTTTATAGATTAAGAATTACACCTTCTCTCCTACCTTAGGAGCAGCAGCCATAATCTCATCATTCGCCTTTGCAGCATACTGCTCAAAGTTATTCACAAATAAGTTCGCTAATTTATTAGCCACTACATCGTAGTCTGCTTCGTTGCGCCAAGTATCTCTTGGGTTCAACATAGCGTTTGGTACATCTGGGCAAGTCACTGGCATTTCTAAGCCAAAAACTGGATGTGTACGATATTCAACATCGTTTAGATTACCTTCGAGTGCCGCTTTTATCATGCCACGTGTATAGGATAATGCGATTCTAGAACCTTCGCCATATCCACCACCTGACCAGCCTGTGTTGATCAACCAAACATTGATTTTACCATCGCCGCTACGGCAACCTTTCTCAATTTTTTCACCTAGCATTTCTGCATATTTGGTTGGAGCTAAAGGTAAAAATGGCGCACCAAAACAAGCAGAGAAAGTTGCTTTTGGTTCTACGATACCTACTTCCGTACCAGCAATCTTTGCAGTATAACCACTAATGAAGTGATACATCGCCTGACCTTTCGTCAATTTTGAGATTGGAGGCAAAACACCAAAAGCATCACAAGTCAAAAAGAAAATATTCTCAGGTACATCTCCTCGAGATTTGTACATGATATTATCGATGTGATAGATTGGGTAACTTACACGCGTATTTTGAGTGATCGATGTATCCTCATAATTTGGGGTACAACCATCTTCTTCAAAGCCAATGTTTTCCAACAAAGCACCAAACTTAATGGCCGCAAAAATTTGTGGTTCCTTAGATTGCGAAAGATCGATTGTTTTAGCGTAACAGCCCCCTTCAAAGTTGAAGACAGACTCTTTTGACCAACCGTGTTCGTCGTCACCAATTAAACGTCTATCTGGATCATTTGAAAGTGTGGTCTTACCTGTTCCGGATAAACCGAAAAACAATGAGGTGTCACCTTCTGATCCAACGTTGGCAGAACAGTGCATTGGTAAAACATTTTTTTCTGTTGGTAAAATAAAATTCAAGGCAGAGAAAATTCCCTTCTTGATTTCACCAGTATAAGCACTACCACCAACGATGATTTTCTTTTCAGTAAAGTTGATGATAGAGAAATTTTCTTGACGGGTACCATGTATCGCAGGATCTGCCAATACACTTGGAAAGGCATATACTTCCCAATCTGGAGAGAAGGTTGCTAATTCTTTTTTTGCTAAGCGCAAAAACATGTTATAGACAAACAAATTTTGCCATGGAAATTCTGTATGAACACGTACGTTCAAACGGTAATTTGGATTCGCACAAGCGTAAGCATCACGTACGTAAACCGTATCAAGTGTATTTGCATACTTGACCATTTTTTCAAACAGCTGATCAAAAGACTTACTGTCAATTGGCATATTAATATCGCCCCAATCTACCGTATCTGTAGTCATGGCATCCTTAACAATGAATCTGTCTTTTGGTGAACGACCTGTGAATTTTCCAGTGTTGATCACCAATGCACCAGAGCTACTTAATTTCCCCTGATCTAAGCGAATGGTTTCTTCTACCAAAGCTGCAGGTTGCAAGCAGTACTTTTGATTTTTTTTATTTAATTTTTCCATATACTTTTCTTTATCCAAATTTTAGTTTGACAAATACAAAATGGTATGGTTTTATCGAAAACCACGATAGTCTTTTTATAAGATTTTTTTGGCAGCTTCAAATCATACAAATGTCTGTTTAAGTCTGTCCAGCTGCCAGGCAAGATTCTAATACGCAATAATTAATCCTAAGTTTTGAATTGCTAAAACTTAGCTGTCAGACAGTTAGAGAAGATCTTTATTAGTCAAGGCCACTATACTTATGACGCAAAGTTATGGAAATTGTCATTCCCAAAAGCATATGTATTGAAAAAATATATAGAAAATAATTAGTGTATGAGGTACACTGTGAGTACAGTGTTTAATATGATTATCAAGCAGTTAGGCAGTAAATCATAGCGAATTCTTAGTTAAACTAAATCTCTATAAAAGTTCTAGTTTTTGTAAAATTGCTCCCACATTTACGTTTTCATTAATCAATTCAATCGCTCTCTGGGTTTTCCAAGGTGTTCGGGTATTTATTTTTACCTCGATTCGACTAATTTTGATCACTGAACCATAGGTATCAAGTGCAGTAGTAACCACTGGAATATTGTGCTTTAAAATGTATTCATTTTTAAGACTTGCACCTTCCAAATAAGTATGGCTACCATCACCCGTAAGGATGATTCCTGAAAGCGGAGATTTGCTAAGGTTCTTTAGTTCAGCTACAGACTTCACTTTTGAAATGGCATCTTCTAATCGTTTGGCACTAACCACTAATAGAATATTTTTAAAACTAGAAAATTCCTTTATATCGACTAGTGATCCTGCCACAATATCTTCAATTCGATTATCCAACATATCGTCATTGACAATACAACGGCCATTGACTGCTGTCCTCACCGTTTCCATCAAAGGGAATGACATTCTTTTATCAAAAGGTAAAACACCTAGCAAATCAAGATCCATCGTCTTGAGCTTCTTACCCACATAATGAGCGACCTGCTCACTTTTTTCTGGCAAGACCTTATTCACTATGATACCTAAAATAGGTACTTTGTAAAGCTTAAATTGTGAGATACTAAGTACAAGCTCATCAATGGTACTTCCAATACCACCTTCCGCAATCATCAGTACACCAGCATTCAACATCTTGGCGACTTCCGCATTCGAAACATCAGCTACTGCTCCTACTCCCGGGTGCCCAGTTCCTTCATAGATAACGATATCATGCTGATCTTGTAAAATAGATGCACTATATTGAATCGCTTCTCTAAAATGAAAGTCTTCTGGATTGTCAATAAACTGCTTGGTGACTCCCTTTGCAATGACAACAGGACTGTGCAGTTTCCCATTGATAGAAAAGCCTAGTGTCTGCGCAAACAAGGTTACATCCTTATCTATCAATTGTCCTCCAATCTTAAGGTGCTGCTGCCCTACTGGTTTACAGTACCCAACTGAATAGCCGAGATCTTTGACGATGTTGACAAGTCCTAGAGTGGAAGTTGTTTTGCCGACGTGTTGTCCGGTTGCTGCTACGTAAAGTGGTCTCAAGTTTCTTAGATTTAATGTGATGATTTGTGTTCTTACCGAAGACGGTTCAGAGCAACAGCTAATATATTAAAATTCAGTTTCAATAAAAATACGAGTTACCTGCCAGCCAGTTCTGACTTCAGCCCTCAATGTAAGTCACACATTGCGTGCAAGTTAGCTTACTTTTTATTTCAATTTCCGTGTTCATTTTAATTTCAAAAGGCATAATGGAATCCAATATATAGAAGTTGTGGTAAAAGTCCAAAGATGTTTGTAACATATAAGATTTCATTTTTATTTGTATCAACTATTGGAGCCACAAAGTTTAAGAGAATCCTTCTCAATATCTTGCCTTCTCCCAGCAATTCATTAACTTCGCAGCGAATAGAATTTGAGTCAGACTCATTTTATAAGTACTTAAGAAACGATAAAAAAAGATCCAAAATCATGGAAGAAAAAACAATATCTATATTCAAACCTTATTTGAAAGTGGAGCTTGCCTATAGAGGCGGTAAGACAAAAGATGAGCTAGCTCAGTCAGGAAAAAATTTGCATAAACTTTCATCCAACGAAAATCTTTTAGGATCATCCCCCAAAGCCATTCAAGCGATAAAAGACAACATTGACAAACTGCATGAATATCCGGATCGTAATGATGCCCGCTTACAGACCGCATTAGAAGAATTTTATGGTGGAGAGTTGAAAGCAGGTCAGTTTATTACCGGACCAAGTGGGTCGGAAGTTTTGGAATTAATTATCCGAGGCTTTCTGGAAGAAGATTTAGAGATTGTGATTTCGAATCCAGCCTTCCTCGTTTATCAGATGTTTTCACAAAAGCAAGGAGGCAAAGTAGTTGACGTTCCTCTACTCGCTCCAGATTACACTTTGGATGTAGCTGGTATTTTGAACGCCATTAATGATAAAACGCGCTTGGTTTTCTTAACCAGTCCTAATAACCCTACAGGAACTTATATTCCAAAATCAGATTTGGATAGCTTGATCAATCAAGTTCCTGATCATGTCATTGTAGTTTTGGATGAAGTATACTTTCATTATGCCACGGCAGAAGATTATTCTACTGCTCTACCTTATGTAAAAGCTGGTAAGCAAGTGATTGGGATCAATAGTTTTTCAAAAGCATATGGACTCGCAGGGCTCCGTGTTGGCTATGGCTACTCTACCCCTGAAATTGCAAGTTATATTCAACAATTGTACAAACCTTTCATGATCAACATTCTTGCATTGGAAGCGGCAATTGCAGCACTTGACGATAAGGAGTTTATCGAAAAAACAGTCCAATTGGTAAACTCCGAAAAGGAGATCGTTTATAAAGCATTGGACGAAATTGGAATTCACTATTGGAAATCGCAGGCTAACTTCATTTTGCTTCGACCAGAAATGGACGAATACGAATTTGAATCTAAAATGCAAGCGGAAGGTGTAATGGTTCGCCCTGTTGCCAACTTTGGTGCTCCCGGTTGTGTACGTGTAACAATTGGAACTCGTGAAGCAAACGAAGCATGTATTGCTGCTTTGCGCAAAATCGTCTAATCAAAGATTAGAATGGGAACCTGTCAGACGCCAAACTGGTCGAGATTAGAATTAGAATGCACTTTCAGCGCATACTCCACGTCCTAAGGGAACATTCTAATTCTAATTTCCATTCTAATTCTTAAGATTTTGTTAAACCCCTCCAACTAAGTCCATTCATCAAAATTACAAACGTATTAATAGTAGAAGAAACAATTTTATACTTATTGATTTGTTATAGAAGTTGTTTAAGATCCTTTTCATTTTGCTTCGTTAAAGATTTTACACCTAATTATTAAAACATTACACAAAAAATAATTTCATGAAAAATGCTTTTTTAATTCTATTAGCCTTTAGTCTCGTATTTGTTTCTTGTCAAAAAGATGATGAAGATACACCACAGGAAGTCAACGATTATCAATTTTCTTATGATGGTGATGCAGCAGATGCTCCGGCATTGGCAGCTGGTAGTTATGATCTTGGTGCTCGTTTTCCTGGATCAGTAACTGACAATTTTGAAGGTAAACAACTGGAAGAAGTTTCCTTTTACATCTTGAGTGTCCCTAACAAATGTGAATTGCTAATTTTTGGTCAAGGCACAGATACAGAACCTGGCGGATTGCTTTATTCTGCAAATCTTACCTCTTCTATTGATGGTGAAACCTGGAACAAACACCTGCTTACTAGTCCGGTTGACATTGGCACCGAGGATATATGGATTTGCGTACGCGTAGAACATGGCTCTACGATGGGCAGTCTTGGTTGTGACACCGGCCCTGCCAATCCCAATGGTGACTGGATGTTCCTTGCCAGCAGCAACGAATGGACCTCACTCCGTACCTTCTCAAACAATGAGGTGAATATCAATTGGAATATTCGCGGTAAGGTTTCAGAGTAAAAGAGCAGACTGAAGACCGAAGTCAGAAAGCGGAACCTGCCTCTGGTCAGCAAAGAAGGATTCCCGCGAACCTAAGTCTGTGTTCGCGGGAATTCTACGTTATGGGGAAACTTCCGTCTTCGGTCTTCCGACTTCCGTCTTTTTTCCCTACATTTGACTCAAGTTAAAACAAGCATATGAACTTCAGTCAACTAGCAGAAACAGTAGATCAGGCCGCCCTTAAGGCACAGGCCATAGCACAACTCAGTGGAGAACACCAATTTAATGTAGACGATTCTTACGAGATTCAAAGTTTATCAATGGACCGTCGATACTCCCGAGGCGAGAAACTCATTGGTTTAAAAATGGGTTTTACTAGCCAAGCCAAGATGCAACAGATGGGGGTGCATGATATGATTTGGGGACGTTTGACGGATGATATGTTTTACAAAAATGGTGGTGAGGTACCTTTCGACAAGTACATTCACCCTCGAGCAGAACCTGAGATTTGTTTTCTGATTAAAGACAAGATTGATCGAGAACTTAGCGTAGCTGAAGCTAAAAATCATACCGAAGCAGTAGCCGCTGCTATAGAAATTATCGACTCCCGATATCAAAATTTCAAATTTTCATTGGAAGATGTAATTGCCGACAACTGCTCATCTGCAGGTGTGATCATCGGCCCTTGGCACAAGCATAATATGCCAATCAAAAATCTAAAAATGGTTTTGGAGATAGATGCTGTACCGGTGCAAATTGGTTCGTCTGCCGCTATTTTGGGTGATCCTTGGTCTGCCTTAGCTGCTGCTACTCGCTTAGCTGCAAAATATGGGCAGGAGATTCCTGCTGGTTCATTTATTCTGGCTGGCGCTGCCACTCCGGCGGTGTACATGAAGAAGGGACAGGCGGTGAAGGCGATTGTGGAACATTTGGGTGTTGTGGAGTTTACTACGGTGTAGGGAATTATAATTGTCCTTTAACGGGGATGGGAATCTATCTGGCGCGCAGCTAGACAGGCACGCATTGGACAGATTGAACGGATAGTGACGGATTTTTCTCTTCTATTGCACTCAACTTTCTTTAGGTCCTACGTAAAAAATCCGTTCTTATCGGCTTCATCCCTTAGATCCATGTCATCCTATTAAAAGTGCCCTCTATCGCGTTATTAGCGATAGAGGGCATTCTAATTTCGACCAGTCTGGCTGGCACCTGACAGGTTCTAATTCTAATTTATTTTTTTGTAAAAAAATTAGTTGCACCTACAACCTTTTTAGTACTTTTGTGTTTTTAAGCAGACAACTTATCAAATAAAACAGCAAAATGCAATTGCCAGAATTAGAAAAGACCATCATGCCTCATCTTGGAAGAGTATTCAAGATGACAGGGATTTATATGGTAGATAAATTTGCTCAACTTAAGATTGATTTGACACGAGAACAATTCATCCTTTTGATGAAACTACATCAGGAAGATGGGCAAACGCAAAACGATCTGGCCATCATCACAGAACGTAATAAAGCTTCATTGACAAGGTTAATTAACACTTTAGAAAATAAGAACCTAGTCGCTAGAATTCCTTCAAAAGAAGATAAACGGGTGAACAGAATTTATCTAAGCAAAAAAGGTAGGAAAATATTTAAAACAATCAATCCTGTCGTGAAGGAAATGATCAATGAGGTGCAAAACGGCTTGACTAAAAAAGAAATTGAGACGACGATTAAAGTTATGTCCAAAGTTATCAACAATATAAAGAAACTAAACTAGTTGCAGTACAAACTACCATTATGAATCTAAGAAAAATAATCATCTCCCTCGTCGGAATACTTCTAGTCGTCGGTGCTTATTTTGGCAAACAAAATTTAGCAAAAGGAAAAGAAGTCCCAAAGCCTGCAGAAAATAAATTAGTCACCAATGTGTATGTTCAAACCGTCAAAAACGGAGCAACTCCTATCAGCATCAGCACCAGCGGTAATCTAAAAGCCAAACATCGTGTCGAATTGTTTGCTGAAGTACAAGGTATTTTTGAAGATACTGGTAGAGACTTTTTACCCGGTGAGCAATACAAAAAAGGGGCGACACTCATCCGCATCAATAGTCAGGAACATAGCGCCAACATGCGTTCGCAAAAAAGTGCACTATACAACCAATTGGTCATGTTCTTGCCTGACCTAAAGTTCGACTACCCTACCGCCTTCCAAAAATGGAAAGACTATATCAACAACTTTGATGTACAAAAAACATTGGCTCCATTTCCAGAAGCAGATAGCGAGCAAGAGAAGCTATTCATCGCAGGAAAAAATATCCATACTTCTTACTACAACATCAAGAATATGGAAGAACGCCTCAGCAAATATGCCATTTATGCTCCTTACTACGGCATACTCACCGAGTCATTGGTGCGCAAAGGTGCACTCATCCGTGCTGGACAAAAGTTGGGCGAATTTATCTCTCCTGGAATTTTTGAACTCGAAGTAACCGTAAGTCCTTCCTTTGCAGATCTACTAAAAATAGGAAAAACAGTCGCACTCCGCAACGTTGAAAAAACAAACTCCTGGACGGGAAAAGTATCCCGTGTCAACGGAATCATAGATCCCAGCTCACAAACCTTCAAAGTATTCATCCAAGTAAAAGGAAAAGATTTGAAAGAAGGTATGTACTTGGAAGCTGACGTTCCTGCACAAGCAGAAGAAGACTCGTATGAAGTTGACCGTAAGCTACTCGTAGAAAACAATAAGCTATTCACCATACAAGGTGGCCAACTTCAATTGCAAAAAATAGAGGCTATCCATTTCAAAGAAAACACCGCCATCATCAAAGGCTTAGCTGACGGAACACAAATTTTATCCAAGCCAGTGCCAGGTGCATTTAACGGAATGAAAGTATCCATTTTAGACACTGAAGTTGTATTAAAATAGATGATGATTTATTTCCAAGTCATTGAAAACCAATACTTCACGACCAATTAATCAACATGAGAAACATAGTAGCTTACTTTATAAAATATCCGGTAGCGGTCAACGTGTTGATGATGGCGGTTTTCCTTTTTGGAATCATGGGTTTATCCAAAACGAAATCGTCCTTCTTCCCACAAACACCAGCTACCTTCATCAATATTTCGGTGGTGTACCCCGGGGCCTCTCCCGCTGAAATCGAAGAGGGGGTTGTACTCAAAATTGAAGATAACCTCAAAGGTTTACTTGGCGTAAAACGTATTACCTCTAACTCTTACGAAAACAATGGTCGTATCTCTG
Organism: uncultured Saprospiraceae bacterium; assembly: GCA_937921775.1. GTDB lineage: Bacteria > Bacteroidota > Bacteroidia > Chitinophagales > Saprospiraceae > CALGLS01. The sequence continues at coordinate 19,810 of CAKZUK010000044.1, forward strand.
TTGAGATCATTAAAGGTTTTGACATCGATGTGGTACTAGCAGATGTAAAAAATGCAGTCAGCCAGGTTCCCTCCTTCCCTACTGATATGGAACCTCCTGTCGTTTCAAAACTGGTACCGACTGATAATGCCATCACTTTTATTGTCAGTGGCGACGGTGTTCCATTAAAAACATTGAAAGAGATTGCACGGAATGTAGAAACCGATATGCGCGCCATTAAAGGTATTTCTCAAGTTACACTTTCTGGTTTTCCAGATGAGGAAATTGAAATTGCTGTACGCGAACAAGACCTACGTGCCTTTGACCTTACCTTTGATGAAGTCGCGAGAGCTGTTGCTAATTCCAACATTCTAACTACAGGAGGTAATATCAAAACTGAAACAGAAGAGTATTTGATCCGCGCCAACAATCGATCTTACTATGGCGACGAGCTCGATTACATTGTAGTCAGAGCTAGTCAATCTGGTAATATAATTCGACTTAAAGATGTCGCTAACGTAAAAGATACTTGGTCTGAAAATCCTGATCGAATCTATTTCAATGGCAAACCTGCAGTACAATTAGAAATCAAAACCACCAATAGTGAAGACCTGCTTGGTGCGGTAGAAAAAACGAATAGCTACATTGAAAAATTTAATGCAACACGGGACAACGTACAGCTTTCTGTAAGTCGAGATTCCTCCATTGCACTAAACGATAGAACAAATTTATTGGTTGAAAACGGAATCTTTGGAATTATTTTAGTCCTCCTTTTACTTTCCATTTTCCTCAAACCGAGTATCGCCTTCTGGGTAGCAGTTGGACTCCCCTTCTCATTCTTGGGACTCTTCATGTTTGCGCCAAGCTTCATGACCATCAACGTGATTTCGCTTTTTGGACTCATCCTCGTAATTGGTATTCTGGTAGATGACGCGATTGTCATTGGAGAAAATATTTTTAACCATTACGAGCAAGGTAAGACGCCCATACGTGCAGCTATTGACGGAACGATAGAAGTAATTCCTCCCATTATTGCTGCGATTCTTACCACCATAGTGGCCTTCTCAACTTTTTACTTTTTACCCGGCCCAATCGGTGTTTACTTTGGAGCTATTGCTCGGGTGGTGAGTATCGTTTTGTTGATTTCACTGATAGAAGCCTTGATCATTTTGCCTGCACACATTGCACATTCCCGTGCATTGAAAAAAGAGAGCAAGCCTTTCTTAATTAATAGGTGGGCTGACAAAATGATGAACTGGATCCGTGATCGACTCTATAGTCCGGTTCTCCGTTTTGTGTTAAACTATAAAATATTTGGACTAGCCATTCCGATTGGGTTGTTCATGTTGACGATAGGTGCTTTTCAAGGAGGGCTTATTAAATTTACCTTTTTTCCTTCCATTGCCAGTAATCAAGTTATTGTAAACCTCGCCATGCCACAAGGTACCAATGTAAACATAACGGATTCCATTGCGACTATTATTGACGAAGCGAGTTGGGTCATCAATGAGGAGTTTACGAAGCGCCAAAGTGGCAATATCAATGTGATAGAAAACACGATTAAAAAAATCGGACCGGGAACAGCGAATGCGACAATAACCCTAAATCTATTACCTGGTGAACGACGTGATTTTCCTTCAGAAGACATCACCAATGCTTTGCGCGAAAAAGTCGGTCCCATCTATGGTGTAGAAAGTCTGATCTATTCTGCTGGAAATATTTTTGGTGGAAAACCAGTATCGATTTCATTGCAGGGTAGCAATATTGAATCGCTCAAATCCGTCAAGTCTGAATTAAAAACGATCTTACAAGCCATGCCGAATTTGAAAGACGTTTCGGATAACGATCCGGCTGGTATCAAAGAAATTAAACTACAGTTAAAAGACAATGCATACTTGTTGGGGCTTAGTTTGAATCAAGTGATGGCGCAGGTGAGAAGTGGTTTCTTTGGTCAGTCCGTTCAACGTTTTCAAAGAGGACGTGATGAAATTCGAGTTTGGGTTCGTTACGATAATAAAGACCGTAACTCCATCAAACAACTCGATGATATGTGGATCGTGACCAGCAACCGGGAACGTGTTCCACTTTCTGAAATTGCAACTTATACGATTGAACGTGGAGATGTTAGTATCAATCACTTGGAAGGACAAAGAGAAATATTGGTAGATGCCAATCTTAAAAGCATCAAAGATTCAGCACCCGATATTCTCAACAATATTCGGGATAGTATCATGCCTGATATTCTGGCAAAGTATCCTTCTGTAGTCGCCAACTTTGAAGGCCAAAATCAATTGGCTACTGAAATACAAGAAGCTGGATCTGCCGTTATGCCGATCATTTTATTTTTGATATACGCGATTATTGCTTTTGCATTCCGCTCTTATTTCCAACCTGTTTTACTGTTCATCATGATTCCGTTTAGTATGATCGGTGTAGCTTGGGGACACTGGCTACATGGCCAACCTGTGAATATGCTTTCCATCTTGGGAATCGTAGCCCTCATCGGTATTTTGGTCAATGATGGTTTGGTTTTGATTGGAAAATTCAATGGTTTGTTAAAGAGTGGCTTGCCCTTTGACGAGGCCTTATTTGAAGCTGGAAGAGCGCGTTTCAGACCTATATTCCTAACTTCGATTACGACCATCGCTGGTTTGGCACCTTTAATTTTTGAACGAAGTTTATCTGCTCAATTTTTGATTCCAATGGCGATAGCTGTTGCTTATGGAATTTTCATTGCTACATTTTTAACCTTATTTGTCCTTCCTATTTTATTGGACATTATGAATTGGATAAAGGTTGGTGTCAATTGGTTTTGGGAAGGTAAGCGGCCGAGTCGAGAGTCGATGGAACGTGCGGTGAAGGAGTTGGAGAGTGAAGCTGAGGCGGTTCAAGAGCTTGGCATTTAAAGTTGTAATTGCAGTTGCAATGTCAGTTGCAATGTCAGTTGTAATTGCAGTTGTAATTGCAGTTGCAATGTCAGTTGAAATGTCAGTGGTAATGTCAGTGGTAATGTCAGTGGTAATGTCAGTTGAAATGTCAGTTGAAATGTCAGTTGTAATTGCAGTTGCAATGTCAGTTGAAATATCAGTGGCAATGTCAGTTGTAATTGCAGTTGTAATTGCAGTTGCAATGTCAGTTGTAATGTCAGTTGCAATTGCAGTGGCAATGTCAGTTGCAATTGCAGTGGCAGTTTTTCCATCTATCGCGGAGCAATTGCATGGGGAGTTAAAGTAACAGTGACAATTATAGAGTTTCTCACTTCCATTTTGTCATCCTGAGCGTAGTCGAAGGGTCCAAGCATTTTTTTACAAAAAAAATTACAAAATGTTTTATATTAAATCAATTTTTGTTTGCTTAATACTTTTTGCCTTTTCGACAAAGGGCTTAAATGCTCAGGAGCTACTGACAAAAGATGCTGCTATTGAGACTACCCTATCCAACAACTATGGGATCGCTTTGGCAAGAAAGAATATTGAAATTGCAAAAAATAATACCGATAAAAAGGCCAATGGTTATTTACCAACGGTAGACGCGAGTGCTGCAGGTAGCCTTGACTTTGGAGGCTCGGGGCAAAGTTTTAGTACTGGTCAAGAAGTGAGTACTTCCAATGCATTGACGCTTGGCGCAAATGCTTCTATCAATGCCAACTATGCTTTGATTAATAAGACGCGGGATTATACATTGGAGCAATTGAAAGAAGAACTAAACCTTAGCAACTTGGAATTGCGGAGTATTATGGAAGATAATGTTTTTCAGGTCTTGACTGCTTATTATCAGATTGCACAATTGACGAGCAATCAGGAAGTCTTGAAAGAAGCGATGGCTGTTTCTAGACGACGACTTTTGCGCAAGCAATATCAATTCGAACTTGGACAAGGTAATAAACTGGATGTACTCAATGCGGAGGTTGACATTCAGCGCGATACCATCAACATCATTAATAGTGCACAGCTTATCGCTAATGCTAAACGAAACTTGAACGCTATTCTGAATCGCGACATTGATCTAGCCTTTGAAGTAGACACTACCGTGGTTTACAATCCTCTACTATCGCTTGAACAAATCACCACTGATGCCAAGCAAAACAATGTCAATCTCGCCATTCTAAAAAAGAATACAGAGATCACCAACTACAATTTCGACATCATCGAGTCTAGTAAGAAACCGACTTTGAATGCGACTGGTTCTTATGGCGTAAATATTCAGGATAATCCGGATGAGAGTTTTATAACCAAATCCAACACCCGCGGTTTGTCCCTAGGGCTTAATGCTTCTTGGAATCTTTTTGATGGTGGTCGTCGTGAAATTCAAAAGCAGAATAATCAAGTTGCCTTGGAAATTCAATCCATTCAAAAACTACAAATTGAGCAACAACTTGAACGCGATGTCGCCAACACTTGGTACAACTATCAGAATGCACTCTTGGTACTTCAAGTGGAGCAAGCCAATTTAGCAACCAATCGCGTCAACTTTGAACGAACGGAGGAGCGCTTCAAGGCTGGACAGATTAGCTCTATTGAATTTCGACAGGCTCAATTGAATTTGATGAATGCGGCTACTAGTTATAATTCGGCGCGCTATGATGCGGTTTTGTTTGAATTGGATTTGCGTCGGCTTAGTGGTAGCTTGCTGGACTAGGGATTGTAGTGAGATCAGCTAGAGTGAAGGGGCGGTAAATAGATACCAAGGTTTTCTGTTTTCATTCTTATAATTTTAATGCTTTTGTTTCTACCAATTTTGTTTTGCTAAAATAGATGAGACATTAAAAAGAGGAACAGAATTTTTAAATAAAGTCTAAGTGCCCTGGAAATTAAGCTTATCAAGATTCATTGGACACAAGCGCACGGATATGCGGCATGAACGTCCCCGCTGTCCAAAACAAAGCATGCTAAGTATCAAAAAAAAATAATGGTATAAATGAAGTAGCTTTAAGCCCAGTATTTAAACCCATATTTATTCCCCCTTCCCAATTCACTTCCCTACATTTGTTCAAAATAAAACTATAATAAAGATGAAGAACATATTAATTATTGGTGCAGGACGGTCTGCTACCTATTTGATAAAATACTTGCTCGATAAATCTGAAAGTGAACAGCTGTTTATCACGATTGGTGATTTATCAGAAGCAAGTGCCCAAAAGTTTACCCAAGGACATCCAAATGCAAAAGGCATCCAATTGGATGTTTTCAATGCTCCGCAGAGACGAGCAGCTATTGAAGCCGCAGATTTAGTCATCTCGATGTTGCCCGCCCGATTCCATATTGAGGCAGCAAAAGATTGTATTTTATATAAAAAACATTTAGTGACGGCCTCTTATGTGAGTGAGGAGATGCAAGCTTTGAACGAATCAGCCAAAGCAAATGGCTTGGTCTTTATGAACGAAATAGGAGTTGACCCCGGCATCGACCACATGAGTGCGATGCAGGTCATCGATCGGATTCGAGCAGCAGGAGGAAAGATAATCATGTTTGAATCCTTCACGGGTGGCCTCGTTGCTCCGGAAAGTGATGATAACTTGTGGCGTTACAAATTTACATGGAACCCGAGGAATGTGGTGCTGGCAGGACAAGGAGGGGCAGCGGAGTTTCTCCAAGAGGGATCAAAGAAATATATTCCTTACCACCGACTTTTCAGAAGAACGGAATTTTTGGATGTCGAAGGATATGGTCGTTTTGAAGCATTGGCCAATCGGAATTCCTTAAAATACCGGAGCATCTATGGTCTAGAAGATATCCTTACGCTGTATAGAGGAACGATGCGTAGGGTTGGATTTAGTAAGGCTTGGAATATGTTTGTCCAACTAGGCTTGACGGATGATTCTTATAAAATTGATCAATCCGAAGATTTGAGTTATAGGGATTTCATTAATCTCTTCCTGACTTATTCTCCGACAGACTCGGTAGAATTAAAATTGAGACATGCCTTAAAAATTGACCAAGATGATGTGATGTGGGATAAACTATTGGAGCTAGATATCTTTAACAGAGACAAAAAAATCGGTCTTAAAAATGCTAGTCCAGCGCAAGCCCTGCAAAAAATATTGGAAGATAAGTGGACCTTGAAACCTGACGATAAAGATATGATCGTCATGTATCACAAGTTTGGCTATGAACTGGATGGGAAAAAACACCAGATTGACAGTAAGATGGTTTTGATTGGAGAAGACCAAACTTTTACGGCGATGGCCGCAACCGTGGGTCTTCCTGTCGCCATGGTCGCCCTGATGATTCTCAATAAAAAACTAAGTACTCCAGGTGTGCAAAGACCAATTCATAAAGAAGTCTATGCACCTATTTTGAAAGAGTTAGAAGAGCACGGTATTCACTTTAAGGAAGAAGAAATAGAGTATCTGGGTTATAACCCTGTGGGAGGTGTGAATGGGTAGTTCCGCTGGCATCAATGCATAATACAGGTTCTTATGGTGTGAATATTCAAAACAATCCGGATTAGAGCTTTCAATGTGCTTCAACGTGATAATGGGTAGGAGTAAGACTAGGGAAAGTAAATAGGATTGCGCTAGCGGTTTCAATTTTCATTCTAGCCCTAATCCTACTCCTAATTTCTCCCCTCAGGCAACCTTTTCCCACCAAAGCAACCATACACTTATTGAAGCCATGGCACACCATTTTAATTTACTAAACGAACATGCAAACAATAATTTATTATTTCCATGTTCCTAAACAACCTTTGAATTATGAAAAAATCCCTTTTAAGTTTCTTCGTATTAGCAATCATGCTAACTTTATTTTCTTGTGGAAAAGACGACAATTCTTCTGCTGATGACGAATTAATTGATGCCATCATTGCCAGTGAGAAACAATCTGTTACAGAATCTTCACTTCCCTCTGGTGCCTTGACTGTCATTGGCGATGAGTACTCTGAAAGTTTTACGGAAGCAGCTTTGGTTGCAACGGACTTAGGCTATGAACTCAATATGTGTAGAGCAGAAGGCGGCCTAATGGGCGAAAAAGCGCAAATTTATTTCAACCTTGATGGTAAGGAATTGAGAAGAGCAAGAGATCGCAAAAAGAATGGTAAAAATAAGCGTAAAGGCTCAGAAGGATGCAATCGTGAGGAATGCTTTGACATCGTATTTCCTGTCACGGTAATCATGCCAGATGCCTCTGAAATCACTGGAAACAGTAAACAAGAAATTCGCACAGCTATGAAAGAATGGTTTGAAGAGAATGGACCTTCTGAGGAGCACCCTTCTTTGCAATTCCCAATTGACATTGTGTATGAAGATGGGACCGTAGCTACGGTAAACAGTAAAGAAGAAATTGGTGAAGCTTACGCTCTTTGCAAATAGAAAATAGCATTTTTGGGGCAGTTTAGCTGCAAAAAGATCGGCAATTGGATGTAATATTCAGTTGCCGACTTTTTATTTTTAGTGAGCATACGATGTGAAGCTATCGGGCAGCTAGGCAGAATTAGAATGCGCCCCTTATCACGAGAATCACATCAAACGGCCATTTAAATGGTAACCATTCAGAGGCTCCTAGCTTTAGGCGAAACAGCATTTAGCAGGCAGACGTGTTTTAGTTGGATTTAGGTCGCCGGACTTCACAGGTCGACCGAGAATTGATTTTGGCGTTCGGAACAAGATATAAATGTAAAATGTAAAACCACAAAATGTAAAATGTAAAAGTTTGCCCGCGAACGCAAAAAGACTTTGTTTGCTACGATTTTCGGCCACTTTTACATTT